>CALMDO010000116.1 GCA_937862805.1 uncultured Bacteroidota bacterium
AGCATCTTTGCGGGGACCGATCAGGGTGGCGTTGCAGAAGACAGGCCGTGTGAAAGGGGCATTGGTCGACCCATTGGCATCGTTGTCTGATTCATAACCATTTGATCCGGAGACATCGGCCACCGTCTTATCACGGACAGCCAGGATATACTGTACATTTCCCGTGAAGCCGTTATCGGTGTCAAAATCGTCATCCAGCCCGCGGAAAGCGATGAGGTGTTTCGCGTTGACCGTACCGCCGAACCATTCGAAGGAGTCATCGTTGGCATAAGAAACCATGATGTAATCGACCACGGTACCGGAACCCACACCGGCCAACGTGAGGCCGTTGATCTCTTTATCCGGCTGGAGTGGATAACCTGCGTACTCGATGCGGATATAACGGAGGATTCCCGAATTGTCAGCCGGCTCGTTTCCGCCGTAATGAGAGCGGGGACCTCCTTCGATCTGCGGATCGCCGTTGTTCACCGGGGCTTTGCCGCAAAGCACCAATCCGCCCCAGTCGCCCCGGTTACGAAAACCAACCGGTGCATTGGAGGTGAAAACAATCGGATTCACAGGGGTACCGTCGGCCAGGATCTTTCCGCCCCTTTCTACAATGAGGGTACCCACTGTGGGTTTATCCCCTTTAATGATGGTGCCGGGCTGAATGGTCAGGGTCGCCCCATCGACCACGTAAACAAATCCGCGAAGAAGATAGGTATGATTCGAACTCCAGGTGACATTCCCCGTGATCTCTCCCGAGATAACCACCGCAGTGGTGTCAGTGGAGGGAACAGGTTCCGGATCTTCACTCTTTTTACACGAGGAAAAAACAAGGATAAGGGCCAGAAAAGCAAGACCCAGGGGATGCAAGTGTGTTTTTTTCATAAAGGTGGTTTTTTGATTTTTGCTGGTGCAAAGTAACCACCCGAATATTAACTGAAAATTAAGGGGAGGTTAACAAATCATTAAATCATCATAGAAATTATTGTTTAAATTTGAGGGTATTTAACCTCATTATGGAAAAAGCAAAGGTCACTACCAAAGCATTGGTTGATTCGATCATAGAAAAAGGTACGCTGAAACAGGAGGTATTCCGTACCACACAGGATGCCTTCAACACTTTCAAAAAATGCGGGGAGAGCCTGATCATGAAAAATCGCCCGGTCATCGAAAAATCTCCCCTTCCCCTGCCCTTTTCCTTCAAAGACCGGGGAGAGTTTGAATTCCGGTTGAAATTCGGGAGCGATGTACTGATCTTTTTCATGCACTCCAACGTCTTCGAGATTCCACGCGACCACGAAGTGATGAAAACGACCTATATCCGTGAAGACAAACGCCGTTCCTATTGCGGAATCATCCACATTTTCAACTTCCTGGCCGATTCCTTCAAATTCAACCGTGCCAATGACATCGGTTATTGCATCGGCCGTATCTTCATCAACCGTGAAAAACACTATTTCGTGGAAGGGAAGCGGGAAGTAGGTTTGCTCTACAACAATTTTCCCTATACCTTGCTGAATGAAAAGGCTGTACAGGAAATTCTTCACTCCTCTATCCTTTACTCCCTCAACTTCGACCTGCTGACGCCCCCTTTCGATACCATCAAGGAGGTCACCGCCGGGGAAATCCAATCCACCCTCGATGCCTTCTCCATCACGACAGGCAAACGGCTGGGATTCCGGTTCCAGGCCGACAAAGAATAGTTTTCGATTAAAAAAACCATTCCTATGAAAAATCAGTTACTTCCGAGGATTTTAGTGGCCATACTCCTTTTTACGGTGGCCGGCAGCTCTTTTTCGCAAACCTCCGCTTTCAAAGGGCTTCACAAAGTTCCACCGCCTGCCGGTTTTACCTTACCCGGGCAGGTTCAGGCAGGGCCTCTGGTGATGCCCCTGAAACAAAACTCACCGGTCCCCACCCCGACTTTCGTGCCGCGACAACTCAACGCTTCTGCGTTCCGGCTGGATCCCGCCGTGTTTACCGACACCCGGTACGACAAGAACGGGAAACTGCTCTTCACTGAAGGACGATTACCGGATGCCATCGCGCTTACCGGGAAATCCTCCGAAGCCGTGCCTCAGGCCTGCATCCAGTACCTGGATGCCCTCAGGCAGGCGCTGGGGATCAAACATCCCGGCGAGGAGTTTGTCCTGAAAAGTCGCACAACCGATGAACTCGGAATGGAACACCTCAGGATGCAACAGGTACTGAACGGGATTCCGGTGTACGGCGCCGAACTTTATCTTCACGGGCGTGATGGCTTCATCGACCGGTACAACGGGAGGATCGCCCCCACTCCGGCCCTGCGTGACTTCAATCCGCTTGTTCCTGCACCAAACGCTGAGGCCATCGTCCTGAACCATGTGGGAAAACAGACCAACAGCCGGGAACTGTCGGAAGCTGAGAAAAAGTTTTTGAACTACGATCGGCCGGCTACAGAACTGGTCATCTACCCCGCGGAAAGAAACCATGGCCGGGATCGCCTTGCCTGGCACATCACCGTTCGGCCCAACATCATCGAACGATGGGAATACTTCATTGATGCCGGCAACGGGGAAATCCTCCGTTTTTATAACAACACCCAAAGCGATGGCGACGTAACGGCTTCAGGCACTGATCTGAACGGGGTTAACCGTAGTTTTCACGTTTACCTCCAAAGCGGGACTTATTATATGGTGGATGTGACCAAGGCAATGTTCAATCCCCAGGCTTTCGAAGGGGTCATCAAGACGTATGATGCCTTCAACGCCCCCTATAACCAGATCACCAACGCTTCCATCGTCACTTCAGCCAACAACACCTGGAGCCCGAACGCCATCTCCGCTCATTACCACGCTGCCTTGTCTTATGATTACTGGAAAAATGTGCACAGCCGGAACTCATTCAACGGCAATGGCGCCGACATCCCCAACGTGATCAACATCACCGACGAGAATGGCCAAGGATTTGATAATGCTTTCTGGAACGGGCAGGCCATGTTTTATGGCAACGGTTCGATGTTCAAACCGTTGGCCGGGGGACTGGATGTCTGTGCCCACGAGTTGGGCCACGCGGTGGATGAGACCAGCGCCAACCTGGAGTACCAGAACGAGTCGGGCGCCATCAACGAAAGCTATTCCGATATCATCGGGGCGATGGTGGAACGCCGCAACTGGAAAATCGGGGAAGACATCATCATGGCCGGGAATCCCTACTTTCCCACCGGCGCCATGCGCGACATGTCGAACCCGCACAACGGCGGAAGCTCCTTCAACGATCCCTGTTACCAGCCCGCCCAATACAGTGAGATGTACAACGGGGAACAAGACAACGGCGGGGTGCATACCAACAGCGGGGTGGGTAACTTTGCTTACTACAAGTACGCCACGGCGGTCGGGCTGGAGAAAGGAGAAAAGACCTTCATGCGGGCCTTGTTCAATTACCTCACCCGGTCGTCGCAATACCACGACCTGCGAATTGCCGTGATCCAGTCGGCCAAAGATCTGTACGGCAACGGAAGCGCTGAAATGAATGCCGCCGCTTCCGCTTTCGACCAGGTGGGGATCACTGAAAGCGGCGGAGGTGGAGGCGGAGGTGGAGGCACAACCGAACCCGGAAACCTCCAGGTCAACCCAGGGCAGGATTACATCCTCCTGCTCGATGAATATGCCGGGGATCAATACACCCTTTATGCTGCCAATACCACAGGAACGCAGTTTACCCCCATCTCCTCCACGGGGATCCATAACAAACCCTCCGTCCCCGACGATGGATTGACCGCCTATTTTATCTCCGACGATAACAAAATGAGGAGAGTAACAATTTCCGATAACCCCTCCGAACAGATCATCCAGGATGAGGCGATCTGGGACGGGATTTCCGTTTCCAAAGACGGCTCCCTGGTTTCGGCCGTGACCATCTACATCGACTCCTCCATCTATGTTTATAGTTACGAAAAACAGCAATGGGCGAGGTTCCACCTGTACAATCCCGGTACCCAACCCGGCGTGGTCACTTACAACGTGCTGTACGCAGATGCAATGGAATTCTTGTACGACGGGGAGTACCTGATGTACGATTCCTATTCTCAGATCGACGGACCTGAAGGACAACAACTGGATCTCTGGGACATCAATTTTCTCCGTGTTTGGAATAAAGCCAACAATACCTGGGGCGATGGACAGATTTTTAAACTCATCTCCGGTCTCGAACCGGGAGTGAGCATCGGCAACCCGTCACTGACCAAGAATTCCACCTATATCGCCGCTTTCGATTACATGGATTCCAATACCGGAAACAACGCGATCTTAGCTGCCAACCTTGATAACGGCGATGTCGCCGCGGTGTACGAAAATGGCTCCACCCTCGGCACCCCCAACTATTCCAAATTGGACAATCAACTGATCTTCACCACCCGGAACGGTCTCTATGAGGACATTTCGGTGATCGGGATGCAAGCCGATAAAATCCATCCCAATGGGAATGCAACAACCCTGATCACAGAAGCCAAGTGGGGTATCTGGTTTGCCCAGGGCAACCGTCCGCTGGGCCTCGACGAACCGCTTCCGGTCATCGAACAATCGATGCACATCTATCCCAATCCCTTCGATGGAAAAGTTACCCTGATGACCGATCCGATGGGCAACGAACCGGTGGAGGTCTCCGTTTTCGACCTTCAGGGGAAACTGCTCTTCTCCCGGAAAGGAAGCGTAGCCGACAACCGGATTGAACTCGATCTCTCCTTCCTCAAGGCCGGGTTCTACATGGTCCGGATCACCGGGACTAAATTCGTGGCCACCGGAAAGATGGTAAAAAATTAGACTGCGGATCTGGTTCTGCTTCTGATTGCTGAAAACAGCTGGACACCGCCATACCCGGCGCCTAATAGTAACAGGATACCCAATCCCCCGTCGATCGGGGCCCCGCCTACCGGAGTTCCACCGCTTCCGACAGGGGTGCTGCCTCCGTTGGGCGGTGGCGGTGGATCTTCCGCATGAAGTTGGACAGGAAAAGCCGGCAGGAAAAGGAGAAGCAACACTATCAATGTTTTTTTCATGGTTTTAGATTTTGATGGATGAATGGATGAACAGACCGGACTTATGGCTCCGTCAGGAAGATCTTCGTGCCCGTGGCGCTTCCGCCGGTAAGGATCCTGACCAGGTAAACCCCTGGGGGAAGGTCAACCAGGACTCCTCCGGAGAGCGCTTCAGTCAGCGGGAACCGGCGTAAAAGCTGCCCCAAAAGGTTGCATAGCGCCACTTCGCCCTGCCATTCCTCAAGTTGGTTGTTTTGAATGAACAGTTGACGACCTCTTGTATAGATGATCCACGACACGGCTTCCGCCGGTTGACCATTGCCGGCCGCGGGATGGTAAAAATGGAGCAGAAACCGGTCGGGGGAATCGCCGGCCGTGTAAGAAAACTGGTACTCAGGTTGCAAGGCCAGGTTCCTGGTGGTGTGATCGCGGAGGTCTTCCAGCTCGAGGGTGATCCCTTTGTCGAAACTTTCCATATTGAAGGCTGCCAGGGTGTAATTTCCGCTCAATCCGCAGGAGAAGGCCACCGGGACTATGGTTTGGCGCTCCGTGAAAGGGAGGGCCTGGATAGTCCTTCTTTCGCCGTTGGCTGCTGTCGTGTAAAGCTGCGGTGCTGCCTCACCTCCGGTTTTCTTTTCCGCATCATATCCCGGATCGTAACCGTTGGTCATCCGGGAGTCAAACCAGATCACTGCCTCGTCCCGGTAACCGTTCAGACTGCCCGACGCTTTCAGGTAAAGGGCATTGCTGAAAGCATTAACGGATTTCAGGAAGGCTTCCGACTGATGGGTCCGGGAGGTATTGTCTACCGTAAAGTCACCGGCCACATTGGTTTTGATGAAAAATCCCTGCATGGGAGGAACATATTGCGTGTGCGTCGAAGGAGCGTTGTTATAGACTACGTAATTGTTGATCTGCTGATCCCAGAACCAGGCAGTCTGTTCTTCCGAAGGCCAGGTCACACGGGTGAGGTCGAGGGCGCTCGGGTAGGGATTGCCGGTAAGGTTGAAACCGCTACCGGCTTCTGAACAGGGAAAAGCAACGGTGGCGGTGTTAAGACTTCCCGTAAAAATCTTTTCCGGTGATGAGGTGGTTGAGGGAACCCACACCGCGTAACCCTTTCCGGGTGTAAGCGGAGCCGAAGGGTCGGTGATGTAAGCGCCCCAGTTGTCGGAGGCAGCATTCCAGGGAACCAGGTAGTCGTGAAGATAAACGCCGGCAGTTGCGTTTTCAGTTGGTGCTGACACGTAATGCCAGCCGTCCGGCGACAGATATTGTCGTACTCCTGCCGATCCGGAGAAGGGATAGGCGATCGTTCCATTGTCGATGAAGGATCCGCTTCCGCCTTCATCCGAACCGATGATCAGCGCTTCAGATCCCTGGATCTCTGTGGAACCGGTGCAGGTGAGTTGTGCTCCGGGAGCCAGGGCCAGCACGGCCGGAGCGTGGATTCTCAAGGCCGCGGCATGGCAGGGCCCTGTGGTCAGTATCGGAGTCCCCTGCCAAACGGAGGTGTTGACCGGCACCGACCAGTCAAGGAAGGCTGCTCCCGCTTCCGTTCCTCCCGTCTGCGACCATTCGCTGCCCGACCAAAGCCGCCCCGTGTACAACCCGGTAAAGGGAGCGTTTTCGACAGTAAACCCCTGGTATTCGGCGATATCGGCCGGATTGAAGGTCTTTTCCAACTGGCAACCCTCCATCCAGGAGGTAAGCCATTCAAAGTTACATTCAGCCGTGTTATCCGTGATCCGCAATACTACCGTCCCCAACGACTGCCACTCTGTGGTGATGAGGGAAAATCCGGTCGTTGAGGTCTGATCTATTGTTTTATTTGCATTAATCGCTAGATTAATATTTTGATTGATAGTATTAAAAGTAACCAAGTAAGATGAAGTAACCAGAGGACCGTTAATCCAGTTCATATCAGCTAAAGTATTGCTATTCATCGTAGTATGTACCTCCAGGGAATAGTAATAGGTAGGGGCGCTGGCTTTGATTTCCAGGTCGAAGAGGAGGTTGTCGCAGTATTCGTTGTAAGTGGTATTGAAATCGTAGCGTATCCTGGGATTGGAGGCGCGAAAATCGAGGGTAACGGAGGATTGTCCGGTTGCCTGGTTACCGATCATCAGAAGGGTTGTCAGCAGGGGCCATGCAAGGCGTTTCATGGGTTAAGAAGTTTATGGTTGGTGGTTTTATGTCAGATCAGTTGGGGACGGCGGTTCTTTTCGCGTTGTACCGGCGCCATTTGATATAGTCCAGGCTGTTGACAACCCCGTCGGCAAAGAGATCGGCGTCGTTGTAATCGATCCTGGAAAAGTTGGTCCGCCATTGAACCAGATCGATGTTGTTGATGCTGCCGTTTCCGTTGGCATCACCGGAAAACATCCCAAAGGATCCATTCCCCAGGCTGACCATCGGGTTGGCGCCGTAAGCACGGTCGAGGGCCATGGTGAAGTCGTATAACGAAGAGGATTCGGAAAGCGGAATGGCCGAAGCCGTCATTACAGCCAGGTGGTTCCTGTGCCGGATGACTACGTAATAATCACCGGCGGTAACTCCTTCAAAAAGCGGAAGATCGATCCCGTTCAATCCTGTGACCGTTCCCTCCCGTGTTAAAAGACAGGCAGAACGGGCAACCATGGAAGAACCGGCAGTCTGGGTACGCAACTCGACCAATACCCAATCGGTCATCACGGCCGGTACCACCGGGAGTTGTTCCGGACCGGCATAGTTCCAGGGTGAACGGTTGTAAGGTTGGTTGAGCGGTATCAGGGCGGGATTGAGCGCTGTGGTCATCCGGCCTGCCACAGAAGAATAAGCGCCTTCAAGGTAAACCTTCACATTGACCGTGATATTTGAGCGCAAGGAGCGATCACCTGTATCAGCCGGCAGCATAGTCTCTGCCAGGGAACGGTTGATAAAATCGGCTAATGCCTGCTGCCCCGTAACCATACCGGAAAAGAGGGCAAGCCACAGAAATGGGAAAAAATTTTTCATACTGCTGGTTTCAAAATCACAGAACCAAAATACCCGGAATATTCTAAATACCTAACAAGACATTTTACCAATATATTCATATTCAAGGATTATTGTATTGTTTTGTCCATTTTCATCCATTTTGTTACTATTATTTCACTTTTCAGGTAAAATTTGTGTCTACATTACATTTCTATATATTTAATTTATTTTGATTTTACCGTTCTTTATTTACTTCCATGACTTTCATTACTTCTTTACCCGAATCGCGGCAACACCGCGAAACCCGCGCTATTAGTGTAATTCTTACCGATGATGATACACTTTTTCTGGATGCGCTAAAAATTCCTCTGCAATTTTTAGGAGGGATCAATGTCATCGGGACTACCAGCAACGGAGAGCAATTACTGGTCATGCTGGAAAAAAAGAAACCGGACATCGTCCTGCTTAAAATCAACCTTCCGGATAAAAACGGACTGGAGTTAACAAAGATGATCGATGACAGGATGCCTTGTGTAAAGGTCATTGCACGGTCTGATTTTGACCATCCCAATTATGTGAAAGCAACACTTCGCAACGGAGCCAGAGGGTTTGTCTCAAAAAATACGAGAATCGAGGAGCTTCTGCAGGCGATACGTGAGGTACACGAGGGAAAGATCTACATCAGTCCCTCTATGGAGGAATTTATGATCCATGAAATGTGCAATTCGAGAAACGGAGAGCAGCTATACAGGATCAATCAACTGACCTACCGTGAAATAGAGTTGATCAAGGAACTGACTGAGGGCTGTACCACCCGGGAGATTGCCCGGAAATTTTTCATCAGCGAGAAGACCGTGGAGCGGCACAAAAATAATATATTTCACAAGCTAAAGGTGAAGAATGCCGCCCAACTGGTCAAAGTAGCATTTAAAAATGGATTGCTGCTGAATTGAACTAAAAAAGGAGTTGCCTTAGCATCTCGCGCAGAGAGCCATAGGTGTCGTCAAGAACGATGGGTATCTTTTCCCGACTGATCCATTGCACCGATGTAATTGCTTCGCTCAATTGGGGTGTAAGCGGTTGGTTGGAGTCGGTTTCCATGGAAAACCACCAGGTTCTTTTCAGAATCCGTTTCTCCTTGCGGGTATAGATATGCCAGGTGGAAGAGAGTTCTCCGGTAATGGCCAACTGCGCCAGTCCGGTCTCCTCTTTCACCTCCCTGATAGCAGCTCTTCGTGCGGCTTCAGGGGGAACACTCCCGCAAGTCAGTAAATGCTGCTCTCCGGGAGCATAATCGTCGCGATTTATCTTTCCTTTGGGCAAATCCCAACGTCCCAGGCGTTGGATGAAAAGAAGATCTCCTTTTTCATTGGTAACCAATCCGCCGGCGGCATCAATCCTTTTAAAGAGATCCATAAAAGCGGCTTCCGCAGGAGAGGGTCCGTCAGGGTTTTTATCAGGATCTATCACGGTAAGCGCTTTGAAATGGGGTGTAGCCTCAAATTGCAGGAAAGCTGCTTCCAGTTGTCGGGGGGATTCATAACGGAAAATCCATTCGTCAGGAGCTGTAACAGCAGGAGGCATGGCTGAAAAGGTAATCAGCCGTTCATCCAAAAATATCTTCATGGTGTTTGGAATAAAGTGTAAAAATACAAAAAAAGCGCCGGCGAAGCACACATAGGAAGGAAGCGGAATCTTTCGTATCTTTGCATCCGGAACAGAAAATTTTTCTATGATCTATAACAAAGACATTGCACTCATAACGGCCGGACAACTATTGAAGATCAACGCTGTAAAGCTGAGCCCCAGGGAACTTTTCACATGGGCATCGGGAATACAATCACCGATCTATTGCGACAACAGGGTGACCCTCTCCTACCCGGAGATACGGACTTTTATCCGCCAGCAGTTTGTGAAATGCATTGAGGAAAACGGCTTTCAACCCGAAGCCATCGTGGGTGTCGCTACCGGAGGGATCGCGCAGGGAGCGTTGGTTGCCCAGGAACTGGGACTGCCCTTTGCCTACGTCAGGAGCAGCAAAAAAGATCATGGACTGACCAACCAGATTGAAGGGGAGGTTCGCGACAACCAGCGCGTTGTAGTGGTGGAGGATCTTATTTCCACCGGAGGTTCCAGCCTGGCTGCCGTTCAGGCCCTGAAAGCAGCCGGATGCCATGTCAAAGGGATGGTTGCCATTTTCACATACAACCTCGATCGTTCCGAAAAGTCATTCACGGAAGCCGAATGCCCGTTGGTCACCCTGACCGACTATGATCACCTGATCTCCAAAGCGCTGGAAATAGGATACATCACCGATGCAGATGTCGCGGTATTGAAAGCATTCAAAAAATCCTTGAATTAGTCATTTCTTAAAAAAAAGAGGGCACCCTTTCGGGATGCCCTCTTTTTTTTTGAGTGATCCTTTTATTGTTTCACCAGTTTCGCATGGTTGCCTGCTGCTTTGACCAGGTAAGTTCCGGTGGGAAGATTGTTGATAAGAAGTGATCCCGTTACAGTTCCTTTCCGGCAGTTGCCCAGAGGGGCGGTCATCACAAGCCGGCCGGTCAGGTCATAAACCTCGGCGTTAATGAAGCCACTGGTTTCATTGACAAAGGAGAGGGTTACCGTTTCGCGGGCCGGGTTGGGGGTCAGTTTAAGGGTACCTGCCGTCATGTTTTTCACTGGTTGTGGCTCATCAATACCCACCGGTGCCCAATAGGTTGATTCTGACCATAAGCCCCTGCCATAGGAAGCCAGGTAAATCATTCCCCAGTTTTCAACATGGTAATCGCGGATCACCTGTTGACGGATTTCGGTAACAGCCACGTCACCAATATTCAGCATGTCGGGGATCCACGTGGGAGCGCCTGAGGAGAGGTTGCTGGTGGAGAATACACCAACATCGGTCCCTATAATAGCCACGTTGTCACCGTGGAGTTCAATGATCCCCGTATAAACCGGCATGTGGGGCAGGTCGTCCTGGATGGAGGTGAAGATGGGAGCCGGGTCATTGGCATTAACCGAGAGGTACACATAATCGGTATTGCCATAATTTCCAAGGGTGACCATCACCATGTTGCTGTTGTTGGGATTGATGGCGATGGAGGTGATGGTGCGGCTTGCGAATGGCATATCGGTGAACAGGGAATTGGTCAGAACGCACTGGCTGCTGGTGATGTTCGCAGTGGCTGAATCATAAGCGTTGACAAGGCCTGCAATCCTTACCAATCTTCCGTTTTTAGATCCAGCCCAGAGGGTATTCAGGTCGGCGGATACGGAAATCGTGGTGATGGGATCGTCATAGCTTTCATCGACCCAGAGTTTGAAATATTCAGGATCTTTTGCCAGTTTGAGCATGTCTTTGGTCATGTAAATACCTCTTTCGCCCGATTTCACGCCATAGCGGAAATAGCGGTTGGCGATCGGGTCAACGATGGCGAGGCTGTCGCCTGCAGGGAGGGGAGCCAATGTTCGGTAGGGGAAGAGGAATTCGTTGTTGGCGCTTTTAACCCAAAGGATGGTATCGGCCGGGATGGGGTTGACGTGGGCATAGATCATGACGCTGTCGCGGGAAGCAGTGAAATTATAGCTTTCCCAGATACGTTGTGGGATTTTCGCTGAACTAACGGTGTCAATTCCCATCATGAAGGAGTTGGTGTAGACCAGGTCGCGCATATCCTGACGGCGTACAGCAGAGTCGCTCTTGTATTTCGTAAAGACGGCGAAATTGGGATCGATCGACGACCATTCGCAGGTTCCGCCGGTTCCTCCATAATTGGCAGGTTGGTAAGCTGCGTCGGTGCGCCAAACCTGGTAACCATCATTGATATAATTGGTGTATTTCGGGTAGAAATAACCCAGGGCCAGGGTGCCGATCCGGTTGCCGCCTCCCATTGCAAAATACTTCTGAGAAGAGTAAGAAACACTGGAAAACTGACTGATCTTAAGATCTTTATTGATGACCTGGTAGGTAATGTTTTCACCCAGGGTAGCAATGGCCACACCACCATCGGTAGCCATGGCCATTTGAGGCAGGCCGTTGTTGCGGTAGAAGTAGCCGTGGTGGTAAAGCGGTGCATACTGGGGATCGATGGTAGCGGTACTTCCAAAACTGACCTGTTCCCAATTGTAGTAACCGGTGGGTTGAATTCTTTTACCCTTCCACATGTTGAGACCTCCCAGGAAGATCTGTCCCGGATCAAGCGGGTCCACGATGATCGACATGGCATAGCAGCCTTCTCCGGCAAAAGGTTCATACAGCGGGTTGCTGGGCATGATCAGGTACCAGGATGAACCACCGTCGGCCGAAGCCCAGATACCACTCAGTTTGCCATCGATTTTGGCGATGCTGGCATAAAGCTGGTTGGGATCGGAAGGAGCAGCGGCGAAGTTCATCCAGCCAATATCGCCGGCAGGGATGGAATCTGCTCCGATATGGAGGTTTCTGAAAGCGGTCAGGTCACCCCCGGGGGCAATGTATGCTGAATCACCGATGGCCGTAAGGACGGTTCCGTCGGGGCCCACTGCCACGTCCATGGTATAACCCTCTTTCACCTTCGTCCAGATGTTTCCGTCTTCGCTGAAAAGGAGGCCGGTGGAGGTGGAGGCGTAAAGGTGGTTGTTGCGGGGATCGATCGTAAGTTTGGTTACGCTGACCCAGTCGGGATTATCAAAGGTGCCAGGGACAAGCGTGAAAACACCGCCACTCTCCGAGCGG
This sequence comes from uncultured Bacteroidota bacterium, assembly GCA_937862805.1. Classification (GTDB taxonomy): domain Bacteria; phylum Bacteroidota; class Bacteroidia; order Bacteroidales; family FEN-979; genus CAIVAT01. The sequence goes on from CALMDO010000116.1 coordinate 12,675, forward strand.
TAAAGGCCGGTTCCCTCATAGCGGTTGTAATGGCAGGTGGAAATACCGGTAGCGGCATAAATGGTACCCGAAGAGGTTTGCACGAGAGAAGAGACTTTTAGTACCTGATTGTCGGCTACTTCGCAGCGCTCCCACGTAAGCCCGTTGTTGTTGGATTTCCAGATACCTCCTGTGGCAGCCCCGGCGATCAGGCGGGAAGCCGTAGCATCGGTATTGTCATAAATCACGCTCCACACCGGACCGGTATAATTATCCGGGCCCATGGATTGCCAGTCGAGGGTGAGCGGGGAAGATTTGGCACGGAGCGCTGCAGTTTGTTGACGGGCTTTCATCACATCTGCCGGATCAACCATGCCGGTGTTCTGATTTACCCGCAGGCTCTGAAGCCATTCGTCTCCTCCTGCATTCTGAGGTGAAACGTTCCCTGATTGTGCTGCAGCAGGAGTGGAAGTATAGCTGAGCAGGCAAAGTACAAATACTGCAGTGATCAAGCCAAAGGGTAAAAATCTTTTTTTCATATTGACGGTTTTTTATTATATTTTTTGTTCCGGAATTCTCTTAAAACCTAATGATCAGTGGATAAGCCCTGTAAAAACCCATTGTTTTCAAACGAACAAATATAAGTGAAAAACTTTATTCTCCAAAAAAAAATTGAACCCTTGAAAAAGAGCCTGAAAGAAAGCGAAAGAAAGGGATGAAAAATCAGATCTGTTCAAGGCTGGAAGCCGGAAGCCAGCCGACACTTCCGTTGGCGATCCGGATCTCATACCAGCCGGAAATATTATCCAACAACCGGACCTTTGTTCCTTCGTGAACAACAAAAAGATCGGTGCTCTTGTCATCAGGCGAACTTTTCACCGTGATGGTGGGAGTAAAAACGATGGCTTCCCTTGCGGATTGTATTGAACGGTATCCCGACCAGGCAAAGAGAAAGAAGAAAAGCGCCAAAGCCAGGGTAGCAAGGCTGCTCCAAAAACCTATTTTACGGAAGATCAATACGCGGGCGGCAAAATAAACCATCGCGCTGCACAGGGCAAGGAGAAAGAAAATAACCCCGATCCATGCCCAGCCATCAACTGAAAACAACTGTACCAGCGAAAAATACCAGCGCTTGTAAAACATCTCGGGCAGGGGTTCGATCTTATCGGCGATTTTACCGTTGGCCACCTTCAGGTTGTAGTCGATGTCCTCATTACCGGGAGCCAGTCGCTTAGCCCTTTCATACCAGAGGACGGCATTGGGGAGATCGTTGAGTTTGAAAAAGGCGTTCCCCAGATTGTAGTATAGCTCAGGAGATTCCCAGCCCAACGCGATCACCTTCTTGTAGGAGTTGACGGCATCGGTATATGCACCGGCTGAATAGGCCTTGTTCCCCCTGACTACCAGCTCCTGCTCACCGGCTGAATAACCTCCGAAGGCAGAAAAAACAATTCCAATCAACAATACCAATCTTTTCATATCCTTTAGTTGTTCGGTTGATCTGTTACTTCAATTCCCGCTCTATCTTGCTGATGATCTCCAAGGCTTCATTGTATATCCGCTCCATGTTGACATTTTTTTCGCCTGGTGCAAACCGTGTAAATTCCGTATTATTCAGCGTATCAATGAATTGATGGATTATTGCCTCCTTGACATCCTTTTTTTGCAGCGCCTCCTGTACCGAATCAATGCTGAGTTCCGCAACCGGTATGCTGAACTTGTCGCTCAGATAACCCCACAAGGCCTGCGATATCTCCACGTAGAACGCCTCCTGGTCAGAGGCTTTCCTGTACTGATCAGCTTTTGCCAACCGTTTTTTCGCAATTTTCGTGGCTTTCAGGTTCTTCATCAGTTGGGCATCGCTGCGCCGGGCTGCCAGTTTTCGCCACAGGAGCAAGAAAACAATGAAAAGCAACAAGGGGATAGCCAGCAACAACCAGAAAGCAGTTGAACCGAAAAAGCGGTAACCCTTCACCGAAAGGGGAAAGCGTTTATCTTTGATGTGACGGATATCGCTGCCAATGTATTGAATATCCTCTTTCCCTGATCCTGAATAGGTTACCATCGCCGTACCATCTCCGGTACCTTTCTCCACGGTGAGGTTGTAAGCCGGACTGCTGATCGTGACATAGCGCTTTTTACCGATATCGAAATAGGTAAAATTAATGGGTTTGATGGTGAATTGGCCGGGTTTTCTCGGAATCATGAGATACTCAAAAGTCTGGGTACCCGAAACACCAGTAGCAGTGGTTTTGATATCGCTGGTGACTTTAGGATCATACGTCTCGAAGTCAGGCGGGAAAGTGACCCCCAGTTTGTCAATGAGCTGAAGGTTCCCCTGGCCGGTGATGGTGCATTTGAGGTTGACGGCTTCGTTGCTCTTTAACCGGGTTTTATCAAGTTCCGACTGAAAGGTAAAACTCCCTACCGCCCCGCTGAAGTCCAACGGTTTACCGCTTTCCGGAAGAGGCTGAACCGTGATCACCAACGGATTGGATTTCAGGTTTTTTTCAACATTGGCAATGTTGCTGCTGAAAAAAGAGTCGTTGAAAAAATCGTCAAAAAAGGGATCTCCCGTACGGGTACGGGTTTGTTTTCTTACCTGGGCAATGCACTCTAATTCCAACGGGTCGATGACCAGCCTGCCGCTTTTGAGCGGGAAGAGGGCGATTTTACGGATGTCGGCTACCACGTATTGTTCTCCGTTGATGACCTGGGTTGTCTGTTGCAGTTTATCATTTTCTTTCATCAGGTTCTGGGACCAGAAACCCGAGAAGGAAGACAACTTGCTGATGTTGATCTGGGCGATGGGGACTTTGGTGAAGATCTTGTAAGTGACCACAATGCCTTCTCCCTGAAGGGGATTGGCATTGGAAGCAAAGGCTTTTACATAAACATCGCCGGCACCGATGGAACCAGCTCCGCTTTCCCCGGCGTTTCGGCCACCCTGGGTGCCGCCTGATCCGTGACCGGAAGCGCCACTGCTCCCGCCAGCATTTTTTACCACCTTGATATTTAAGGTGTTAGACGTAAACGTTTTGCGGTCAACAGAAACAGAGGCGGCGGGAATGTCAAAACTTCCCTCACGGGTTGCCTGGAGGAGGTAAGTGTAAGTATAGGTGATGGTCATGCTGGTCCGGCCATTGATAGAGCGGATGCTGGAAGAGGTACTGGTGTTGGGACCGCTCAGCACTTCAAATCCCTGGATATTGGGTCCGCGGAAACCGGCCCCCTGGGCATTCAGCGTATAAGTGAGGGTGAAGGTCTCCCCCACCGCTACTGTGGACCGGGCCGAACCCGTTAACTGGATCTCCTGCCCTTGTACCCTGCCGGCGGAAAACAGGACTAATAAGATCCAGGAGAGAAAAAACAGCATCCGGGATCCGGTATTCATAATGGCATACTTCCCACCCATTATCTGTAAGTTTAATATTATTTAGTAATTCCTGATTTATCTTTCATTCAAAATTGTCGCTTCCAAAGTCTATTCCGGCGGTTCCTGAAATCACCAATCCTTTTCGGTGGCGGTCACCTGAACTTTGACCTGTTGCTTCTTTACTTTCTGCATCGTCTTTTTCTCATCGTTTTTCAACGCCTCAAGCATCCTTTCGGCATCTTCCTTGCTGATCTTTTTCTGATCCTGTGGCGGTTTTTGCTGGTTCTTGTCGTTGTTCTGGTCCTTGTTCTGATCTTGTTTATCCTGTTGATCCTTTTTATCGTCTTTCTTGTCCTGGTTGTTCTGATTTTGCTGCTGCTGTTGTTGTTTCTTCAGCATCATTTTGGCATATTCGAGATTGTACTTGGTATCGACATCTTTGGGGTCGGACATCAGCGCATTTTTATAAGCCAGGATGCTCTTTTCATACTCTTTCGACTGAAGATAAGAGTTGCCCAGGTTGTGGTAAACCTTTGACTGGAGCTTCTTATCCTTGTTTTTCTCTGCCAGGTCGGTATAGATCTTGGTCGACTCCTCAAAGCTGTTGTTTTTATAAACGGCAGCGCCAAGGTTAAATTGACCCTTGACAGACTCTTTGTTCAGTTCCAATGCTTTGCGATAATCTTTTTCAGCCTCTTTGTATTTTCCCCCTTCAAAATTCCGGTTTCCCTCTCGCAGCAAACTGTTTTCCTTCTGGGCAATACCGAGGGCAGGGGATAAAATCAGCAAAGCGATGACCAAAGTTTTTTTCATACCTGTAGCGATGGTAGCTTGTCGACTGCAATTACACATTGTGAGCGAAAGGTTTTATTTTCTGTGTCCATCCGGTGCGGCGTTCAAATATGAAGAGATCGAGCAACAGGAGGAAGAGTGCCAGTGCCGTAAAATACTGGAACCTGTCTTCATAGTCGCTGAACTGTTTTTCTTCAATTTCGCTTTTCTGGATTTTACCAATGTCGTCGAAAATGCGGGTAAGTCCTGTTTCAGAGGTAGTAGCCCTTACATACATCCCGTTGCCCAAATGGGCTATTTGCTGAAGCAGGGTTTCGTCTAACTTGCTCATGATCGTTTGCCCCGATTTGTCTTTCCGGTAGCCGATCTGAATGTTGCCACTGTAGAGAGGGATGGGTGTTCCCTGCGGCAATCCCATTCCGATGGTGTAGATCACGATCCCCTTTTTAGCGATTGTTTCTGCCTGTTCAAGGGCTTGTCCTTCGTGATCTTCGCCGTCGGTTATCACAACAATCGCTTTGTTGTGTTTCGATTCGCTGAAGCCGGAGGCTGCCAGGTCAAGGGCCGCGGCGATGGCGGTTCCCTGGACGGGGACCAGCGACGGGTTGATGGTGGTCAGGAACATTTTGGCCGCAGCGTAATCAGTGGTGATAGGCAGTTGGGTATAGGCTTTTCCGGCAAAGACGATAATCCCGATCCGGTCGCCTTCGAGGTTATCGATGAGGCGGGAGAGGGCTTGTTTGGCGCGTTCGAGCCGGTCGGGTTTGATATCCTGGGCCAGCATGGAGTTGGAGACATCGAGACAGATCATCAGGTCGATCCCTTTGCGTTTCACTTTTTCGAGCCGGGAACCGGTCTGTGGACCGGCCAATGAAATAATCAGGGCGCTCAGCACTGCCATTAGCAGGATGAATTTCACCACTGGTTTGCTCCTCGAATAGGCAGGCATCAGTTGCCGGATAACCTCCCATCGACCGAACCTTGTAAGTGCTCTTTTTTTCCACGTCAGGAACAAGATCAGCAGAAAGGTCAATACCGGGATGACCAGAAAAAGATAGAAATAATAGGTATGGGCGAAACGAAACACGGTTTAGGTCTGTATAATGTTTAAGGGATATTTTTCACCAGGGTGTACCGCAGGGCAGTTTCCACTCCTAACAAAATGAATGCCAGCAGTACCAGGGGCAGGTATTCCTCCTTTTTCTTTCTGAATTCAGTCACATCGATTTTTGATTTCTCCAGTTTGTCGATCTCCTGGTAGATGGCTCTCAGCTTGGCATTGTTGGTGGCCCTGAAATACCTGCCATCGGTCATTTTGGCAATTTCCATGAGCAATGGCTCATCTATCTTCACATCCATCATCTGGGTCTGGATACCGAAAGGAGTTTGAACCGGTATGGGCGCCTGTCCGATGGTACCGATGCCCACGGTATAGATACGGATCCCGTACAATTTGGCGATTTCCGCTGCTGAACGTGGGTCAACAGCCCCGGCATTGCTCACCCCGTCGGTGAGAAGAATGATCACTTTGCTGATGGCTTTGCTTTCGCGCAACCTGTTGACAGCAGTCGCCAAACCATCGCCCAGCGCGGTTCCGTCATCAATCATCCCGCTCCGGATGTCTCTGAAAAGGTTTTTCAACACGGCATGATCGGTGGTTAACGGGCACTGGGTAAAGGTCTCCCCGCTGAAGATCACCAATCCGATGCGGTCGTTTGGACGGTTGCCGATGAATTCTATGGCCACATCCTTCGCGGCCTCGAGCCGGTCGGGTTTGAAGTCCATCGCGGTCATGGAACCGCTGATATCCAGTGCGATCATCAGGTCGATGCCCTCCACGCTGATGTCCTGCCTGCTGAGACTGGTCTGGGGCCGTGCCAAAGCGACAATCAACAGGGTGATGGCCAGCAACCGCAACACATAGAGACTGTACAACAGGTAATGACGGAAAGTTCTTTTCGACGGTTCAAAGCCTTCTGTACTGCTTAAAATAAGTTCGGCAGTGTTTTTTTTCTGCCGGTAAAAATACCAGACCACCAAACCCGGAATCACCACGAGCAGGAAAAGAAAACCAGGATTGGCAAAAGTCACACCGTGAAACATTCCTTGCGTTTATGAGTTACTGTTATGAATTTCAAAATCAGGACTGTGCATTAAAGCAATGGATTTACAGTTTGGTTGTATTATCCTCTTTTATTTCCGGGTATTTTTCCGTTGTTTCGTTGATAAAAGCGATGCCCTCAGCGAGCGACTTTTCATTTTCGTCGGGAAGGGGTTTACCTTTGGCAAATTTGGCGATATCGGCCATTTGCAGGATGCCATTCAGCCTATCCAGTGCAGGTTTCGCACAAACAGAATCTTTCCGAAGGTTATCCATCACTTCGCCCGAGGTGAGCTCCAGAGCAGGAACATGGAATTGCTCTTCGATGTATTTTCGCAGGATTTCAGTCAGTTCAGAGTGGTATTCCTTGATTTTTCCCTCCTGCCACAATTTTTTAACACGTAGTTTTTCAAGTTCCTGCAGCGCTTTTTCGTGGGGCTGCAAGACCATCCTGGGTTTCAACCGGAAAACCGGTTCCTGCTTTTTCCTTTTCTTAAGGTACCAGATCAGGCTGATGATCATTCCGATCACGATCAGTGCAGCCAGGATAAAAGGCAATACTTCTTTGAAAGTGATCGGTACGTTCAAAGGCCCTTTGATAGGCTTGATGGCTTGGGCGGTATCGACTTTGACAGTGTGGACAGCCAGCAGGAGCATGGCAGTTTCGGCAGAAAAGCGGGCTGTATCAGGTAATTTGCGATAGGTGAAAGGGATTCCGGGAATAGTATAGAAACCCGAATCGTAACACGTCAGGTTTAGTTGTTGTTTTAGTACAATGCTTTTTTTATCAGCCGAGAAGGAGGTATCGATGGTTCCCCGACCAATCACCGTAATGTTTCCAAGGATCGTATCGGGCAGAAAAGGCCAGATCACCTGTCCTGTGGCTGGTCCCTCGTAACTCAGGGTCAACCCCACGTGATCGCCGATCAGCATAGCGTTGGTATCCAGCCGGGCTCCGACCTTCACCTCCTGCGATATCCCCGTCAAGCCTGTAAAAAGGAAAAACAAAATAAACAGTCTTCTATGCATGGTTCAACAATTGAATCATTTGCGTGCTCCTCTTTTTTTGAACAACCCCATCAAGGGTTTGATATAATCCTGATCAACCCTGATGGCTGCCACATCGATACCGCTCCGTCGCCAGGTATCCGTGAGGTAAGCGTGATGTTTTTTGTACCATTGCTGGTAATGCATCCTCACCTGCCCGTCGGAAGAGTCGATCCAGCGAAGTTCACCGGTTTCGGCGTTCCTGGCCCGGATCATTCCCACGTCGGGAAGTTCGGTTTCGCGTTCGTCAAAAACATGCAAAGCGATGAGGTCATGCTTTTTATTGGCGATCTTGATGGCATCTTCAAAACCTTTGTCCAAAAAGTCGCTGAGCAGAAAAGCGGTACAACGTTTTTTGATCGCGTTGGTAAGGAAGCGGAGCGGTTCGGTGAGGTTGGTCCCTTGCTCCTGCGGGCGAAATTCGATCAACTCTCTGATAATGCGAAGAATATGGGAAGTGCCCTTCTTCGGCGGGATGAATTTCTCAATGGTTTTGCTGAAAAAAATGACACCCACCTTGTCGTTGTTCTGAATGGCGCTGAAAGCCAGCACTGCCGCAATTTCTGTAATGCGTTCCTGCTTGAAAGTCTTCAGGGTACCGAACTGGTTGGAGGCGCTGACATCGATCAGAAGCATGACCGTCAGCTCCCGCTCTTCATCAAAGATCTTGACATAAGGATGGTTAAATCGTGCTGTAACATTCCAGTCGATGCTTCGGATATCATCACCAGGCTGATACTCCCTTACCTCCGAAAAAGCCATCCCCCGACCTTTGAATACCGAGTGATATTGCCCCGAGAAGATTTGATTGCTCAACCCCCGGGTTTTGATCTCTATTTTTCTGACCTTTTTAAAAAGTTCCGAACTCTCCATGAAGGGAATTTGATTGACCGTTTACACGTGAACCTGCCTTCGTACGATTGTTTTTACACCATATATCTCACTCCACCATGTTAAGGCACTTCTACCGTGTTGAGGATTTCATTGATGATGTCTTCAGTGGTGATGTTTTCGGCTTCTGCTTCATAGGTCAGGCCGATGCGGTGGCGAAGGACGTCGTGTGCCACGGCCCGGATGTCCTCGGGAATCACGTAGCCTCTGCGTTTGATGAAGGCGTAGGCTTTGGAAGCAAGAGCCAGGTAGATGCTGGCGCGGGGAGAACCTCCGTAACTGATAAGCCCTTGGAATTTCTTCAATTTATAATCGGCCGGAAAACGGCTGGCGAAGACGATGTCCGTGATATAATTCTCAATTTTCTCATCGAGGTAGACTTCTCGGGCGATGGCGCGGGCACGAAGGATGTCTTCGGGTTTTACAATCACGTTCGTCCGGACCGACTCGTTGCCTATGTTCTGCCTGACGATGAGTTTCTCTTCTTTCTTGTCAGGGTAACCGATCACCACTTTGAGCATGAAGCGGTCCACCTGGGCTTCGGGCAGAGGATAGGTTCCCTCCTGCTCGATCGGGTTCTCGGTAGCCAATACCAGGAAGGGTTCAGGAAGGATAAAGGTTTCATCACCGATGGTTACCTGTCGCTCCTGCATTGCTTCAAGCAGGGCGCTTTGAACTTTGGCCGGGCTCCTGTTGATTTCGTCAGCGAGAATGAAGTTTGCGAAAATGGGACCTTTCCGTACCATGAATTCCTCCTTCTTCTGGCTGTAAATCAAGGTTCCCAGCAAGTCGGCGGGAAGAAGGTCAGGAGTAAACTGTATACGGCTGAATTTTGCATCGATACAATTCGCTAATGATTTGATTGCTAATGTTTTAGCTAATCCCGGCACCCCTTCCAGCAGGATGTGTCCGTTGGCTAACAAGCCGATCAACAATCTTTCGATCATCGATTTCTGGCCAATGATCACCTTGTGCATCTCCATCGTGAGCAGATCGACGAAAGCACTCTCTTTCTGGATCCTTTCGTTCAGTTCTTTGATATCGGTTTCAACCATGATTTGAAAATTTAGGGTGCAAAGTTATGGAATTGCAAAAATACGGCATAGGGCTTGTTGTTAATATTTGTTAACCATTCCGTTAAAAAAGTGTTAAGGGAACCAGCGTCCGGGGCTTTATTCATGATGGTATGAAGGGCCTCTGAGGATTGTCAGCGCCCGGTACAATTGTTCTGTAAAAAAAAGTCGGACCATCTGATGCGAGAAAGTCATTTTACTGAGAGAAAGAAGGAAGCGTGCCTTTTTTCGCAATTCGGGATCAAATCCGAAAGGCCCTCCTGCGACAAATACCAGGTTTTTTCCGCCGGCGACAAACTGTTTGTTCAGAAAATCGGCAAATTCTACCGAGCGGAAGGGGGTGCCCCGTTCGTCGAGCAAAACCATGGTATCCCCCGGAAGCAGTTGGTATTGGATCAGTTCTGCCTCTCTCTGTTGCTGTTGCAATTGTGTAAGGGTTGCAGCATTTTTCAGTGCAGGGATCTCATGGATGGAAAATGGCACATAGTGGCGGATGCGGGATTCATACTCCCGGATGCCTGTCCTGAGCCATGTTTCTTCGGTGCGGCCTGTAACTATCAGGGTGATCTTCATAAATTGTCGCAAAGATCGGAAGTTTGGAGAAAGAATTTGTAATTTTGTAAAAAAGAGCGCTATGGAAAGGACAAACAATGGCAACTGCAACCTGATCAGAAATTGCGGATGGCGGATCAGCCAAAGCATACCCGCGATTAAGGACAGACTCACCTTCACCCGCCGGACCGGGCAAAGTCTGACCTTGATCTTTTTCCTGATATTTGCCTTTACCGCCAGGGCTTTACCCGGGCCTGACGAGACGGCCAAACTGGTTTCAGCAGCGCTCCATGCAGGAAATGCAACGGAAGTATCCAAATATTTCAACACGATGGTCGATCTCACCCTGCCGGGATATGACGACACTTACAGCAAAGCCCAGGCCGGCCAGATCCTCAAGGATTTCTTTTCAAAAAACCCGGTCAAAGGCTTTAAATCCACCAACCAGGGTTCCTCTTCCGACGGATCACGCTATACCATCGGATCACTGGATGCAGGTGGAAAACAATACAGGGTCTATTTTCTGGTGAAAAGCGTTAACGGGCAAAACCTCGTGCAACAGTTGCAGTTGCAGGAAAACCAGGACCATTGATTTTGGGAAGAAGCATTTAAATGTAAAAGATGTCAATTGAGGAGATCATAACGCTGGCATTGGCCGAGGATATTGGTGACGGGGATCATACAACCTTGTCAACCATTCCGGCCGGCGCAACGGGCAGAGCGCAACTATTAATCAAAGAAAACGGGATTCTGTGCGGCATTGAAGTGGCCCGGAAGGTTTTTCACCAGGTTGATCCTTCTCTGGAGCTGGAAATCTTCCTCCGCGACGGAGCTGTGGTTCAGAAAGGAGACATTGCCTTCATTGTTTCCGGGAAAACTGCTTCCATCCTGCAATCGGAGAGGCTTGTCCTGAATTTCATGCAGCGGATGAGCGGCATTGCCACAGCCACCCGCCGTATCACCGACCTTGTGAAGGACCTCCCGGTGAAATTGTCAGACACCCGGAAAACCACTCCCCTGTTGCGTCAACTGGAGAAATATGCCGTGCGTACAGGCGGCGGGATTAACCACCGGATGGGCTTGTACGACATGATCATGATCAAAGACAACCATGTGGATTATGCGGGAGGCATCGCTCCGGCCATCGACCGGGTACAGGATTACCTGAAAAAGAACAACCGGCAACTGAAAATTGAAATCGAAATCAGAAATTTCGCGGAACTCGACCTGGCATTACAACATGGCGGGATCGACCGGATCATGTTAGACAACTTCTGCATCCCCGACCTGAAAAAAGCCGTTGAACTGATCGCAGGCCGTTATGAAACAGAGGCCAGCGGGGGGATCAACGCGACAAACGTCCGTGACTACGCACTGACAGGCGTTGATTTCATCTCGATCGGAGCGCTTACACACCAGATCAAAAGCCTGGATATGAGCCTCAAAGCCATGAACAACAAGCAATGAACACGGGCAACCGTTAACCGGGAGATGAAGGATGTGGAAGTTTTCAGAAATACCATCAAAGGTCTTCTCCTCCGGCCCGGTAACATGGATCATCCGGTTTTCGAAAAAGATCGTTGTCCCCGGGTTTAACGGAGTTCCCTTGTACGATGTGGCTGTTTTCTTCTTTAACGGAATCACCCAGGGATACATCTCCACCCGTGCCGCTGCCATCTCCTACTCGCTTTTCCTCGCCATCTTTCCTTTCCTGATCTTTCTCTTTACCATCATTCCCTTCCTTCCCATCGCCGATTTCCAGGATTCTCTGATGGCCATCATCAAAGACCTTCTTCCCGGAGCTGCTTTTGAAACGGTGGAAGATACCATCTATGACATCGTCACCCGCCCCAGGAGCTCCCTGCTGATCATCAACCTCATCCTGACCCTCTACTTCTCCACCAACGGCGTGAACAGCCTGATAGACGCTTTCAACAACACCTACCATGACCTCGAAACCCGTTCAAGCGTGAAACAATACCTTGTCTCCCTGTTTATCCTTTTCGTGATCAGCTTCCTGCTGATCCTTGCAATCGGACTGATGACTTTCGGTTCAGACCTGCTGCGATGGATCCTTCCTGACGCATGGGAACAGACCCTTTCGGTCGTAATCCTTTTTGAAGTACTGCGTTGGCTGATCATCGTCGGGCTGTTGCTGATGGCTATTTCCATCGTTTACTACCTGGCCCCGGCCCGCAGGAAACAATTCCGCTTTATCTCAGCCGGCTCCATGCTGGCCACCGTCCTGATCATCGTGACGACCCTCGGTTTCAATTTCTACGTTGACAACTTCAGCAATTACAACGCATTGTATGGCTCCCTGGCCACTTTGATGATCATCCTGGTGTGGATCTACATTAACTCCATCAGCCTGATCATAGGCTTTGAACTCAACGCCTCCATCTTCCATGCCAAGGTCAACAGCCTGGGAGAAACCGGGAAAAACGACCCTCCCGTCCATTAACTGAGTGGTAAGGAATCACTTTTTACCCGTCAAACTACGGGTAAAAGGCAACAATTCCTTCCGGTAAGCTGCTGTAACCAGCAGGATCGCCAGTAAAAGATGTCCGGATTCAATCCAATATTGGTTGGAGGAGTTGATAAAGAAAGTGGTACTCACCACAGCCAGGGTATAAAACACCGGCAGGTAATAAATTTTCCAGGGGTTGACTTTGAAGTGGTAAACTTTCCGGCTGGCGATATACAGAAAGAATGCCTGAGCGGGTTTGACAAGGAAGCTGGCCCAGACGGCTCCGGGTATCCCGAAATACCTGACCAGGGGTAGGGTGATCACGATCTGAAACAAAGCACTGAAAAAGAAAACCTTTGGTAGTGCACGGGTTTGATTGAAATAAAAAAGGGGTATCTGAAACATAAAAAACCATACCCTCGAAACAAACCCCACACTCAGAATGCCCAGGAAGGTAAAAGAATGGTAATAAGCTTCATTGTGGATAAAAGGTTTGAGTAGCAACGGAATCGCGATCACGAAGAGCGGGATGAAAAGCAGGTTGACAGCTGAAAATCCATTAAAGTATTTATTGATCCGCTGAGAACTTACAAGGGTGTTCTCTTCCCGTATGATGGAAAAGACTTTGGGATTGACCACGTAAGTTATCCCGTTCTGGAAGAAATCGATGAGCAGCGTGCACTTCATGGCAAAATCAAAGATGGCCACATCCTCTTTGGTCATGAAACCGAGAATGATGAAACGGTCGATGTTGCCCAACACCCAGGAGAGAAGAAAATAGATCAATACCGGGGCACAGTAGAGAAAGAGCGGGCGAAGTTGTTCCTTTTTGAATTCCAGCCCATATTCATGGAGAAAATAGTATAGCGCAAGCAGGAAAATCCCTGCTCCCGAAAGGAGCCGTCCCCACATCGGGCCTGTGAGGGTAAAAGGATAAATAAACAATCCTGCCAAAGAAAAGCCGATGGTAAGTACAAAATTGAAGCTGTTCATCCAGAAAAAACGAGTGCTTTTTTGCTGGTTGATCAGCAGGTTGGTGTAAGTCTTGAAGAAGCTGTTTCCAAAAGCAGTAAGGACCGAGAACATGCCCCAGGGATAGAAGAGCAACCCTTTTTCACCAAAGAGCCATTGGAAGAGCAGCTCACCGACGGAGGCAAAAAACAAGATGAAGAAGAGACCGATCAGGAGCATCGAAACAACCATGGTGCCTATGTATTGCCTTACCATCAGCGGGTTGTCCTTCACCTTTATATAATGGATGCCGATATAGGATTCGAAACCAAAATTCATCAGCAGTTGGATGAAAGCAGTAAAAGCGATGTAGAGCGCCAGCAGCCCGAACTGCTCAACAGTCAGGTAGTTGAGGTAGAAAAAAAGCAATACAAACCCGGAGGCCAGCGGCATGGCTCCGGCAATGGTATAGAGAAGAGAGGATTGAAGAAACTTCTTCGAGATCATGCTCATCCCAAAATGAATCTTAATTTTGCATAAAAGTATCTAAAAAACGGAACAGCCAAAAATTTATTACCCATGGGGTTAATCCGTGTGCTGGTTCTTACCTGGGGATCTGAAAGCCATGCCAGTTCGAGGATCAGGGCCCTGGATTACCTGCCGCTTTTCAACAAACAGGGCCGTATGGTCTTTCGTTGGATCCCGCGGGTTCCGGAGCGGCGAACGGTTGTACAGAAACTTGCTTCTCCTTTCATTAAAAGATATCTGTTGACAAAGCGGGCGCTGGCTATTTGCTGCGGGCGGTACGACTTTCTTTTCATCCAGCGCTGGTTTCTGCCTGCATGGTTGTTGAAAGTGCTCGAAATCCGCGGTATTCCTTTTCTTTATGATTTCGATGATGCAATATACTTAAACACACCGAAACAACCCCGGAACCAACGCAATACCCTCCGGATGATATCAGGGGCGACAAAAGTTGTCGTCAGTTCACCCGTCCTCGTGAGTTGGTGCCGGGAAGCAGGGATAGCAGCAACAATGATCACCACGCCGGTGGATTCGCCGGTCATCCGCAGGAAAAAAGATTACCGTCGCAGCGGACCTTTAACCATAGGATGGATCGGTTCCTCTTATACAACCCCCTATCTGAAGTTGATCCTCCCGGCCCTCAAAGCACTCCGTCCAAGGATGGATCTCAGGTTGCTGCTGATCGGTGCAGATCCCGGCTTTGACAGCGAAGGGATCCCGGTGACTTTATACCCATGGAATCAAGCCAACGAGAGAAGTTTGCTCTGCCAAATGGATGTCGGAGTGATGCCACTTCCGGATGCGCCCTGGGCAGAAGGGAAAGGCGGCTATAAAATATTTTTGTACATGGCGGCTGCCTTGCCGGTGATTGCATCACCGGTCGGCATCAACCGTGACATTGTTGACCATGGGAAAAACGGTTATCTGGCCGGAAACCAGGCTGAATGGGAAAAGAGCTTCTGGCTCTTGGGAAATGACCCACTCCTTTGCCAGAAGATGGGAGCGGAGGGCTCCCGGTTGGTACAATCCCGTTATGACCGGCAACAATGTTTTGTCGAATTGAGCCGTTGTTTTGATTTTTGTCTTGACGCTGAAAAATAATGCCTATGATCCTTGTGGAATTGGGGTGCGGAACCACCAAAAGAGAAGGGGTGATCGGAGTTGACCGGTTGCCATTGCCGGGAGTTGACATTGTTGCCGATATGGAACAAGGGCTTCCTTTTTTCGAATCGGATTCGGTGGATGCCATTTACTCTGACCACTTTTTTGAACACATCGGGAATTTTGAATTGCTGATCCGGGAGATTCACCGGGTCTTAAAAAAAGAGGGGACTTTGTTTCTCAGGGTACCCCATTTTTCAAATCCTTACTACTATTCCGATCCGACCCACCGCCGGTTTTTTGGCTTATATACCTTTGATTATTACAGTGATCCGGTGCATCAGTTACGGCATAAGGTGCCGGCCTTCTATGGTAACCCGCGATTCAGGGTAATCCGGCGAAAACTAATTTTCAAATCCGATTTTTTAATCAGGAGTGTGATCAAACACCGGATCATCCAACCCCTGGTCAACCTTTCAGACTATACACGGGAATTGTACGAGGAGCTGTTTTGTCACCTGCTACCCTGTCAGGAGATCTATTTCGAAATTCAACCGGTCAAATAGACCTTTTGGCGTCAGCCAATGACCCGGCAAAGGCTCCCTTTCATTCCGGATCACAAAATTTTTTCGAAAATCCGTAATAACCCTTCTTTCCGCAACGCGATCGTGAAATGATCCCGGACATAACGGGCAGCAATAACACCTGTTTCCAGGGTCAGCGCTTTCCTGACAGCCGCTTCCAGCACATCCACCTCCCGGTGCATCACGATAACCCCCGTCCCTCCCATCGCGTCGGGGATCCCGTTGACATTGGATCCAACGGGGATGCATTC
This sequence comes from uncultured Bacteroidota bacterium, assembly GCA_937862805.1. Lineage (GTDB taxonomy): Bacteria > Bacteroidota > Bacteroidia > Bacteroidales > FEN-979 > CAIVAT01. The sequence continues at coordinate 28,368 of CALMDO010000116.1, forward strand.
GCACAACATGGCTTCGCTCAGGGTATTGGGCATCCCTTCGGTAATGGAAGCCTGGACAAAAACCCTGGCCCGGTTGTATTCTTCAAAAAGGACACGGGGATCGAGGGTAAAAAAGATCAGCCGGAGATTGGGAATGAAGGAAATTTGATAATTGGTTTCAATCCACGGGAGGAAATCGCGATTGATCCCGATCATGGCGAACCGCAAGTCGGGATTGCGCCGGGCCATTTCGGTAAAGAGATCAAATCCTTTGTTGATAAAGTCGGCTGTGCTGCCCATGGTTCCGGCGGCCAGAACAGCCCCTTCCTCTTTGGGGATCGTGGAATCACGATAGAATTTCCCGGTATCAATGCCGTTAGGAAGAATCTCTACAGGCGTTTTAAACCCGGGTATATAATGCGTGATACCATCCACCTTTCCTTCCGGAGTGTAATAAAAATTCCGGTGATACAGCAACGAAGCGTGGTTGGGTATGACCAGGGAGGCATGGCGGAGTGCAAAACTGACGAACCGGCCCCTCCATTTTTTGGTAAAAACCCCTTTTTTCAACTCCGGGTAAGCAATCGCCTCCTGCCCTCCCGCAAAAATGACCACCTTTTTCCTGAAAATCATTCCGGCAAAGGTCAGGATGGCCGCATGGTAATCGCCGAACCAGGTAACCAATGCACGGGTATCCCGGATATGGCGAAGAAGAAACAGAGACATCCTGAGCATGCTGAAGAAAAAGGAGAACCGGCTGCCTCCTCCCTTGTAACAATAGGGGACGACGTGGTAGCGGCTTTCTAAAATCTGCTGATCCACCATAATAAAAGAGGAGTCGTTGTGCTTGATAAAAATCAACTTTTTCCTCATACCATACCATGGTTTTGTTCAGCGAAACAAAAGTAAGATGAAACCTGTTTCAAGCCTGCGATTTTTTATTTTCTATTTTTGTACTTTTAACTCAACTATCATTTCCTCAGGCTTACCCGTGAAAAGGTCTTTCCTCATCTTGTTGTTGATCAGTCTGTTCGGACCTATTATTGCCGCAGGTTCACCCGACACCCTTTCACCTACCTACCGCCACCAGGTTGTGCGGATCGACTCGATGGCCGCTTTAATTGAAGATTACCGTGACCGCGATATCGATTCCTGCCTGCTGATTTCACAAGAGGTCCTTCGGCTCTCCCTTGCAATTAATTACATCGACGGGAGGATCAAAGGAATGCAGGGCATCGTGATTTGCCATATTGCTAAAAGAGAGTATGCCAAAGCGATCGGGTTGCTGTATGAAAAACTGAAGTTGCATATCGAAAGTTCTCATTACCATGGACTTATAGAAACCCATTGTAATCTTATCTATCTCTTTATTCAAGTAAACGACACAAGCCGGGTCATGAATTATTACAACGCGGGATATGCGCTGGCAGAGAAAACACAAAACCCCGCAGATATGGGATCGATTATCAATGCCCGGGCATTATATTCTATGAACAGGAAAGAATATATCCAGGCACAGCAAGATGCGATTGTTTCACTGAATTATTATATCAAAGCCGGAGATGAACGGGGGCAAGGAATCAATCTGCGCCTTTTGGGCGACATTTACCTTCAAACCGGAGATTTTCAGCAAGCTTTGCGCTTCTATAACAAAGCCCTTGAACAATTTATTCAGATAAACAAATTAGGAATCGCCGGAACGGTCCTTACCCGGATTGCACATGTTTATGATACCCTTCATGACTACCCCAAAGCGCTTGATTACAACCTTCAGGCTTACCGTTTAAGAAAAGTCCTTAAGGCGGATAATCTGACCTATCAGTCGATGGTCAACATCGGTGCTATCTACTTGAAAATGAATATTGTTGATTCGGGGCTGTATTACCTGAAAACCGGTTTGTCCCTTCTCGATAAAGGGAGCTCAACCCAGTTAAGTCTTTACGGCCACAAAAAATTAACCGAATACTACGAATCTGTCGGAGATCACCGGCAGGCGCTGGTTTCCCTCGAACAATATCATTATTTTAAAAGTAAACTTACAAAAGAAAACAATAACCTCAATATCAAAATGTTGAACGCCCGGTGGATGATCAATGAAAAAGAGTACTTCAACATGCTCCTTCAACAGGAAAACAAATGGCGCGACATCCAATTCCGCCGCAATGCCATCAATATCATTACGTTGGAAGTTATCTTTCTCGCTCTCTTTTTCGCAATTGTTATGATCAACTCGGGCATCCAATGGTCTCAGCGACGAAAAACCGTGCTGGAAAAACTAAACGAAACACTGAAAAACGAGATTCTGGAAAAACAGGAAGCGGAAATTGTTCTTCACAGAAATGAAGAAAAGCATCGTTTTTTAGCCGATAACCTGATTGATGTGATTTTTGTACTGGATGACAAGCTGGTTCCCAAGTATGTCAGCCCTTCCAGTAAGAGAATCTTTGGTTTTGAACCCTGGGAAATGGTCGGCAGGGATCCGAAAACAGTGGTCTTCCCCGAATTTCATGCCACCTTGATGACCGGGTTCGAAGAGATGATCCGCACCAGGAAAGCCACCCGGTTAGTTTACAAATCGTGGCGCAAAGACGGTTCATTCTTCTGGGCTGAAAACATCATCAATCCTTTCTTTGATCCTGAAACCGGTCTGCTGAAAGAAGCCATCGGTGTTGTACGGGATGTAACGGAACTGAAAAAGCATGAAGAATTCCTCTCTGACCATGATAAACAGCGGAGTTTGTTGCTTCATGAGATCCACAACCGGGTGAAAAATAATTTTGCCATCCTGATCAGCTTCATGGATATGCAACAAAAGCTGTTGCACGACAAACAGCGGGAAATTGCTTTTAAGGAATTAAAGCTGCGGATCCGGACCATGTCGCTGGTCCATGAAATGCTGTATCGCGAAATAGGGATCCATACGGTTCCATTGGGAGATTACTTGAACAACCTGGTCATGATCATCGCCTCAGCCTATAAAAACCCTGCCATCACCGTCAAGACTGACATTGATCCCTGCATGATTAAAATCGAAAAGGCTTTGCCAATCGGATTGATTGTCAATGAACTTGTTACCAATGCATACAAGTATGCTTTCCCCGATTACCGACAAGGAACCATCCATATCTCCCTGAAGCCCGAAGGAGCGGATGAATGGGCAGTCACCGTGGCTGACGACGGGGTCGGGATCCCGGATGGCTTTTCGTTTGCTAACGCCCCGTCGATGGGATCACAGATCGTTAGCATCTTAATCCGGCAGGTGTATGCCCGGTTGGAGATCACGAACCATTCAGGCACTCATTTTAAACTGACAATTCCAATCAATTCTTTATAAAGTATGAATTTAAACCGACCAAACGTGGTCTTCATAGGTGCAGGGGCCATCGGGACTGCACTGGGTAATGTCATTGCCAGACACTCATCAGCCACCGTTCTTCTCCATTCAGTGGAGACCGCGGTAGTGGAAGATATCAATGACCACCACCTCAACACCAGGTATTTTCCTTCCCTGAGGCTTCACCCCGGAGTGATGGCCACCACCGACAACAAACAATTGGAGAGCGCCGATGTCATTTTCCTGGCTATTCCTTCAGTGGCCCTGATGGGCCATCTGAATGCGCTCC
>CALMDO010000117.1 GCA_937862805.1 uncultured Bacteroidota bacterium
TGCCGGTCACTGAAAAACAGAAGGTTTTTCTGGGCTCCCATGGCAGCTTCCTGATAGACTTTGTTGATATAGCCTGCATTGACAACCGGTTCTCCCTGCCGGTCTAACTCTGAGTGAAAAGTGAGGTTCAGCACAACCAGGGAAACCGTATTGGTTGGTATGCGGATGGAATCAGCCATGAAACCGATCCCTGCGATGCCGGGAAGGACAGCTTCCAGTGTTTTTCCTGCTCCGGTTGATGAGATGATGATGTTGTTCATCACCGAACGGTTCTTCCGGAGGTCAGAAGCCCGGCTGGCCGGTACCGCATCAAGCACGCTTTGTGTATTGGTGGCGGCATGCACAGTGGTCATCGAGGCAGTCAGGATCCGGGAGGTCTCCTCTTTCTCGAGCAAGGGTTTCAGCATGTGCGCGAGGGCCGTCGTAGTGCAACTGGCTGCTGAGATGACATGATGCAGGTGTGCGTTGAAATTCAAATGGTTGACACCAAAAATCAAGGTCGGGTGACCGGTTACATCCTGTTGTGCGGGATCTTTGATTTTAAACGGGGCGCTCGCGATCACTTTTACAGCACCCGATGCCAGATGCCCTTTCAGACTGCCGGCCGGATGATCTGCTGGCAGGGTAGGATCGAGAAATTTTCCGGTGCAGTCAACTACCGTCCGTACCTGGTTAGCCGCCCAACCAATGTTCTTCGGGGAGCGTTCGGTAGAAAGGATCTTAACCGGTAAGCCTTCCACTTCCATCAACCCTGTTGCCCTGTCTAAAATTTTCATCTCGCATTGCTTCCCTGAGCGACCGTAAAGGAAATGGTCCAATAAACCGTAGGTCGTATCATGTTGAAGCGTATGGATCACATCTTCAAGACTTTTACCGACTTCACGCCCGATATTGATTACAATCCCGTCATACCGGCGAGATAACAGGTGATACCAAAGGGAAAGTTTTCCGATCCGGCCCAGACCATTGATTCCCAAATACCGTTTTTCGTTCATTGCGATTTCCATAATATTTGTTTTAGTTGGTTTGTGTTCACGACTCTTTTACCTGAATGGGGTAATGTCCCTGATATATAACGCCTTCAGCGCTGTCTAAAGCAATTTTATCGAAAATTCTAAAAACAGATTCACCAATCCGGCATTGTTTCCGGGGTTCATCTACCACCAGATCGGTACAATTGACGATGCATATCTTTCCCAATCGGGCAGCTGTGACGGCGGCATGGGAGGTAGCGCCTCCTTTACCGGTCAGTAGTCCGTCACATTCAAAGATCATCTCGATGTCATCGGGCACCGTATCGGGTCTGACGAGAATGGCGTTGGAGCCCGGGTAGCTTTCACGAATCCTTTGAATATCTTCCAGGTCAAATGCTATCAAACCGTTCATAACATCATTCCCGATCCCTGTCCCCCTTCCCACCCTGATCATCGCTTTCCGGGGTGTGACAAACACCGATTGTTTCTGTTGTTTTGATGCAGCGATATCCCTGATTTGAAGGATGTAGAGATCTTTTTCCTGTGGTGTCTCAAAGGTGAACTCTATTTCAAGGTTGCCGAAGTGTTCTTCCCGGATGAGACGGGTGGCTAACACTTTCAGCCGTTGGTAAGTCGCCGGGAAGGTCTCTTCCAGGGAGAGCAGTCCGCCATCATCTTTTGCAAGCCTTTGCTCTTTGCTGACCGGTAACGGATTGACCAGACCTGCCACGATATCTTCACCCTGGCTGAGGAAAGAAAAGTCGCCGGACAGCTTGACGTCCTCGTTCGGATCGGCCTGTCCATCGGTGAACAGTACGCCGGAACCCGATTCCAGGTGAATGTTGCCGAGAACCATCTGCTGGATGATTACGGCAGTGCCCCACTCGTCGGCAATTTGCAGATGGTTCCTGTAAGCTGCGGCACGGGCCAGGTCCCAGGAGCTGAATACAGAGAGGATGGCCTTTCGCAGCTGGGTCCAGGGATTTTCTTCAAAAGGAATTCCCTGATCGGCAATAACCTTTCGGTAGTCCATGGCAATGGAACGCATCATAGCGGCCGGAAACTCTATTTTTCGGGATACTCCCTCCTTTCGCTTGTAGTCGAGGATTATTTTATCAAATACATTCCGGTCCATCCCGAACGACATGCCCCAGGTCTGTAGCAGTCGCCGGTAACAATCCCACGATGTCCAAGCGAAATTGGGTTGTTTGCTCAGGGTTTCGGTTATGGCATCGTTCATTCCCACGTTCAACAGGGTATTCATGGCTCCCGGCATTGAAATGGCAGATCCTGAGCGCACACTTAGCAGCAACGGATTCAGAGGATTCCCGAATTGGCGGCCTGTCATCTTTTCCAACCGGCCGACGTGCTCCCGTATCCCGGCTTCGATCCCTGAAATCAGGTCCGTTTGCTTCTGTATTACCGATTTACACCGAAAAACCTCTGTGGTCATAATAAAACCCGGCGGGACGGGAAAACCCGACAGGAACAACTTCTTCAGATAATACCCTTTTCCTCCCAAAAACAATTGGGTATCAACGCCTTTCCCGGGTTCTGCAAACGGCGAAAAAACCTCATCCGCGTCATAGGAAAGGATCAATTCGACATCTTCGGTCGAGAGCTTATCGTTCATCCTTCGAAGGCTCGTCAGCACTCTTCCTGTGAAGAGATCCATCTGCCGGATCAGGAAGGAAGAGGAGAGCAGGGTGCGGTAGAAAGCCTCAGAACGGCTGTTCACGGCATGAAGAATCGTTTTATGATCAAGGTGTGCTGCTTCTTCATGGAGTCGTTGCGGAAGGATCTTTTTGAGTAACGTCTCGTAAGGCTGGAAAAAATGGAGACGGATGATCTCCTTGATACTATCTTCGACGAATTGAAAAATATCGATGTATTGCCTGATACTTAATCCGGAGGTGATCAGTCCGTGTCTGAAGATTTGCATGGTTGCATCGAAGCCCTGAGAGTTGATCCCGTCAAGGCTCATCCCTTCGCGCATCAGGTCCATGATGGCGCCGATCTTTTTCAGTGTTTTCGCCGAAACGATCTCTGCGGAATGGATCCAGATAAAATTCTCCATCAGCACGGTAGCTACCTGTTCGAGCCGGAAAATGACACCCAGCGCCTCGAACTTTGGTTCGTGGTATTCTCCGTACATAGAGGGGATGCCATAGGCGATGTGTCGTTTGTGGTAGATATTTTCCCAACCCTGGCTGGGTTCAGGGTTAAAGGCCACCGGCCGGAGCCTGGCAATGAACTGAAAGATCAGTTTTAAAGCCTCTTCATGCGAATCCGTCTCAATCAATGTCTTCAACCGGGCAGTCTCAGCGGGTAAGAAGAAGTTGAAACGGTCGAGATAGCTGCAAATATTTCCAGAGGCAAAGGAATACTTTTCGCTGAGCAGGTGGTAGAGACGGATCAGCAAAAATACTCTTTGCCGGTCTTTTTCGCTCCCGCTCCTGAGCTTTTGTTCCAACACCTGAAGGCTGGGGGCATCCAACCCCGGCAGATCATCGACCGAAAGGCCGGCAATCTCACAAACCTCGTTAACGACCTGGTGGACGCCGGTGACCAGTTCTCCTTCCAGATCAATTAGGGCTATGATCTCAGGCGGTACTTTTTGATCCAGGTGTTCTGTGCGGAGGGTTTTCCAGAAACGCAGCACAGCCAGGGTCAGCCCGATGTGGGCATTGTTTCCCTCGGTATGGATTTGCTTTCTGAGGAAATGGATCAGTTTATCGTTGCGTTGGGTTATCTCATCAAGGGTCGTGGTGATGTCGCGGAGTTCCCCTTCTGCACCGATTTCGTTGAAATAAACCGGGAATATCCGGCACAATTGTTTGATCTGCTTTTCCAGGGGTTGAATATCGGCATTCAGCAAGCGGGTCACATCGCGCTGGAAGAGATCGTTGTCAAAAATAAAGATGCCTCCCGTGTGAAGGTGGATGATGAGCGCTGAAAGCAATTTTTTCAAAGCACGGGGGTTGCATTCAATGAGTTCCAGCCAGACCCGGATGTTCTTTACATGATCGCGGTTGACCCTGCGGTGCCAGTTGTCGGCCGTGTAGGATCTTCCCGGTGATGAAAAACCCAGATCGATGACTTTATCAACAAAGTAGCCTATCACGGCCGGATTCGCTGTACTAATGATCTCTTTCCCGAGAGAGAGCACGGAATCGAGGACCGTCGCGTTATGTGTCTTTTTCAGTTCTCCAAAGAGGACAAACAGATCATCGACCGAGGCGATGATCTCCTGCTCCGGACGGTCGTTGCAAAGGTGATGGAACATCCTGTTCAAATCCCACAAAAGCTGATCCCGCTGATCCTCCATTCCCTGGAGATGGATCAGGAAAAACAGGTAATGGAAGCGTTGGATGGGCTGTTCAAAAACCTCTGTCATCCGTCGGTATTTCGCTGCTACTTCCTGGTAAGTTACCGTGTTTTTCATCAATTCTTCCCAGGTTTCGGCTTTTTCAATCAAGCGGCGCCTGGATTCGAAGTAAGCATGACCGGCTTCCGAAATCTTGTGGTCATATTGTCGTCCCATGATCTTTTTCATGGAATGGTACCATTCTTTGATGCCGGCTGTCGATTCCCAGAAATCAAGGTTGGCAGTAGCAATTTTGCTTACCAGTTGCAGGGTACGGGCAGAAAAAGCGGGGTTCCCTGCAGGCCGTTCGAGGCATTGAAAAGCGTGTCCCAGATAACGGATCAGCGCATGGGGACGTTGTTCAGCAAGTTCTTCCAGGATGCCGATCCCCCGTTCCATCACCTCAGGGGTGGTATCGGTGTCGGCTCCGATGTTCTTCATGAAATTAAGGAATGTGTAAGCCACCTGTTCATGTTGAACGGGGGAAAGCGATTCCTTTAACAATCCTCCCATCACCTCCATCAGCACTATAAAGGCTTTCGTGCGGTCGTCAGATTGCCGGTAAAACCAGAAATCTCCGATGATCAGGTTGGGAAGCTGACTAATGACCAGTCCCCGGTTTGAAAAGGGGTGGTGAAGCTCGGTGAAAAAGTCATTGGCCCGGTTATGGATCCCATAATGGGTTTCGGATAACCCGATCAACCATTGGTGCTCCGGGGGCAGGTTAATCGTTACGCTTCTGGTTTGTTCCAGATTGACTTCCAGTGCTTTACTTTTCAAAGGTTGTTCCATCACCCGGTTATTTTACAATTGGTTCATGCGATTCGTTTTACCAGATCGATGATTCTGTCGGAGTATCCCCATTCATTGTCGTACCAGCCCAGGATTTGAACCAGGCGTGAACCGATCACTTTGGTACTCAGTGCATCAAAGATAGCAGAATGGCTGTTGTTGATGATATCGGTTGAGACAAGGGGTTCCATGGAATATTCGAGCAAGCCTTTCAGGTCGTGGCTGGAGGCTTGAAGGAAGGCGTCCCTGATCCTCTGTGGGTTGACGTCGGAATGAAGCTGGGAGGTCAACTCCACGTATGAGCCGCAGGGAACAGGCACACGGGTCGCAAAGCCGTCGAACCGTTGTCTTAAATGGGGCATGACCAGTCCGACGGCCCTGACGGCGGTGGAGGTGGTCGGGATGATATTCACCCCGACGGCCCGCGACCGCCGTTCGTCGCTGTGAATCCCGTCAACAAGGCTTTGGTTATTGGTAAAGGGATGGACGGTATTCATGAAAGCGCTCTCTATGCCGAAAGCATCATCGAGTACCTTGAGCATAATGGCGGCACATTGCGTGGTACAGGAGGCGTTGGAGATGATCCTGTCGGTAGAACGAATGTCGTTATGGTTGACACCGATCACAACCGTACGTTCAATGGAGTCGTCAGATGGCGGGCAGGAGAGGATGACCTTTACGGCCCCTCCCCGTAAATGCGGTTCGAGCGATTCCCGTGTGAGAAAATGGCCGCTCGAATCAATCACAATTTCTGCGCCTGTTGCACGCCAATTAATGGTTTCGGGAGAAGGTTCATGGGTGACGACCACCCGGTTTCCATTAATCCGTAAATACCCATTTTCGTTCGACAGAGAGAAGGGAAATCTTCCGTGGATCGAATCATATTTAAGCAGGTAGTGCATTATGGTGCGGTCCATTGGATCGTTGATGTGGACCACTTCGATTTCCGGTTTCTGTTGGGCCAAACGCAACACCAGTCGCCCGATGCGACCCAGTCCGTTGATACCCATCCTGATTGCCATGGTTTGTAGTTATAAAAGGTAGTTGCCGGCAGCTTCCGGCTGGTAGATGATTTTTTCAATGCGTATTTTGGTCAGTCCTCCGGGCACCACCCATTCGATTTCGTCGTTTTCCCTGTAGCCGATCAATGCGGTGGCGATGGGCGAAAAGATGGAAATTTTGTTTTCGCGAATGTTGGCATTTTCCGGATATACAATCTGAAATTCAGCCTGTTTTTTATTATTGGAAAAACTGACTCTGACAATTGAATTCATGGTCACAATGTCATGGGGCATATCGCGGGGTTCCAGGGCCACAGCCGATTCGAGTTCTACTTCCAGCATTTCACCTTCAGCGTGGGTGATTGATTTGTTTTTCCTGGCCTCCTGCAAAGCCTTTCGAATGCGCAGGATGTCCAGCTTGTTTAAGTGAATCTGTTTCATCTTTGCATTTATTTTATTGGTTTATAGAGATATTTGGTAACATTTGTTTCATCCGTAGCAATATAGCGGCAGGACGATAAGCCCGGTTCCGAAATTGTCATGATGAAGGTCAGTGGATAAATAGGCTTAAACCTGAAGCCTGCAAGTCTGTTGAAGGATCGCCGAACGGTTGTTCATTACGTCGCACGCTGCATTTAGTGCGAAAGAGATGAAGGCCTCAAGGATCAATACAAGTGATAACGCCGGGTTTGTCTGCAGCAAGGGTGTCATTGCTTTTCTATTCTACACAAAGGTACAAGTTTTTTATCAATCCGACTTTTTCGCTTACGGCAGGAGGTTTAAAAATGATTTGCAGGCAATCAGGGCAAGTATCCCTGCAACTTATTATCTTCTTCGGTTGTCTTTGAAAAATAATTGTTGATCCTGTCGATCCCCAAGGATTTTATTTAAATACTTTTTACATTAGCATGTTTTTTACACGATGCTATCAGCACTTATTCCGGTACCATGAGGAAGACCATACTGATTTTACTTTTTGCCTGTCTTTGCGGCAGCCTTTCGGCCCAGGAGAAACCCTTCAAAATCGGTGTCAAAGCGGGTATCAATTACATCCATCTGGAAAATTACGGCAATGGTTATTATTCTGATTTTGATGCGAAATCAGGGTGGACGATGGGAGCCCTTTTCCAGTATAAGAAAGGGGGATTTCTGAATTATTCGATCGTCCCGGAGATCATTTTCACCACTTCCGTTACAGATGTTGATCTGCTGTACATCACCGATTGCATCACCACCATCCAGACGATCGATGTTCCGGTCAGTTTTAAACTCGGGCTGCAGCTCAGTAAAATTTTCCGTCCTTACATTTCCGGCAGTATTTACGGTTCTTATGTGGTCACCTACGAGGGAGATCTTTTCTATTACATCGATTCCGACAATGATTTGCTGATCAAGGACGAGATCAACAAAATGTATTTTGGCGTGGGAGCCGGGATGGGTTTCGATCTGTGGAAATTCCAGGTAGAGGGCCGGTATCGCTGGAACCTCAACCGGATCAAATCGGAGGACTATTCAGCCCTCAAACAGATGGGGCTGGAGTTAAGTATGGCTTTTCTTTTTTAACAACAAGAGATGTAATACCTGCCTTGACAATGAAAAAAACCCTGTTGTATTTCGTGGTACTCCTTGCATTAGGGGCGTGCAAGAAAGAACCTCTGGATGAATTCATCTTTCTCGAAAGTGTCGAAAAAGTTGAAGTGATCGATAAACTGACCCTGGCCAGCCGCCTCAAACAAAATCCCGGTTCCACGCTCTACAAGGCTTTGCCCAATAAAAAGATCAAAGTGGTCTCCATCACTTACAATACCCTGGATCCCAAAGGGAACCCCATCCTCGCCTCGGGAGCGATCTTTTTTCCCAGCGCCGATCTCGATTATGAAAGGCTTGGGACTATCCTTGGTGTCCATTATACTTATGGTGCCAATTATGAAGTTCCTTCCCAGAAGATGGCCGTGACAGAGGGCCTTTTTTCTCTTTTCGGGTATGTGGTGGTCGCTCCGGACTATATCGGTTACGGTGCTTCCAAAGACAAGGTACATCCATATTACGATGTGGAGACTACCGGTCAGGCTTCAGCCGACATGTTACTGGCCGCCAAAGAATACTTTGCTTCCAT
>CALMDO010000118.1 GCA_937862805.1 uncultured Bacteroidota bacterium
CTCCAGATGTCGCGGTCCAGATCAATCAGGATGGTGTTGATCCGTTTCAGGTTGTCGAAAAAAGCAGCCAGATTGTCGTAATGTTCGATCTGTGTTGTAGTCTGGCACCTTTCCAGTCCTAAAGTCCGGTTGACGAAATGGTTGGCGAATCCGATCCAGTCGATGCCGGGATAGGCTGCATGGTGGGCGTTAAAATTGCCGGTGGCCCCTCCGAATTTGGCTGAAAACGGAATGGTCTCCATGAGAGCAAGCTGCATGCCGAGCCGTTCCACGAAAACATAAAACTCTTTGCCCAGCATGGTGGGAGAGGCAGGTTGCCCATGGGTGCGCGCCAGCATGGGAACCTGCTTCCATTGGTTGCTTTTTTCGAGCAGGACCTGGTATATCTCTTCCAGCAAGGGTTCCATTATTTCCCGCCAGGCATTGCGCAAGGCCAGCGGAAAAGCCGTGTTGTTGATGTCCTGCGAAGTCAGGCCCAAATGTATGAACGCTTTGAAATGCCCCAGCCCCAAATGGTCAAACTGTTCTTGTAAAAAATATTCGACTGCTTTGACGTCATGGTTAGTTTCCCGTTCGAGTTCCTTGACCCTTTCGGCATGGGCGGGTTTGAAATGCCTGTAAATCGCACGTAACTTGCTGCAATCTTTTGGATTAACCTTGGATAGTTGGGGTAACCCCAAGCGGCACAGGGCAATGAAATATTCAATTTCAACCAGGATCCTGTAGCGGATGATGGCATATTCGGAAAAACAGGCGGCAAGCGGTTCGGTTATTTTCCTGTACCGTCCGTCAACAGGGGAAATTGCCTCTAACGGGTCCATCACTTATTGGATTATATCAGACAAAGATATATTTTTTCAGGGTTTCATTTTCAGGAGAGTAGTCAACCAGTTACCAATGGTATCAAGCGCTTCAGGCGCCATGGTCTGTTCGATGGATGCGTATTCTTCCGGTCCGCCTGTTTTAGCCGGTTGGAACAAATGATTCAGTCCGGGAAGTTCCACAACAGTACAATCGGGGTTACCGGCGATGAGTTGTGCCGATTCAATAGCTTTCAGGTTATCATCTGCAGGAACTTGCAGGTCAAGGCTCCCGGTCAGAGCCAGCAAAGGGCATCGGACTTTGGTCAGGTATTCTTGTGGGTCGAGGGTGAGGAAGCACCTGAACCAAGAGGAATTAAGGACCCCTATCATCCCTTTTATCTCCTGCGGTGAAATTTTTTGATAAGTGGTGTCGCTTTCATGTTTTTTATTGAACCGGGTAAGCAGGGCTGACATTTTTGACGCTGCTTTAGCGGTGTCGGCGTTCTTTTTTACCACCTCGTACAAAGATTGATTCAGGGCTATGTTCCCGTTGATCACTTCCTGACTGATACCCATGTTTCGGGAGATCAATTCAGTTTGCCGGAGGATGATATTTTCTCCTTTCATACCCGGGCCGGCCATCAATACCACGAAGGGTAATTGCGGATTGTGCGCGGCAATGACAGAGGCAACAAGCGCTCCTTCACTGTGTCCGATCAGTCCTGCCCTCGTACTGTCGATATCGGGATGTTTTTTAAGAAAACTGAGAACAGCTTCCGCATCCGTAGCGAAATCGATCGTTGTGGCCTCCTGAAATTTTCCGCCCGATTTTCCGATGCCGCGATCATCGTATCGCAGCACTGCCAAACCTTTTCGGGTCAGGTAGTCGGCCAAAACAAGAAAGGGTTTATGACCCATGACCTCCTCGTCCCGGTTTTGAGGCCCTGAACCCGAAATCAGGACCACTGCAGGAAAGGGCCCTTTTCCTTCGGGCAGGGTGAGGGTTCCTGACAGGTCAAACCCGGC
>CALMDO010000119.1 GCA_937862805.1 uncultured Bacteroidota bacterium
ATGCCCGCAACAACTTTGTATTGGAATTTCTAGACTATTTCATAGATCCTCCCCGCTACTCCATCGAAGAATGTATCGAGCGCGGACTCACTTACAGCGTTCCGCTGAAAGCCAAGTTGAAACTTTATTGCACCGATCCGGAACACGAGGATTTTGAAACCATCATTCAGGACGTATACCTGGGAATGATTCCTTACATGACCCCCCGTGGTACCTTCGTGATCAACGGGGCAGAACGGGTCGTCGTCTCCCAATTGCATCGCTCACCCGGCGTCTTCTTCAGTACCAGTCTCCATGCCAACGGAGCCCAACTTTACTCCGCCAGGATCATTCCCTTCAAGGGTTCATGGATCGAATTTACAACCGACATCAACAATGTCATGTACGCTTATATTGACCGGAAAAAGAAATTACCGGTCACGACTTTGCTGCGTGCCATTGGCTATGAAACGGATAAAGACATTCTGGAGATTTTCGGACTGGCACAGGAGATTAAAGTCAGCAAAGCCGCACTGAAACGGGTGGTCGGTTCGAAACTGGCTGCACGCGTTGTAAGGGCATGGATTGAAGATTTCGTCGATGAAGATACCGGCGAAGTTGTATCCATCGAAAGAACAGAAGTGATCATCGAACGGGAAACAATCCTGGAAAACGATCACATCGACTTGATCCTCGATGCCGGAATCAAAGCCATTCTCATTCACCGGGAAGAGGCTTTAGCCACCGACTATTCTATCATTTTCAATACATTACAAAAAGATCCGGCCAACTCCGAGAAAGAGGCCGTCGAATTTATTTACCGCCAGTTACGGAATGCAGAACCTCCCGACGAGGAGACCGCCCGCGGGATCATTGAGAAATTGTTCTTTTCCGACAAACGGTATGACCTTGGTGATGTAGGCCGTTACCGGATCAATAAAAAACTCAACCTTACCACACCGGTCGAGACCAAGGTACTGACCCGTGAAGATATCATCTCCATCATTAAATACCTCATCGAACTGGTTAATGCCAAAGCTGAAGTGGACGATATCGACCACCTCAGCAACCGCCGTGTCAGAACCGTGGGCGAACAACTGTACAACCAGTTTGGAGTTGGTCTCTCCCGTATGGCGCGTACCATCCGTGAAAGGATGAATGTCAGGGACAATGAAGTTTTTACCCCGACCGACCTGATCAACGCCAAAACACTGTCGTCGGTGATCAACTCCTTTTTTGGGACCAACCAGCTTTCGCAGTTCATGGACCAGACCAACCCCCTGTCGGAACTGACCAATAAACGGAGGATCTCTGCACTCGGTCCGGGTGGTCTTTCGCGTGAAAGAGCCGGTTTTGAAGTGCGCGACGTTCACTATACTCACTACGGCCGGCTGTGTACCATTGAAACGCCGGAAGGCCCTAACATCGGTTTAATCTCCTCCCTCTGCGTGTACGCAAAAATCGATAAACTGGGTTTCATTGAAACCCCTTATCACAAGGCCATCGAAGGGAAAATAAACCTGAATGAACAACCGACTTACCTCACCGCCGAAGAAGAAGAACACAAGGTCATTGCCCAGGCTACGACCCCGATGCACGACGACGGCACCTTTATAGAGGAAAAAGTGAAGGTAAGATACCTGGCTGATTACCCCATCTATGACAAGACCAAAGTTGACCTCATCGACATTGCACCCAACCAGATCGCTTCAATCGCCGCTTCCCTGATTCCGTTTCTCGAACATGATGACGCGAACCGCGCACTGATGGGCTCCAACATGATGCGCCAGGCTGTTCCCCTCCTCAATCCGGAAGTGGCTCTGGTCGGTACCGGCATTGAAGACCGCGTGGCCCGCGATTCCAGAGTACTGATCAATGCCGAAGGAAACGGCATCGTCGAATACGTCGATGCCGACGAAATTGTGATCCGCTATGAACGTGACGACAAGGAAAGATTGGTGAGTTTTGACGATGACTGTAAGAAATACACCCTTACCAAGTTTGCCAGAACCAACCAGAATACTTGTGTCAACCTTCGTCCCATCGTAAGAAAAGGAGATAAAGTAGTACAGGGACAAGTCCTTTGCGAAGGGTATGCCACCAAAGATGGTTCACTCGCACTGGGCCGGAATCTCATGGTCGCTTTCATGCCCTGGAAAGGCTACAACTTTGAAGATGCCATCGTTATCTCCGAAAAAGTGGTTAAAGAAGATATCTTTACCTCCATTCATATTGAAGAGTTTACCCTCGAAGTTAGAGATACAAAAAGAGGTGTGGAAGAACTGACAAACGATATTCCGAATGTCAGCGCGGAAGCAACCAAAGATTTGGATGAGAGTGGTTTGATCCGCATCGGAGCAGAAGTCAATGAAGGGGATATCCTTATTGGCAAGATCACTCCCAAGGGAGAGAGCGATCCCACACCGGAAGAAAAACTGCTTCGGGCCATTTTCGGCGACAAAGCAGGCGATGTGAAGGACGCCTCCCTCAAAGCGCCTCCCTCTATGAAAGGCGTTGTGATTGAGAAAAAACTCTTTTCAAGGATCATCAAAGATCGCAAAGCCAAGACCAAAGAGAAAGACGATCTCAAGAAACTGGACGATGAGTACCAGAAAGATGCAGCCAAGTTGAAAGCCAGAATGATTGAAAAACTGGGAGTGCTGGTCAATGGTAAAGTCTCCCAGGGGGTTTTCAACAATTTTAAACAGGAGGTGATCGCCAAAGGGGCAAAATTCTCCCCGAAAAACCTGGGTGAAGTCGATTATCTTAACGTTAATCCTAACAAATGGACTACCGATAAAGATAAAAATGATCTGATCAAGATCCTCATTAACAACTATATCATTAAGTATAAGGAAATCCTGGGTGTCCATAACCGCAAGAAGTTTGTAGCGATGGTAGGCGATGATCTTCCTGCCGGAATCGTACAAATGGCCAAAGTTTACATCGCCAAAAAACGCAAACTGAAAGTGGGCGATAAGATGGCGGGCCGTCACGGAAATAAGGGGATTGTCGCCCGAATTCAGCGTGAAGAAGACATGCCTTTCCTGGCCGACGGTACCCCGGTGGATGTGGTACTCAACCCCCTGGGTGTTCCTTCACGTATGAACTTGGGCCAGATTTACGAAACGATCCTTGGCTGGGCCGGCAAAAAACTGGATCTCCGCTTCACTACTCCTATCTTTGATGGCGCTACCATCCAGCAGATCAACGATTACTTAGAGAAAGCAGGTTTACCCCGCAACGGCAAAGTCTATCTCCACGACGGATTGTCGGGTGTACGCTTTGATCAACCTACCACCGTTGGTTATATCTACATGATGAAACTGCACCACATGGTCGATGACAAGATGCACGCCCGTTCCATTGGTCCTTACTCCCTGATCACCCAACAACCTTTAGGAGGTAAAGCACAGTTTGGTGGACAGCGTTTCGGTGAAATGGAAGTCTGGGCGCTGGAAGCATTCGGAGCTGCGAACATTCTTCTTGAGATACAGACCGTTAAATCCGACGACGTGATCGGCCGGGCAAAAGCTTATGAAACCATCGTGAAAGGCGAAAACATGCCTGTACCTGGTATTCCGGAGTCTTTCAACGTGCTGATCCATGAATTGCGTGGTCTTGGGCTGAACCTCACATTTGATTGATAATGACGGGCAGTTGAGATACCCGTATTCATATAATGTGATTTTTTTCTTTTTTCAACCGACAACTGAATTTATATGGCATACAGAAAAGAGGGTCAGGTAAACAGTAGCTTTTCAAGGATTACCATCAGCCTTGCCTCCCCGGAAAAGATTCTCGAAATATCGAGCGGTGAGGTTCTGAAACCTGAAACCATCAATTACAGAACGTATAAACCGGAACGCGACGGTTTGTTCTGCGAACGGATTTTTGGTCCGGTTAAAGATTGGGAGTGCCATTGCGGAAAGTACAAACGCATCCGCTACAAAGGAATCGTTTGCGACCGATGCGGTGTAGAAGTCACCGAAAAAAAAGTGCGCCGCGAAAGGGTCGGACACATCCAACTGGTGGTCCCGGTAGCCCATATCTGGTTCTTCCGCTCACTTCCCAACAAAATAGGATCCCTGCTGGGATTGCCGACCAAGAAACTGGAATCGATCATCTATTACGAAAAATACGTGGTGATCAACCCGGGAATCAAACAGGCCGACGGGGTCAACTACCTCGATTTTCTCTCGGAAGAAGAGTATTTCGAGATCATGGATAAACTTCCTCAGGATAACCAGTATCTCGATGATTCAGACCCGAATAAATTCGTGGCAAAGATGGGCGCTGAAGCGCTGTCAGAACTTCTGACAAGACTTGACCTTGACAAGGAATCGTACGATCTTCGTAACAAAGCCAATACCGAGACTTCACAGCAGCGTAAAGCCGAAGCACTGAAACGCCTACAGGTGTTTGAGTCGTTCAGGGATGCTCAAAAACGTTTGGAAAACAGGCCCGAATGGATGATCATCAAAGTCGTCCCGGTCATTCCTCCCGAACTCCGCCCCCTCGTTCCGCTGGATGGCGGAAGGTTTGCCACCTCCGATCTGAATGACCTCTACCGCCGCGTAATCATTCGTAACAACCGTCTCAAACGACTGATCGAAATCAAAGCCCCGGATGTAATCCTTCGCAATGAGAAGC
>CALMDO010000120.1 GCA_937862805.1 uncultured Bacteroidota bacterium
GAGGGTTTCGACCATATCCACATCGGAGATCATGAATTCAGGTTAGCAGTGGGTTTTGACCAGTTTACCAAACAACTGGCCCGCTCTTTTCCAAAAGCTGAAAAAATCCTTTGCCATTACACCCGCCGGCTCCAGGAGATTGCCACCGCCTTTCCCTTATATAATCTGCAAGAACTTTCAGGTGATCATGAAGAGGCATTTCTTTCGCAGGGTGCAGCGACCTATTACCAACAATTGGCAGGAAACATCAGGTCTCCCGGTACCGATGTCTCGCTTGCCTCGGTACTCGCGGGTAACAATTTCCTATATGCCGGAGATCATCACACACCACTCCATGTTGCAGGATTGATCAACCATTCGTTTATCACAGGTGCTTGCCGCATCAACGGGGGAAGCAGCACGCTGGCAGAAAGATTGACTGAAGGTTATCTATCCAAAGGTGGTACCCTGTTGACAAGGTTTGAAGTTGCAGAAATCCGGCCTTTTAAGGAGGGTTTCAGCATCACTTCCGCCTCCGGTTCGTGTGTCAGATCAGGCAAGGTCATTGCAGCCATCCATCCTGCGACAGCATTGTCTATGCTTCCGGCTGACATGGGCAGGCCGGTATGGCGAAACCGTTTATCGACACTTCAAAACACAATAGGAGCCTTCACCCTGTTTCTGACCCTGAAAAGGGATGCAATCTCTTACCTGAATCACAACATTTACTATCACGCCGACGGTAACGTCTGGGATGAATCCCGGAAAACAGGCGCTGAATGGCCGGCCATGTTCATGCTTTCTACCGGAAAAGATCCTTTGGCTCCTGACCATTCCGCGACGGTTACCCTTCTCACTTATATGGATTGGAAGGAAGTAGATCGATGGAAAAACACATTCTCAGGAAACAGAGGTGAAGCGTACAAAAATTTTAAAGAAATGAGGGCTGTCTTGTTGCTGGACAAGGCAGAGCAAGTTCTCCCCGGTTTAAAACGGGCCATAGAAAAAATGGAAATCGCTACACCCCTGACCTGGAGAGATTTTACAGGCTCTCCTGAAGGCTCCATGTACGGGATAAAAAAAGATTTTCACAACCCCGTCACCAGCCGTGTTTTGCCCCATACCAAAATTCCGGGGTTTTATTTTACAGGGCAAAACATCAATCTTCACGGACTCTTAGGCGTGACCATCTCGGCAGTTATGACCAGTGGTGCTATCCTTGGAATGGAATCTTTACTGAATAAAATCAGGAATGCAGCAGAAAACTAAAAAAAGATTGAAAAGAAAAGGGTTTGCCTTGCTGATCCTTATCCTGATACTTCTTATACCGGGATTATGGTATAATCTGGATACCACCATCCGCCTCCCCTACACTGCAGACCTTACAGATACTACGATTTCGCTGCAACAAACCGCTCCGGGCATGATGACAGCCGGTAACAACTGGTTGAAACAGAGCAAAACAGGGTTGTGGGAAATGTACCTTGAAGGGGAACCTTTTCAACGGGGATATATCAATGGAAAATTATCCAAAGCGTTGGTCGATGCGCAGGAACAAGCGTTTATCGATCAAATCCGCACGATGATCCCATCCGACGGTTACCTGCATTTCCTGAAGTATTTCATCTATTGGTTCAACCGCGACCTTGACGAGTATATTCCTGAAGAATACCAGCAGGAAATTTACGGGATTTCCTTGTCTGCTTCTGACCGCTTCAAAGAGATCGGTTCAGCCTACCATCGGATGCTTAACTATCATTCGGCCCATGACATTGGACATGCCTTGCAGGATCTTAGCCTGGTAGGTTGTACCAGTTTTGGTGTATGGGGGGATCATGTTGCCGACGGAGGATTGATCATCGGCAGAAATTTTGACTTTTACATGGGTGAAGCCTTTGCTGCAAACAAGATCGTTTGCTTTGAAAAACCATCGAAAGGGTTTGGTTTTATGATGGTTACCTGGGGCGGAATGATCGGCACCGTGTCCGGAATGAATGAAGCCGGTTTGACCATCACCATCAACGCTGCCAAATCGGAAATCCCCTTTTCTGCCAGGACACCCATCTCTATACTGGCACGCGAAATCCTTCAATATGCATCCACCATCGGTGAAGCCTACGCGATCGCTAAAAAACGTGAAACCTTTGTATCAGAATCACTATTGATCGGATCGGGTCGGGAAAACCGTGCCGCTATCATCGAAAAGTCTCCTTCCCAAACCGAACTGCTCACCACGACCGGCAGCACCATCACCTGTACAAACCATTTCAGATCAGCTGCCTTCACCAAGGATCCCCTCAACCAGAAAAATATCCGGGAGAGTGCATCGCTCTACAGATACAGGAGATTGTTGCAATGCCTCTCCTCTCCTCTCCCGCTGGATCCTGCCGGAGTAGCAAAAATCCTCAGGGACAGGGAAGGACTGAACGGGGAATCAACAGGTTATGGGAACGAGAAAGCGATCAACCAGCTCATCGCCCATCATTCCGTCATCTTCCAACCCGGTCAGCTCAAAGTCTGGGTATCTACCCATCCCTGGCAGTCTGGCAAATATGTATGTTATGACCTGTATGAAATTTTTCATAAATTTGCAGGGTTGAAGCGGAAGGTGGAGATCATTGACTCATCCCTGACCATTGAAGCAGATCCTTTTCTTTTATCACGTGAGTACTCTGAATTCTTAAAATTCAAAACCTTACGGATAAGGATCAGCCGGCAACTTCAGACAGAGCCTCTTCTTCCGCTTTCCGGTTCTTTACTTAATGCTTTTCAACAATCCAATCCCTGGTACTTCGAAGTATATTCACTTACAGGTGATTATTACTTTAAGGCGGAACAGTGGCAGAAAGCAAGGGATGCTTATGCCCGGGCGCTCACAAAAGTGATACCAGTGTGGAAGGATAAGGAGATCATTATAAAAAAAATGGTTCAGTGCAATGTTAATCTACTAAAACACACCGAATGAAATTTAAACTGGTATACCCCCGTTGGGACAAACTCGAAGGACAGACGATCTTTAACCTCCCTCCCCATGGTCCCGTCGTGATGGCTGCTGCATTACCCGAAAATGTGATGGTCGATTTTACCGACGAAAATGTAGAAGAACTCATCATTGATGACAGTCCGGATTTTGTCGGGATCTCCATGATGCTGACCACCCAGGTTAAGAGAGGCTGGGAGATAGCAACCCATTACCGTAAACTTGGTAAAAAAGTGATCTTTGGCGGCATTTCTACCATGCTCCACGCAGAGGAAACTATGCAATATGCTGATTCTGTGTTTCTTGGAGAGGTTGAAGGGAGGCTTGACCAGGTTTTTAAAGATTTTCAAAACAACCAGCTTAAAAAGGTTTACAATTACCTCAACAATCCCCCCGAAATGCGGTTGATCGGCCCTGCCCGAAGAGATATCCTGAAAAAAGATCTTTACTACCATAAAGGGTTCCGGATGGTCGACCTTTTCCATGCTTCAAGGGGTTGTATTTATGATTGTTATCCTTGTGCAGTAAGGTATTTAGGGGGTCGCGGATTCCGCCCCCGGCCCATTGATCGGGTGGTGGAGGAATTATCGCAAATGGACAATAACCGCCTCTTTATTGTTGACAACTCTCTTGCCCTGGATACACAATGGGAAAAAGAGCTTTTCAAAGCCATGATCCCGCTGAAGAAAAAATGGGTCAGCCACACCATCGAAGATAAAAATGATGTACTGGACTTAGCCGCCCAGGCGGGAGCATGGTATGTCTATCAGGCTGTTTTTGATACCTCCGATTATATCCGCAACAGGATCAAACAGTACCATGATTACGGCATCGCGGTGGAAGGAACCATCCTTTTAGGGCTTGACAACCAAACGGAAGATGACATCAAACGGCTGATCGATTTTCTGCTTGAAATCGACCTGGACTTGGCGGAATTTACCGTTCTTGCACCATTCCCCCACACCAAAGCGTACAGCGACCTGCTTAAACAAAACCGGATTTTCGATCACGACTGGAACCATTACAACGCAGGAAAAGTGGTCTATCATCCCAAACACATGTCGGCCGAACGCCTTGCAGAACTCTATCAGTATGCCTGGGATACCTTTTACAAAGACGAGCCCCAGACCATGAAAATGTTCAACCTGATCAACACTGTGGTTTCACGAGAAATTGCTGACGGTACTTATACACCTCGCCGGCGTGACCTGGCAGACCTGAGTTTCGGTAAAAAAGTTCCCAAAGTAGCCTGAGTTTTACTTATGCCTGTACTTCATTCAATATTACTTTAACCAGCCTTTGAAGAAAACACAATGGAGACTAACCCCGACTTTGACCATTACATGGATCACTATTACGAGTTCCTCGGGCAATGGGACAGTCCATCGCGTTGCGGACTGAAAATCGTTCACCGTAAAGATGGTAAAACACTGGCCATCGCCACTGAGATCTACCGCCAAAACCCGGGTACCCCGGTCACTGAATGGGTAGCTCCCCTTGCTACCCGGATCATGCAGGAACAACAATGCGACCCGGCCGGTTTCATGTTTATTGAGCACACGCCCGACCTTCAAAGCAAACTGACTTTTTACGGCGAGACCTTCGACCTGGTTCACTTTGACACTGTGGGTGAAAAGCTGGTCAATCCGCGATGGACAAGACTCACAGCCCAGGAAGTGGACCGGTTGATGGAGGAGTAAATTCTTCCTACCTTTACTCCATGGGTAATTTTTGGCACCGCCTTCTGCTTTTTATTCCTTTCCTGCTCTCTTTTTTTTATGGTATTTCCATTCAATCCCAGCCTCTGCTCCACTCGGTAGTCCATGGCTATGTTTATGAATTACAGGCCCAATCACCCATTCCAGGAGCCACGGTGACCATTCTTGACTCTGATCCATTGATCGGTACAACAACCGATAAAAACGGTTACTTCCGCCTGTCAAAAGTTCCCATCGGGACCCTCCAACTCAAGGTATCCCATTTAGGCTATGCCACTTACCTTTCGGAGCCCCTAACCATCAGCAGCGGGAAGGAGACCCCTGTCACGGTTCTCCTGGAACCGGCCGCGATCTCCGCCCCCGAAGTAGAGATCCACGGTGGTTTTCGCAAATACGCTTCTATCAATAAGATGGCGACTGTAAGCGTGCGATCGTTCAGCGTAGATGAAACCAACCGGTTTGCCGGCAGTTACAACGATCCCGCAAGAATGGCAGCCAACTTCGCCGGAGTGACCTCCGGAATCGATAACCGCAATGATATCATCGTCAGGGGAAACTCCCCCATGGGGATGCAATGGCGGATCGAAGACATGGAGATACCTAACCCCAACCATTTTGCAACGGTAGGTACCACAGGAGGGCCCGTCACCCTTCTGAACAACAACCTTTTAACCAACTCTGACTTCTTTACCGGCGCTTTCCCGGCACAATACAGCAATACCCTGGCCGGTATCTTTGACATGCGGATGCGAAACGGAAACAACCACCACCATGAATACTGGTTCCAGGTCGGCTGGAACGGGCTTGAGTTCGGAACTGAAGGCCCTTTTTCAAAAAAATCACTGGCCTCCTACATCATCTCTTACCGCTATTCTCCGTTGCAATTTCTTAACTGGTTCAATATCAATGTAGGGATTGTTCCAAAGTACCAGGATCTGAACCTGAAAATCACAATTCCGACCCGTAACTCCGGAACCTTTACCATCATCGGGATCGGGGGTCTCAGTTTTATAGAACTATTTGACAGCCGCAAAGATCAGGACGAATGGACTTTTCCTGACCTGGGCGAAGATCTGGCCAACGGTTCCAACCTCGGAGTCATCGGGCTGACCCATCAAATCAACCCGGGAGCCGGATGGCGTTGGAAAAACATGATCTACCTCGTAGCGTCTGACGTAAAAACAAAAATTGATACCTTTTCCAACAGTGTTCCCACGCCAGCTCCCTGGGCCGGTGAACGTTCAACAGAGGTAAAATATTCCTTTTCTTCGAGGCTTACAAGGAGAATCTCTGATGCGAATACAATAGACGTGGGATTGTTCATCGATTGGTACCGGATGTCATTCTCCGACAGCATGATGTATTTCAACCAATTCCTTGTAAATACTGACTCCAGGGAAGCCATGCTCCAGACCAGTGGTTATCTCCAATGGAAACACAATTTCTCACCTGATTTCACGATCACTACCGGTGTCACCGGCTCCTGGCTTTCATTGAGCAATCAGTGGACCGTCGAGCCGAGGGCAGGCTTCGATTGGTACATCCATAAAAAACACACCCTGAATTTCGGTATGGGACTGTACAGCCAGATGCAACCCCGTGTGATCTATTTCGTTCTCTCCCATCCCGCGGAAGGCCCGGAAACCCAGACCAACCGCCGGCTTGGGAATACCCGCGCTGCACAGGTTGTTCTGGGGTACAATTATTTACTGACAGAAGCGCTGCGTTTCAAGACGGAACTCTATTACCAATATTTGTGGGACATCCCGGTGAAAGAATCCATCCCTCAGTACGCTTTATGCAACCAGGGCCACGACTTCTTTCTTGACCGGCAATACGCCGACAGCCTTGTCAACAAAGGGACCGGGGTTAATTACGGGATCGAGTGCACTTTTGAAAAATTCTTTAAAAGGAACTATTTTTTCCTGCTGACTGCCTCCCTCTTTAATTCCACTTACCGGGGATACGATCAAACCAACCGCAATTCAGCCTTTAATGTTAATTATGTCCTCAATGCTGTGGGTGGTTATGAATGGGTCATGGGAAAAAGAAAATGGGGTGTCATGTCGTTGGGGTTGAGGGCAACGTGGGCCGGCGGCAATCCCTACATCCCTTATAACGGCGCCGCCACTGTTGCTACCGGCGAACCGGTTTATGATTGGAACGACGCCTTCGAACCCCGTTACCCGGAGTACAAAAGAGCTTCTTTACGCTTCGGGATACGGCGCAATCTCCCCGGTTACAACATTGAGTTCCTCCTCGACCTCCAGTACCGGACTAACTATACGAATGTCGCCTTGCAACGCATAGACCCAAAAACCGGAGAAGTAAGGTATTTCTTCACAATGGGTTTCTTCCCCATGGGAACCTGGCGAATACAATTCTAATCCTGTCGAAAATGAAAGAACCCGCTCCCATTCCTAAAATGCCTCCTGTCTGGCTCGTCAGGGCACTCAATGGCTTCCGGAACTTCCTGATCACCCTGAACCGGAACATGTTTCCCGGAAACATGGTACTTTATGAACAATTTCAGCAATTCTGGCTTCTCCCTTCCCTTTATGTTGCTGCCAAACTGGATGTAGCCGGGCATCTGAAAGAGACCCCGTTGACTCTTGAAGAACTCGCTGAAAAGACCGGTTCCCATGCTCCTTCCCTTTACCGGGTCATACGGGCCTTAGCATCAGAGGGAATTTTCAAGATCCGGCGGGATGGCAGGTTCGCACTGAATAATGTTGCACGAGGATTGCTGGATGAACAAGGATCGCTTCGTTACATGTTGCTACACCACCTGGGCCCTGTTAACTGGAACATGATGAGCCACCTGGAAACCACCGTCAGAAAGGGGAAAGAGGCTTTCCTGGAAACCTATCACCAGGCGATCTATGATTACCTGCGTGACCATCCTGCCGAATCAGAGATTTTCAGCCGCTCCATGTCAAACCTCTCCGGTATCAGCCTGGCGCCAATCCTTCACTCCTATCATTTTTCCAGATTTAAGACCATTGCAGATATTGGCGGTGGGGACGGATTTCTGCTGGCCAACATCCTCCGGGAAAATTCTTCCGTAAAAGGGATTTTGTTCGATGTGCCCGAAATGGTCACCCGTGCTCCGGTCATCATCGACCTGTTTGGCGTTTCAGACAGAATGACCATCCGGCAAGGTGATTTTTTTGAGTTTGTCCCGGCCGGCGCTGACCTCTATATCCTGAAAAATATCGTCCACAATTGGAATGATGCCGATTGCATCCGCCTTCTCCGTACCCTTCACCATTCCATGCATCCGGAGGCCAAAATTCTCATCATTGAGATGGTAGTCAGTGATCATCCACGCAGAGAATTACCAGAATTACTTGACATACAAATGCTTGCGACAATGCCGGGAGGTAAAGAACGAACCCGGTACGAATTCCGGCAGGTACTTGACCAGGCAGGGTTCGCTGTAACAAAAATCAACAGGACCGTTGCTCCGCTGGCTTTGATCGAGGCAAAACCAAAGGTTTAGATTTTGTATTTTTGAACCATGCTAAAACTTCGCACCCTGCTGATCAAAGAGTGGTGGCTTCTCGCAAGGGATGTTCCTGGACTGATTATTCTTTTTGTGATGCCCATCCTGCTTATCTTCGTGGTCACCATTGCCCAGGAGAATGGGGTTAAGGGGAAAAATGCCAGGATTCAGATTGTCTGGTCCGGAAACGACAGCACGATCGGTTCTGAAGTTATTCGAAAGAATCTGGAAGCTTCCGGGTTTTTTGAAATTACCGATTCCACCGGAAATGCACCGTTGACGCCACTCCTGGTCAGAGAACTGGTCGGTAAGGGGCGCTATCCGTTTGGGGTAATCCTGCAAACCGCCGACACCTCGGTTATCCTGCTGACCGATCCTGCCACGCAGGAGTCGTTCCGCCGTACCACGATCCAGTCGCTCCGGTACATCATTCAATCAACACAGGCGCGAATGGCCGTTGATAAAATGGTCGGAGATATGGCCGGAGATATGAAGCCGGAAATAGATCAGATGATCCGGAAAACCCTGGAGAATCTGCCAAAAATCAGGGAAAATTTTGCGATGAAAGAAAAATCGGCCATTCAACCCAACATCATCCAGAACAATGTACCGGGTTTCATTCTGTTTGCCATGTTTTTCATCGTGATACCCCTGGCAGGAAGCCTGATCGCTGAAAAAAAAGAGGGAAGTTACCACCGGCTGATGACTTTGCCCGTCACTGTCTGGGCCATCATGAGTGCAAAAGTGTTAACCTACCTGTTTGTTTGCCTGATTCAATTTGTTCTGATGATCGGTATCGGTCACTGGATCTTTCCTCTGGTGATGGGTTCTGAACCCTTGCAAATCGGAAATCACTATTTTGCTCTTTTCCTCACCACTGTAGCCTCGGGCTTGGCCGCCATCGGTTTTGGAATGTTGACGGGAGTCATCGCAACAACTCAGAACCAGGCCGGCCTGTTTGGTTCAGTAATGGTGGTGGTACTGGGTGTTCTTAGTGGGACTTTTTTCCCCGTACACCTGATGCCGCGATCCGTACAATTCATCAGCCATCTTTCTCCGATAAGATGGGGCATCGACAATTACCTTGACCTCTTCATCCGCGATGGGAGCCTCATCACCATTCTCCCCGGAACATTGCTGTTGTTGCTCTTTTTTGGTTTGGCAATGATGGCCAGCATTGCTATTTTTGCAAAGAAAAATTAACTTGCTTCCTTTCCATGAAAGAAAAAGAGGGGTTCATAGATTATCCGGAACAACAAGTCATACTGTATGTCGAAAAGGAGGATGGTCAATTTGGGCCCATGCAGACGGGTTCCTATATTTCAGCCAATTTTATTGATGATTTCCGGAATAAAAGGATAGCGTTGGAGATTGAGCTACGCAACCAATTGATTTCCAATCTGATCAGTCCGGTCAGGTTTTACATGGTATTGGAAGAACTGACACTGTCGGAACTCTCTGCCCGCTCAGGGATTTGCAAATCCACAGTCAGAAAGCATCTTGATCCTGGTGGATTCGCTAAAGCAACGGTTAAAGACCTGGAACACTATGCAAGAGTCTTTAATATCTCTCCTGCCAATCTTCTTCAGGTGATCATGGTTCATGACGGGGAACAGATGGTCTCTCAGGCTATCCCCGAAAACAAGATACATACCCTCTCCATCCACCACTCCACCACGCAGAATCCTTTTATTGTGCTGACAAACATCGAGGAAAAAAAATAGATGGTCATTCCTGATTTTACCCACAAAATGTCGGCCCACTGCGAATCAGGGGCCCTTACCTCTCTGCTGAACCACGCAGGACTTGAAATTTCCGAACCCTTGGTTTTCGGAATCGCCAGTGGTGTTTTCTTCGGCTATTTTCACAAAGCAAAAGCATTCCCTTTCCCAACCTTCATCGTGAGGAACAAACCCGGTCAGATGCGCCGCAACATTGAAAAAAGACTGGGGGTGGAATTTGCAGAATATCGTTTCAAAGATCCAGCTCTGGGTATGAGCAGGCTGGATGAACTGATCAGTCGCAACATCCCGACCGCCTGCCAGGTCGATTTCTTTTACCTCGATTATGTACCTTCGTGGGAACGGGTTCATATCAATGTACATTTTATGATCGTTATCGGGAAGGAGGAGCAACAATATATTGTGAGCGACGCTTACTTTCCCAAAATCATGAAACTCGATGAGCGATCACTGGAAAAAGGGCGTTTCGCCGGTGGAAACATGTCTCCTGAGGGTTTCCTGTTCCACACCCGCTCCGTTCCTGAGAAAATCGATCTTGAGACAGCCATCCGCAAAGGGATTAAAAAAGCATGTTTCAACATGCTCAGCATCCCGATGCCTTTCCTGGGAGTCAAAGGCATCCGGATGTTTGCGCGAAAAGTCACGGAATGGCCTAATTTTGCGCGGGATACCGAACATCTTTCCCATGAAATTATGAAAATTAATATCCTGTTAGAAGACCAGGGAACGGGTGGCGCCGGATTCAGGTTCATGTACGCGACCTTTTTGCAGCAAGCCTCATCGATACTCCGTCTTCCAACCCTTAAGGATCTTTCACAGGAATTGATGCTGATTGGCGACGGCTGGCGGGAGATATCCCTCTTCGCTGCAAGGATTGGAAAAAACAGAGATCTGGGAGCCGAAAAACTTGGTCAGCTTGGTGCCATGATCGCGGGAAGGGCAGATGCCGAAGAAAACTTTTTTAGAAAACTTTCAAAAGTCGTTCACTGAAATTCTTACCGACCATGCCAACGACACCCGATTACAAGCTCAAAATGGAGATCAAGACGATGATCCTTGATACCTTGGGAATCACCGATGTACCGATTGAGACCATTGAGGATGACAAGCCCCTCTTTGGTGGCGGTAACGCCCTCACCCTTGATTCAGTAGATGCCATCGAGATCATTATGGCGATCCAGCGGATTTACGGGATCCGGATTACCGATCAGCACATTGCACGGGAAGTAGTCAGGTCTATCGATTCCATCGCCCTCTTCATTGCAGACAACAGAGAAAACAAAGCGATCTGATTCATAACTTTTGAAAGATTCGTACCTCACCGCCGGCATCACACTGGAACGACTTGTTTCACTGCTAAAAAGGAACCCATTTGATGCCAATCCCAAAACCCTGGCGAGAATTGCTTTCCTGGTTCAAAGCGCTGCCTGGTCTTCTTTCTTTGCCCTGATTGAAAAAAAAAGATTTGGATCACTCCTGAAAACAGTCGAAACACCCCGCGATCCTGTTTTCATCATCGGGCACTGGCGCACCGGTTCCACCCTGTTACATCAGTTCCTGAGCAAAGATCCGCAGCTCTTCGCCCCAACCTTATTTCAGGTAGCCGTTCCCGACAGTTTCCTTGTCTCTCATGCTTACTATCAACCGGTTTTTAAGGGACTGATGGGAGAACACAGGCCCATGGACCGGGTTAAAATCGGAATGGATGAGCCACAGGAAGATGAATACGCCATCTACCGCCTAACCTGTGTTTCCCCTTTAAAAGATCTTGTTTTTCCAAGCTCCGATCATTACTTTTTGACCGGGTCCGACCAGTTTCTGCCTGCTCCCGATCAAATTGAAAACTGGAAAGACCAGATCTCAGAATTCTATAAAAAACTGAGTTTTAAAACTCGAAAAAGGATCATCTCTAAAAATCCTTTCAATTCAATGCGTATCCCACTATTGAATGAGATTTTTCCGGAAGCTCGATTTATCCATATCCACCGCCACCCATATGAAGTGATCCCTTCAACCATCCACATGTGGGATATCCTTCGAAGGCAAAACGCACTGAATAAAAAGAGTCGACGACCTGATGTGACCGAAGTAGCTACTTTCATGGACCAGATGCTGACTACCATCCGGACCGATCTCGAAAAGATTCCGGAAAACCGCTTCACGGAAATCGGTTTCCAGGAAGTACTAACGAATCCGCAGGAAGCGATCCGTTCCATCTATCAAAAGCTGGATCTCCCATACACCCCTTCATTTGATCAGCAAATCAAAGAATTCCTTCCTGAAGTCAAAAGGTTTAAAAAAAATGAGTTCAAACCGGCTCCTGAAGAAATTGGCTCCATTCGCAAACTCCTCCTTAACCACATGGAACATTACCGTTATTACTGATAACATGATTCGGAATTTGACTACGCTTTCCAGATTTATTATTTTTGGACATCTTTAAACCGAAAAACCAACCCCCATGAAAAAAGCATTGATTTTATTAATGATTTTCCTAACGGGCGCGACCCTGAGTAACGCCCAGGAATCTTCCGGTGAACGGCAGAATAACATCAGAGCCGGGTTTTATATGAAGCTTGGCCCCGTGTTCCCGACTGGTAGCTATGCGGCCGGACAAACCACCCCGGTGCTTGTTACCAGGCCCGGAGAACCCTCCTACCTGATTTACAGCCCTGCAAAAATCGGTGCCGCCTTAGACCTGGGATACCTCATTTATTTTGGGCCTTCCTTCGCCAACAAATACCTCCGCGCCGGTATTGATGTGACCTTCCTGAATGTCTGGTTTAATACGGCCGACATCGGCACCAATTCCAACCGATGGAAACACTACTACTATAACTTGGGACAAAAAATCGGCCCGTTGCTCACTTTCAATCCGATCGATCGCCTCATGATAGACCTCTCATATAAAATCAATGCGAACCTCGCAATCTACTATGGGGAATGGGATGATTTCGAAAGCGATCAGTATTCCAACTACGGATTCGATATCTTTCACCAGGAGGTGAGCCTGGGCCTGAGATACCGGGCCATGGTACTCTCTTTCCAATACAATTTCGGGACCATCAACTATGACAACATCCGAAGTGAAAGAACCGATCAATCCATTAGCGCGAATACTTTCCGAATCCTTTTCGGCGTTAAATTTTAAATCCCTCCTCTTTTTCATTACCACTATGTCCCAAATCCCCTATCTTCCCGCGATTGAAACTGCCTCTGCTGCCGAGATTAATGAATACCAAAACCAACATCTGAGAAAAGCCCTGGTTTACCTGAAGAACCACTCCCCTTTTTACCAGGATCTTTTCCGATTAAAAGGAGTCAATATCTCCAGGATCAAAACCACGGCCGACCTGGTCCATCTTCCCGTTACAACGAAAAAAGACCTTCAGGAAAGGAATGATGATTTCCTGTGTGTTCCCCGGTCAAAGGTCAGCGATTATATTACCACCTCGGGAACCTTAGGGGATCCGGTGACTTTTGCCATGACTGACAAAGACCTGGACCGGCTTGCCTACAATGAGGCCATTTCCTTTACCTGCGCCGATGGTCATCCTGCCGAAGTTTACCAATTGATGACTACCATCGACCGGCGTTTTATGGCAGGGTTAGCTTATTTTCTGGGTATCCGTATGATGGGAGCCGGGATCGTCCGTGTCGGAAACGGGATTCCTGAACTGCAATGGGACACGATCCGGCGGATCAGGCCGGATGCCATCATTGCTGTTCCTTCCTTCATCCTGAAAGTCATTGAATATGCCGAACAAAAAGGCATTGACTATCGTGCAAGCAGCATCAAAAAAGCCGTTTGCATAGGCGAACCCTTACGGAATGAAGACCTCTCGCTCAACACCCTTGGAAGGAAAATCATGGAGAAATGGCCGTTAAAACTCTATTCGACTTACGCCTCCACCGAAATGGGTACCTCTTTTACCGAATGCGGTGAAGGTACAGGCGGGCATCATCACCCCGAACTGATCATCACAGAGTTTTTAGATGAGAACGACCAGCCTGTCGGTGAAGGAGAATCGGGAGAGGTGACAATTACTACACTGGGTGTGGAAGGAATGCCTCTCCTCCGTTTTAAAACCGGAGATGTTTGTCGTCATTACCTCCAACCGTGTGCATGTGGCCGCAATTCAATGCGGCTGGGCCCCGTCATCGGCCGGAAAAACCAAATGATCAAATACAAGGGTACAACCCTCTTCCCCCCGGCGCTGTATGATATTCTCGATACCATCGATTACGTGGCTAATTATATTGTGGAGGTCTATACCAATGAAATAGGTACAGATGAAATATTGATCCATATTGGCAGCCATTCCAACATTGAAAACCGGGAAAAGGATATCAAAGACCATTTCCGCGCAAAAATCAGGGTCGCTCCCAAGGTCAGGTTCCATACCGCGGAAGCCATTCAGAAACTCCAAATGCCCGAAACCGTCCGAAAACCAAAAAAATTTATCGACAGTCGGGAAAAATATCCAAACTGTGAATTTTTATTTTAATTTTGTCTAATTAATAATTGAAATATTCACTTAAAAATAATTCGTCATGAAAAAATACAATGTTTTTATCCTTGCCGCGGTCTTTATCTTATCCGCGAGCAACCTTTTTGCCCAAAAAATAAAGTCGGGCGATGTCACGGTGCTGAAGGGACAAACCCTGATCAACCTGCGATATGACTATTCAGACATGGCGGTCGGGAAATATAAATCGGAAAGTGATTATGTCGCCAACCGTACACAGGACATGAATAAAAAGCAATCCGGAAGCGGCGACCAGTGGGCTCAATCGTGGGTCAACGACCGTGCCGCACGTTTTCAGCCGATGTTTGAAAAGAATTTTAATGGCAAACTCGAAGAGGTCGGTGTCACTGCCAAAGAAGGGGCATCTGATGCAAAATACACCCTGATCCTCCGCACGGTCTTCACCGAACCCGGCTTTAATGTGGGCGTGACACGACGTAATGCATACATCGATGTGATGGTTGACCTGGTAGAGACAGCCCAGCCTGATAAGGTGATTGCCACCATCGAGATGAAAGGGCTGCAGAGCGTTAACATGATGGGCTATGATTTCGATACCGGAGGCCGTATCCAGAGTTGTTACGACCGGGCTGGTGATAACCTTGGGAAATTTTTAGTTAAAAACGTGTACAAATAGGTCTTGACCTTATCCTATTTTCAAGATGGATAAAAGCCGGCAAACAAATGCCGGCTTTTTTAATGGACTTTAACCCCGTCGATATATGTTGCGATGACTTTTACAGAAGGAATGGCTGCCAGAGGAAGGGTCATAATATCACCATCGAGAATTACAAAATCGGCGTTTTTCCCGGGTTCAAGTGAGCCGTTCTCCTTTTCTGAAAACCCTGCTTTTGCTGCCCAAATCGTGATCGAGCGCAAAGCTTCTTCACGGGTAAGCGCGTTTTCAGCCATAAAACCTGTCGGGGGTAAACCATCAAGGTCCTGCCTTGCAACGGCTGCATAAAAGGTGAGCAAGGGAGAAATATTTTCAATAGGGAAATCGGTACCGTTGGGGAGCCATCCGTTTTGCTGAAGCAGCGTTTTATAGGCGTAGGCTCCTTTCAATCTGCCAGCGCCCAGGCGCTCGATTGCCCAATTCATGTCGGAGGTAGCGTGGGTGGCCTGAACAGAGGGGATTATGGAATAATCGCCAAACCAATGAAAATC
Source organism: uncultured Bacteroidota bacterium (assembly GCA_937862805.1). Lineage (GTDB taxonomy): Bacteria > Bacteroidota > Bacteroidia > Bacteroidales > FEN-979 > CAIVAT01. The sequence goes on from CALMDO010000120.1 coordinate 15,621, forward strand.
TGCCGGATCAACTACCTGGGCGTGTTCTATCCGCCAGCGGAGTTCATTTTTTCCTTTAAGCAATCCGGCATAAATTTCCAGCATCAACCTCACCGCGGAATCCCCGATACAATGGGTGTTAACCTGGTACCCGTTCTGAAGGGCCAATGCGCAGATTGTCCTTGCCGAATCCGGTTCGATGACACGGATTCCGGAGATCAGGGGATCGTCGGTATAGGGCTTTTTAAGAAGTGCGGTACGGCTCCCGAGACTGCCATCAGCGTAAAGTTTTATGGACCTGACAAACAATTTATCCGTAAGCAAAGGCCCTTTACCAATATAAACCTTCATGTTTTCAGGGGTGGGATTCAGCATGGCATAAACCCGTAAATGAAGCATACCGGATTCTTGTAGGGAGCGTATCAACTCAACCTCTCCGGCATCGATTCCTGCATCAGAGACCATACACAGCCCGACCGCAAAACACTTTTGCTGGGCTTGCAGTATCAACGCTTGCTGTTGCGAGGGAACCGGAAGGGGAATTCTGGCACGCATGGAATCGGCCGCGGTTTCACTCAAAATGCCCGTCAACTGGCCATTCCTGACTCCCACTTCCCCTCGTTTGAACGCATGCGAAAACCCGATTCCGGACCGGTTAAGGGCTTCCTGGTTGCAGAGCACAGAATGGCCATCAACCCGTATCAAAACCACCGGGTTTTTTGGAAAAAGCTGGTCCAGTTGTGCTTTACCGGGAAATTCCCTGACAGCCCAAAGGTTCTGGTCCCACCCTCTTCCTGTCAACCAGGCTCCGGGATGAAGTGGCAGACGTGATTTTAACCGTTCGAGGACTTCATCAAATGAATGACACCCGTTAAGATCAACAAATTGTTGGTTCATGGCATAACCCAGGAAATGACAATGAGCGTCGATGAATCCCGGATAGACTGTCTTCCCACCCAGATCAATGGAGGGAACTCCGGCATACTTTTTCAGGATTGTGGAGGAGGTTCCCGTTCCCATGATTTTGCCCTGAGCGACAGCCATGGCTTCAAAACAGTTGTTATTTTTATCGACGGAATAGATCTTTCCGTTGAAAAGGATCAGTTCAGCTTGGTGTTTCATGGTGCAACCCATCCATAAAAATGCGTTAAAAAGGATCAATACCAGTGTGACAGTTTTTTTCATCTTCCTAAAAATCCTTTGGTTATGAACGGTTTCAAAATTAAGGAAGATTTTTTACCGGGAATTGGCGGATAGTTAAAATGATTTATTATTTTTGTCATTATCTAAACCGATACATACATGAAATATAAATCTATCAATTCTAGGTTTATCGTCGTTTTCTCAATTATCCTTGCCGCAGCTTTGTTAAGATTGTTGCCCCACTGGCCAAACTTTACACCCATTGCAGCCATGGCCCTATTTGCAGGCACTTATGTTGACAGAAAGCGTTTTGCTTTCGCTATCCCCATTGCAGCCATGCTGCTGAGTGACCTCGTCATCGGCCTTCACAGTATTATGCCAGCGGTGTACATCAGTTTTGCCATCACTGTGTTAATCGGGATGCACCTCCGCAATAAAGTTGGCGTTGGCATGGTTGTGTTTGCTTCGCTCTCTTCATCGGTAATCTTTTTCCTGATAACCAACTTTGCTGCATGGCAGGCAAGCCCCATTTACCCTCAAACCATGGCCGGGTTGATTGAATGTTACATTGCAGGGCTTGCATTCTTTCGTGATACCACGAACGGAATCTCGTTTTTCATTAACGATTTGATCGGTACGACCTTTTACAGCGCAATTTTTTACGGCTCATTTTTCCTGTTACAGCTTCGGTTCCCGGTCCTCGACAGGTCCCGTTTTTAACAAATCACACCGGGAAAAAACCGGTGTTATATTTTTTGAACACCTTCCTGTCGGTGTTTGTCCACTTCCTTCTTCCCGCTAACGGGGCATCAATTTGTAGTCGGTCCTTTCTCCTGTTATCGGGCGCTTTTATCGACGTCCCTGAATTCCTTAAAAAATTGGTATTTTTGCAGCGATGACCGATATTATCCATTTATTACCCGATTCAGTCGCCAACCAGATCGCTGCCGGAGAGGTTGTGCAACGCCCTGCTTCAGCCCTCAAAGAACTCCTTGAGAATTCTATTGATGCAGGTGCTACTGAGGTCACCGTCATCATACGGGAGGCAGGAAAATCTCTTATTCAGGTTGTTGACAATGGTTGCGGGATGTCGGAACGGGATGCGCGCATGTGTTTTGAACGCCACGCCACCTCAAAAATAACCAAAGCAGATGACCTTTTGGCAATCAGAACTTTAGGTTTCCGGGGAGAAGCGCTGGCCTCCATTGCCTCAGTGGCCCGGGTTGAATTGATGACCCGCCGGATCGGGGATGAGATTGGTTCCCGCGTGGTGGTTGAAGGAACAGAATTGAAAAGCCAAACACCGGTATCCTGCCCGACAGGAACCTCAGTCAGCGTTAAAAACCTCTTTTTTAATGTACCGGCCAGAAGAAATTTCTTGAAATCCAATACCCTTGAATTAAAATACATACTCGAAGAGTTTTTCCGTATAGCCCTGGTCAACCCCGCAGTGGCCTTCGCCCTCTATAACCAGGATAAAATACTTCACCGACTTCCTCACGGAAAACTTAAGCAACGTATTATCAACCTTTTTGGTGCGTCTTATGGGCAAAAACTGGTTCCCCTCGAACAAAATACAGACTTGGTTAACTTGTCGGGATTTATCGGGAAACCCGAATTTGCAAAAAAGACAAAAGGTGAACAATACTTCTTCACCAACGGACGCTATATGCGAAGCCCATACCTCCATCATGCCGTGGAAAACGCTTTC
>CALMDO010000121.1 GCA_937862805.1 uncultured Bacteroidota bacterium
TTGACGGCGAAATCGGCGATGCGTCCGGAGCAAAAAGCGGGGCCGATGCTGCGGAATTTCAGGCCGCTGATCAGGCTGGCGTTGTATATGCTGTCTTCATTCTTTTTCTCTTTTTTATCGGAATCCGGACTCTTTTTAGAGCTTTTTTCCCGGGGAGGTGTCTTTTTTTCAGCTCCCCGGGGGGTAGCGGCAAGAAGTTGGGTATGGATTCCGGCGATCAGGATGCCGGTCAGCAGGTAATGGATCAGTTGTCGGGCGATCATTATTATCTTTTTAAGAGGGTGGCAATGGATTCCGGATCAGGCCGGATGATTCCTTTTTCGGTAATGATGCCCGTGATAAAACGGGCGGGGGTCACGTCGAAGGCGGGATTCCATGCGGTGGACCCCGGAGATGAGGTGCGAATCCGGTGCAGGATTCCTTTTTCGTCCGGACCTTCTGTGTAGAGTACCTCATCGGGTGATCGCTCTTCGATGGGAATGTGCTCACCGTCGGGGCAAAGGAGGTCGAAGGTGGAGGAAGGGGCAGCCACGTAGAACGGGATGCCGAATTCGCGGGCTGCGATGGCTTTCCCGAGGGTTCCTATTTTATTGGCCACATCTCCGTTGGCTGCAATCCGGTCGGCGCCGACGATCATCAGCCGGGCTTTTCCCCGCGCCATGAGCCAGGGGGCGGCATTGTCGGGGATGATGGCATGGGGGATTCCGGCCTGTTGAAGTTCCCAGGCGGTGAGTCTTGCACCCTGACTACGTGGCCGCGTTTCATCGGCATAAACGAATACTTTCTTGCCGGCTTCATGGGCTTTGTAGACGGGGGACAAGGCAGTACCATAATCGACAAAAGCCAGCCATCCTGCATTACAGTGGGTGATAAGAGCGTCTCCATCCTGGATGAGGGCATTCCCGTATTCACCGATCCGTTGAGAGTCATGGGCATCCTGATCAGCCAGCCGTTGCGCTTCACGGAGGGCTTCTTCTTTTGAAAGGAGGGCCGCTGCGTAAACTTTTTCGACCGCGTGAAAGAGGTTGCGGGCAGTTGGCCGGGTCGATTCGATCTCCCTGCGTGCCATGGCCAGAAATTCAGGGAAGGTTGATTCCGGCGCCTCGGTGGCGGCCAGGGCCATGGCAAAACCGGCCATGGCCCCGATGGCTCCTGCACCGCGGATGTTCATGTTGCGGATTGACTGGCAGCAAGCCTGGTAATCGGTAGCGGTATTGATTTGAAAAGTGAAAGGCAGGAGGTTCTGTTCGATATAGGAAACAGTTAATGATTCCAGCCAGACTGTCCGGTAAGGGATCCCGTTGACTTTCACTTTTTAGTGGACAAAGAGTATCGTGTCTTTCACCGAACCGGGTGGCAACGGGGTATGGAAGTTGCCAAAATAGGTTGACCCGTTATAGTAGGCAATGCAGTTGACAAAATAATTCCGCGGATAGAGTTTGCGAAAGGTCACCCGTCCTGAAGCATTGGTGGGCGATCTTCTGACCAGGATTCCGTTGACCATGCTGTCGTTGCTCAGGGCCAGATCGACATAAGATCCGACCATGTAAAAGCCTTCCTGGGTTTGAACAGTAATTGTAAGGGTGGCGGAATCAGCGCTCTTGTCTTCCCATTCGGGGAGTGGTTTGGTTTCGTTGTCGATGGTTTTCTTACAGGATAGTAAAAGAGCTGCTATCATTATCAGAAAGAGGAGGCTGTGAAGACTATTCCGGTACATATCCCTGGGAGTTTATTAGGGGTACCCCTGATCAAAGGATTTTAAAGCCGAGGCTCACGTTCCAAACATTGTTGTAAGAGTTGAAGGAGTAGTTCTCCACCGATTTGAGCATTTGGTTGAGGCCGATCTGGTAGCGGACATCCAGGGTCAGTTTCCAGACGTCCAGTCCTGCGCCTGCCTGGATGGCCCAGTTCACGGAGTTAAGGTCGGCATCTTCGATGGGACCGTCGATGCCTCCTGATTCCTCAATGCTCTTGTTGACAACAAAAGAGGCCAGGGGGCCTGCCATGATTCTGACATTAATGAAATCACCCTGTTTCAGGAGTTTGAAGCCCAGGAGTACCGGGACGTCCAATGAACCGATTTTGATGTTTTGTTTCCAATTGGAAGTGTTGCTTGTAAAAACTCCGCCCTGCGTGGTATAATAGATTTCGGGTTGCAGGAAGAAGCGTTTCCCGACGCGGGCAAAGGCGCCTATCTGGAAGCCCGATTTGAAGTTCGAGGTAATGGAGTCGATGTTGGTCGATAGTTTAGCGGCATCGTAGCCAACCTTGATTCCGATGGTGAACTGGCCGAAGGTGAATTCTGCTGCCACAAAGAGCAAGATAAAAAGCAAAACTTTTTTCATGGGAGAAATGGTTTGGATGAAGAACAAAAGTAAACAATTAAAAGAGAAATCAAAACTTTCAATTGCAAATAAGCCGGAATAACCTATAATTGATGGTTACCCGATCAGTTCGAACCCGGTATAAGGTGTCAGGGCCCTGGGAATTCTGATTCCTTCGGGTGACTGGAAGTTTTCGAGAAGGGCAGCCACGATCCGGGGGAGGGCCAATGCACTTCCGTTAAGGGTATGGGCCAGGTGGATTTTTCCATTGCTGTCTTTGAAGCGCAGTTTCATCCGGTTGGACTGGAACGTTTCAAAATTGGAGATGGAGCTGACTTCGAGCCAGCGGGCCTGGGCAGCCGACCACACCTCCATGTCGTAAGTGAGGGCGGAAGTGAAGCTCATATCGCCGCCGCACAGTTTGAGTACCCGGAAAGGAAGTTCCAGTTTCCGGAGTAGTCCTGAAACATGTTCCCGCATGGTTTCGAGGATCTCGTATGATTGGAGTGGATGTGCGATCTGGACGATCTCCACTTTATCGAACTGGTGGAGGCGGTTCAGTCCCCTGACGTCTTTTCCGTAGGAACCTGCTTCGCGGCGGAAGCAGGCGGAATAGGCAACATTTTTCACCGGCATTTCCTGTTCGCGAAGGATCACGTCGCGATAAATATTGGTCACGGGTACTTCGGCGGTTGGTATAAGGTAGAGGTCGTCGAGCCCGGCATGGTACATTTGGGCGTCTTTATCGGGGAGTTGTCCGGTAGCGTAAGCTGAAGCGGCATTGACGAGGTAGGGGGGCTGGACTTCCTGGTAACCTGCTTTGATGGCTTCATCCAGGAAAAAGTTGATCAGGGCGCGTTGCAGGCGGGCTCCTTTACCTTTATACAGAGGGAATCCGGCGCCGGTGATCTTGTTGCCCAGGGTGAAGTCGATCAGGTCGTATTTCCGGGCGAGGTCCCA
>CALMDO010000122.1 GCA_937862805.1 uncultured Bacteroidota bacterium
CCATCACGCTTCATGATTGCTTTTAAATCATGATAAAAAGCGATTTCCTTCTGATGGGAGAAAAGATAGCCCGGACTTTGCGGTTCCATGCCATCGACAACCGGATTCTCCCTGAACTCAAAAAGTGCTTTGAACATGCGGCTTGCTGCACCGGAAGCAGGGACAAATTTTACAACGCGAAGGGCAGGGGCATGGCAGTCATAGAAATCAATGTAAGTATTAGCTTCCTGATCGTTGAAGAGCAGTATTCCATCTCCGGGGACCGCCGGCCGGTCAAGCTTTATATAGGGGAAACCTCGTACGAAATGATCGATTTGCTTTTCAATTAAAGCATGATCAATACCCTTTTGGGCAATCTGCATCAGGTCGTCAGCGTTCAGCATAAAAGAGTTCTTTGTATTTTTATGACAAATTTACCATAATAATGAAAAAACTTACAATTTTTTGCCTTGGGATCCTTTCCGCTTTGATCTCCTTTGGACAGGTAGCTCCCGACAAATATTTTATCAGTTTCACTGATAAAGAGAATTCGCCCTATTCTATCGACCGTCCTGAAGAATTTCTCTCCGCAAGGGCCATTGAGAGACGAACTAAACAGGAGATACCCATCAATCAGGAAGACATTCCGGTTAACGAAAACTATGTCACACTTGTAAAAAATATCGGCGTAACAGTCCTGAATCGTTCAAAATGGTTGAACGGAATAACTGTTTATTGCCCCGATCCGTCGCTGATCCAGGCGATCAGGGAGTTGCCATTTGTAAAAAACACCATCAAATCAATCACTATAAATAACTCAAAACCAGTTAATAAATTTGAATCAGAAGAAGTTTTACTTGAAGTTAATTCTGTCAATTCACCATGGTACACATCAGAAGCAGGAATGGGTTACAATTATGGGTATTCGTTTCGTCAGGTGCACCAACTAAGTGGAGATTCGATGCACCGGATGGGGTACCGGGGAGAGGGCATGATGATCGCTGTTTTGGATGCCGGGTTCCTACACGCGGATATTTTACCTGCATTTGACAGTTTATGGTTTCATAATCAGATACTTGGAACAAGGGATTTTGTCAATCCCGGCAACGATGTTTTCCAGGAAAATGAGCACGGTATGCAGGTGTTGTCGATCATGGGAGGCAATCTGCCGGGGCAGCTGATTGGGACCGCTCCTAAAGCGACATACTGGCTTTTAAGAACAGAGGAGAAGAACGCCGAAAATATCATTGAGGAATACAACTGGGTTACCGGAGCGGAGTTTGCTGACAGCGTGGGGGCTGACATTATCAATTCATCGCTTGGCTACACGACTTTTGATGATACTACGATGAACCACAGTTGTGCCGATATGACCGGAGATCAGACCATAGTGACAAAAGGCGCGAATAAGGCGGCTTCCCGTGGCATGATCGTGGTCAACAGCGCAGGCAATTCCGGAGGCACTTCCTGGACCTGCCTCAGTGCGCCGGCAGATGGGTATTACGTGGTGGCAGTGGCTTCGGTCGATTCCAATGGGAACCGTTCGCCATTCAGCTCCCTGGGAGAATCAACCCGAAGGATCAAACCCAATGTAGCGGCCATGGGATCCTTAACAGTTCAAAGCAGTCCCAGCGGAACCATCGTCAGAAGAAGCGGCACCTCCTTTTCTTCCCCCTTGATCGCAGGGATGACCGCTTGTTTATGGCAGGCTGCCCCGACTTGGAGTAATGCTTTAATTATGAGAGCTATTGAACTCAGCAGCAATCAAATAAATGATCCTGATTCATTGGTAGGGTATGGTATCCCCGACTTTCCTAAAGCACTTTTACGGTTACAAGTGACTGAAAACAATCCGGAGAAAGGTTCAACCGCCTATCCCAATCCTTTTACTGACCAACTCCGGGTTTACCTTCCATCCTTGGAAAAGAGCGGCGATATCACCCTGACCCTGTTTGATCAATTGGGCAGGATATGGAACCAACACAAGGTTTCCAGGCAAGCGATAGGAGAGGAGGCACTTTTATTGAATAACCTGGGGGATTTGCCTGCAGGGAGTTATTTCCTCCGGGTCACCTCTCAATCCAACACCCAAATCATCAGAACAATAAAGTCAGGTAGGTGATCTGAAACCCTGTCAGTATTATCAGGAAATCTCTCACTCCCTTCGTTACCCCGATCGAAGGGAGAAATCTGTTTACACTTCTCACTTCATCGATTCCAAAACCCGAAAGAGAAAACCTCCGGGTAACAATCACCTGTTTACAAGTGTAATTACATTTGTAAACAGGAATAATATATTGTATATCAATCTTTTTATTGTCAGTTATAGATTACTAACAGCGGCATTCATGACTGTATTCGCTTATAATTGGGTGTAGGTTACAAATGTATATTTATGATAATTACAATTGTAATATATTCTGTCTGACTCCAGAAATATTAAATAAAATATTTTAATTCAATAGTTTATACTTAATCTTCGATAGTATACTTCAATAGAAATATTTTTCATCCCATCTTACAAAAGTTTTTTGAAATTGTTACTTTTGTATCTGTAAATTATGAAGTCATGATCGACCGGATTACAACTTTAATGAAAGAATACAATTTGACTGCT
>CALMDO010000123.1 GCA_937862805.1 uncultured Bacteroidota bacterium
GAGGTCCAGGACGATAAGAAGGAGACCCGCAGCATCAGCAGGATCAACGGTGAAAACTCCGTCGGCTTGTTGATCTACAAGCAGCCTGATGGAAACGAAGTGGAGATTTCGAAAAAGGTGAAGGAATCGATTGTAAAAATCGAAGAGATCTATCAATCAAAGGATCTTCAGTTTGAGATTGCCAACGACACTTCTGATTTTACGCTGGATTCGGCCTCGGCGGTGATGAAAGATCTGCTCCTTGCCATTTGCCTGGTGGCGTTGGTGATGCTGGTATTCCTGCATAGTGTCCGGAACTCTTTGATCGTGTTGGTTGCAATTCCTGCTTCGCTGATCTCGGTCTTTACGGCGATGTACTATTTTAATTTTTCGCTGAATATCATCTCCATGGTGGCCATGTCGCTCGTGATCGGTATCCTGGTTGATGATTCCATTGTGGTGCTGGAGAACATCTACCGCCATCTTGAAATGGGGAAAAACAGGAAGCAGGCCGCTTTGGACGGGAGGAATGAGATCAACTATACCGCCCTTTCCATCACCATGGTGGATGTGGTGGTTTTTCTTCCTTTGGCGGTCATCACCAGTATGATCACCGGGATGATCCGGCAATTTGCATTGGTTGTGGTTTTCGCTACTTTGTTAAGCCTGTTCGTCTCTTTCACGGTAACCCCATTGCTGGCTTCCCGGCTGGCCAGGCGCGAAAATTTCCGCAAGGGCAGTTTTCTGGATAAGATCATCAATGGCTTTGAAAACCGGCTCAAAGGTTTCACGGAGGGATATTCCCGTATCCTGGTCTGGGCCTTACATCATAAGGTGATTACCCTCTTAGCGGTCACGGTCCTCTTTTTTGCTTCTGTTTCATTGGTTGTGACCGGTTTTATCGGTAGTGAATTCATTGCCATGGGCGACCGGGGTGAAATCATCATCACGATGGAGTTGCCCAAGGATGCCACCATTGAGCAGACCAACCAGGCGACGCTCAGGGCTGAGCAATATGTCAGGGCCCTACCGGTGGTGACCAGCGTTTTTACATCGGTCGGAAGTTCCACCAGCTTTTTTGGCGGAGGATCGAATGCTTACAATTCGGAAATGCACATCAAGATGGTACCCAAGGAGCAAAGAAACATCACCGCGGAGCAATTTGCAATCGTGATGAAGAAAGATCTCATGAAGATGATCCCCGGTATCAAGGTTCGTTCCACCATTGTGTCGTTGATGGGCACTTCCGATATGGATCCTGTTCAGATCGTTTTGGCCGGGCCGGACATGGATACCCTCAATAAATATTCCGGCGAAGTGATGGCGGCCATGAAAAAAGTTCCCGGGACCTTTGAAGTCAAATTGTCGGTGGAAGCCGGGAATCCCGAGGTGGATATTCGCCTCGACAAGGACCGCATGGCTGAGCTGGGGCTTTCAACAGCCATGGTGGGAATGACGCTTCAAAATGCTTTCAGCGGAAACACCGACACAAAATACCGGGATGGCGACAACGAGTATGACATCAACGTGGTTTTTGACCAGGTTGACCGAAACAGCATTCTGGATATTGCCGGGTTGACCTTTGTCAACAACCGGGGGCAGTCGATCCAACTCAACCAGTTTGCCACCATACAACCTTCGAGTGGCACGACAGTCTTGCAGCGTTATAACCGGGTCCCCTCGATCACGGTTCAATCGCAGGTGATCGGCCGGCCGGTAGGTTCAGTGGGGGAAGATGTGCTCAAAAGGGTCAAAGCGATGTCGTTGCCACCGGAGGTGACGATCATTCCGGAGGGGGATATGAAGTACCAGACCGAAGCTTTCGGAAGTTTGGGTATTGCTTTCCTTGCTTCCATCCTTTTCGTTTACCTGATCATGGTAGCCCTGTACGATTCCTATATCTATCCATTCGTGGTGTTATTTTCCATCCCGCTTGCCATCATCGGGGCTTTATTAGCGCTGGGACTCACCATGCAGTCGCTGACCATCTTTTCTATCCTTGGGATGATCATGCTGGTGGGACTGGTCGGCAAGAATGCCATTCTGCTGGTCGATTTCACCAACCAGATGAGGGCTGAAGGACACCCTACGGCAGAAGCGCTTGTGTTAGCCGGGAAGGTGAGAATGCGCCCGATCCTGATGACCACTTTCTCCATGATTTTCGGGATGCTTCCCATTGCTTTGGCTTCAGGGGCAGGAAGCGAATGGAAAAACGGTATGGCATGGGCACTGATCGGCGGGCTGACCAGTTCGCTTTTCCTGACTTTAATTGTAGTGCCGGTAGTTTATCAGATATTTGATAAATTAAAAAACCGCTTCAGCAAAAATAAACCTGCCACCCTGTGAGCAGATAAAGATATATTTTCAGGGAATCGGTTGTTTTTGAGTATTTTTGGAAAAACCAATTAAACCTAAGACCATGAAAAAGTATTTAGCTGAATTGATCGGCACCTTCAGTCTGGTGCTGTTTGGCTGCGGTGCAGCCACTATCGCAGGGATCAGTCAGAATGGTCCAAGCGGGGTGGGATTGCTTGGAATTTCAATAGCTTTCGGGTTTACAGTGGTGGCCATGGCGTATGCCATCGGAGGCGTTTCAGGTTGCCACATCAATCCTGCAGTCACCATCGGAGTTCTGGTAGCCGGAAGGATGGAGGTGAAGGATGCCATCGGTTACATCATCTCTCAGTGCATCGGCGCCATTTTAGGGGCAGGAGTACTTTATCTGATCCTGATAGGGAGACCTGATTTTCAGATGAGCGAATGGGCCCTTGGTTCCAATGGATGGGGAGAGGGCTATCTTGCGGGATACGGTACCCTGAGCGCTTTTATCATTGAAATGGTAATGACTTTCCTGTTTCTTTTCGTGATCCTTGCCGTCACTTCTAAATACGGCAATGGCGCTATGGCTGGTCTTGCCATCGGGGT
>CALMDO010000124.1 GCA_937862805.1 uncultured Bacteroidota bacterium
GACCAGGCCACTGCCCGTATGATAAAAATAACAAACTTTCTTGAAAACGCTGACCGTTTTCATGGAGTCTGGCCCCACTGGATGAATGGAAATACCGGAACGGTGATCCCCTTTGGCACCCAGGACAATGGGGGTGACCTGGTGGAAACTGCATACATGATCCAGGGACTGCTGGCTGCCCGGCAATATTTTAACCACTTTACTCCTGAAGAACTGCAGATCCGTAACACCATCACCCGGTTGTGGGAATCGGTCGAGTGGGACTGGTACCGCAAGAACGGCAGCAACGTCCTTTACTGGCACTGGTCGCCTGACTTTGGCTGGGCCATCAACATGCAAATCAGAGGCTGGAACGAATGCATGATCGTTTACCTGCTGGCCATCGCTTCTCCAACCCACGGAGTTCCGGCCTCCCTTTGGAATCTGGGTTGGGCCGGAATGCCTTATTACACGAACGGTAATATCTTTTACGGTATCAAACTGGATGTAGGATGGGATTATGGAGGACCACTGTTTTTCACCCATTATTCCTTTCTTGGTTTTGATCCCAGAAATAAAAAAGATCAGTTCACCAATTACTTTGTAAACAATACCCACACTGCCCGGATCGATTACCTTTATTGTTTAGACAATCCGAAGAACTTCAGCGGTTATGGTCCGGGGTGTTGGGGACTTACCGCCAGCTATGATCCCGACGGGTATAAGGTTCATGAGCCCTGGAGCAATGATAACGGAACCATCAGCCCGACCGCAGCCTTGTCGTCGTTCCCGTACACCCCCGACTATTCCATGGCGGCGCTCAAGCATTTTTACCGGGATCGGAGCAACCAGCTCTGGGGAAACCTCGGTTTTTATGATGCATTCAATCTTTCAAGAAACTGGTATTCTGATAATTACCTTGCTATCGATCAGGGTCCGATCATTGGCATGACAGAAAACTACCGGACCGGTTTGTTATGGAATCTTTTCATGGCCAATCCGGAAATCCAACCGGCATTGGATGCCATCGGGTTTGTCCCGGATTCTCCCGGAGCCGTTACAGATCTTTCACTGACTCCGGGCCTGTCTTGTCAGCCCAATCCTGTAAGTGATCTGCTCACCATTGACAGCCCTCAGCCGGTTGATAAAGTCAATATCATTGACAGGACAGGTCGGACAGTTTACACGGCATCCAATCCCGGACAGAAACAAATCCACCTCAACGTTTCAGGGTTTGAACAAGGTTTATATATTGTACAAGTTACAATGGGTCAACAACTTAAATTTTTAAAATTTATCAAGTTATAATTCGCCACCTGTAAATAACCTTTAAATTCTGATCAATTCATTTCAATATCAACGCTAAACCAAAAACATTATGAAGCACTTTCTACCACGAATTCAGGCAGTAGGCTGGTTTAAGAGCGTGTTCATGCTTTTTCTGGCACTTACCTGTTCTGTAGCATTCGGGCAGGAACGGACCATTTCCGGTTCTGTTACTGACCGATCCACCAATGAATCCTTGCCTGGTGCGACCATTCAGGTCAAAGGCACCACTACCGGAGCGGTGACCGACATTAACGGCAAGTTCACCCTGAAGGTCTCTTCACCTGACAGTAAACTGATCTTCAGTTTTGTAGGATATGAAACCATGGAATTGCCTGTAGGTGATTTACTGGTTTTCAATGTCCAATTGAGCCCTTCAAAGACCTCTCTTCAGGAGGTAGTTGTTGTGGGATACGGTAGTTCAAAAGTCAAAGACCTGACCTCGGCCATTGTGACCGTCAAAGCCGACGACATTTCGAAGACGCCTGCGTCACAACCATTATCGGCCTTACAGGGAAAAGTTGCCGGTGTTCAGGTTGTCTCGATCGGCGCTCCCGGCGACCAGCCCACTGTGCGGATCCGCGGTATCGGTTCCTTCCCCGGACGTGAAAATGAGTCTCCCCTGTATGTTGTGGATGGAATGTTCTATGATAACATTGATTTCCTCAGCCCATCGGAAATTGCTTCCATGTCGGTGCTTAAGGATGCTTCGGCGGCAGCCATCTATGGTGTAAGGGCAGCAAACGGTGTCATCCTTATTGAGACCAAATCGGGATCATATAACCAGAAAACGGAGATCACCTACAACGGCTATTTCGGGTATCAGGTGGCACAAAATGTACTGAAAATGGCTAACTCACAACAATTTACAAACATGGTTCTTGCTTCTGGGTCTGCAGCAGACATCAGCTTCATCCAGAATGCAATGCAACGATATGGACGCAGCCGGGTTGACCCGAACATTCCAGAGCCCAATACCGACTGGTACGCGGAAATCCTCCGCCCGGCACCCATTACCAGCCATACCCTTACCTTTTCAGGTGGAAACGACAAAGCCAGGTATTCCATCGGTGGTGACTACATGCTCCAGGATGGTATCATGAAGATGAAAAACAGCTATGAAAGGTTCAACCTGCGCACAAAACTTGACTTCAAAGCAACGAAATGGCTCACTGTCGGAGGTAACTTTATCTTCAGCAATGCCACCAAATATGCTGATCAGGCCAGTGCCTGGAACGATGCCTATTTTGCCGTTCCAATCATGCCCGTATATGACGAATCGAATACGAAAGCCACTCCGACGCGATACTCCAACGCCCAGGACCTGGGATACAGAAGCGGCCAGAATCCTTTCCCTTCAATGGATAACAATGTAGATCGTACCAAAATCAAAAAACTATTGGCCAACTTCTATATTGAACTGAATCTGATTCCCAAAACCCTGACTTTTAAGACTACCTATAACTACAGTTTTGAGTCCATCGACCAAAGGGTGGTCAACCTTCCCTGGTACATTGGTAACAGTTTTCAAAACCCCGATGCCACCATTACCCGCTATTTCACCAATGCCAACAACTATATCTGGGACAATGTCCTCACCTTTACCAAGAGTTTTAAAAACCACA
>CALMDO010000125.1 GCA_937862805.1 uncultured Bacteroidota bacterium
CCGGTGGCGGACCTTTTCTGCAAGCCGATGGCCTGCTTTTTGAAACCAGGATCACCCCCTGTAATCCAATTAACAGTGACTATCGAGGTTTTCCGGTGATTTTCCAGACAACGCATCCCGATTCCATACTCCCTTTCGACCCCCTGGCTGCTTCGTTTTACCTGGTTTCCAGGTACGAAGAATACCTCCCTCACAACAAAGATCAGTATGGAAGATTTCCTATGAGGGAAAGCATTGCCTGGCAGGGAAATTTCCTCCACCGTCCTGTTGTTCACGAATGGGCAGCCTTGTTTTTGGAGGCAATGAAAAAGATTTACCCTTCTCTTCAGGGCCATCCCGAATGTTATCGTTACCTGCCTACCATCGATATAGATCATGCTTATGCTTACCTTGCCCGCCCACTGATTCGTACGACGGCAGGAGCAGCGCGTGATCTCATACATGGCAGGTGGCATGAACTTGAACAACGACTGCAGGTGCTTACAGGTATGACAACCGATCCGTACGATAATTACCGGTTCATCCGCGAGGTTCATCTGCCCTATGGTCAACAGGTATTATGGTTCATCCTTTTCGCCAATTACGGGGGAAACGACAACAACATCCCCACTCGTTCCAAGTCAATGGCGCGGCTTCTCAGGGATCTGGATTCAGAAAATACTGTCGGAATCCATCCTTCGTTATCTTCGGGAAAACATCCCCACCGCCTGACTTCGGAAATAGAAGGTTTATCGACGCTTCTAAAACGAACAATTACAACGGGCAGGCAGCATTTTCTGAAGATATCTATGCCTGATACCTACCGGAACCTCCTTCAGGAAGGGATCCTCGAAGATTTTTCGATGGGATACGCTTCCCATCCCGGATTCAGGGCAGGCATGGCTACTGCTTTTCCCTTTTTCGATCTGCTTCAGGATGAAATAACCCCCCTTGTCATTCATCCTGTTCCGTTAATGGATGTAACAATGATGGATTATTTACGTCTAACCCCTGAAAAAGCCCTGAAAAAGATCGCTGAAACAGTGGCTTCGGTTCGCTCCGTTCAGGGTGAATTCGTAAGCCTCTGGCACAATGAAAGTCTCGGAGATTCAGGAAGATGGAAAGGTTGGCGCAGGGTTTATAAAGAAATGGTCAGGTTGGCCTCCACCCAAGCAGGATGATACACTATCTGAAACATCACCAGATTGATAAGACCCGATGGGATCGCTGCATCAATAAGGCTGTAAACAGCAGGGTTTATGCCTGTTCGTGGTACCTTGACATGGTTTGCCCCGGATGGGAAGCACTTGTGGAAGAGGACTACACTTATGTTTTTCCCTTGACCGGACGGTGGAAGGGGATCTATTACCTTTACCAACCCTTTTTTGCACAGCAGCTCGGTTTGTTTTCATCAGAAATACTGACAGAAGCCAGACTGCATGAATTCCTTGAAGCCATTCCCCGGCGTTTTCGTTTCGTTGAAATTCACCTCAATACCCTTAACAAACCGGATGAAAACCTTGTCAGGGTCATCCCCCGGATCAATTACGAGCTCGATCTGATCTCTCCTTATGAGCACTTGGTGAAGCAATATCATCAGAATACCATCAGAAATCTCAAAAAAGCAAAAGAGCAAAAGGTCATGATTGACCGCCGGACGGAGACGGATGAGTTGGTTACGCTGTTCATGGAGAATTTCGGGGAGCGTGAGGGGAAACTCCGTTTCAGGGATTACGAGGTGATGCGCCATGTCATTGAGTATTGCCGGAAACATAACAAAGGATTCCAGTTAGGGGCTTTTTCTGCTGATGGGAAACTCAGCGCTGCTGCCTTCTTTATCAGGGAGGGCACCAGGATTTACTACCTTTTTGCTGCATCGGCAATGAGTGCCCGTGAGAACGGCGCCATGTTTTTGTTGATCGATTCAGTGATCCGCGAAAACGCGGCCCAAAACTTCACTTTCGATTTCGAGGGAAGCAACGATCCGGGTGTTGGGAGGTTTTACCACGGTTTTGGAGCTTTGGCGGTAACCTATCCCATGATCCGCATCAATAGGATAAAATCGCTACTTTTGTTACCTTCGTCATCTTTAAAATAGAAACCATGATCCGTCTCCTTTCCGAAACCCCATCGATACTGAATCAGTACATTGCCGAAATACGGGATGCAGAAATCCAGCGCGACGCCATGCGGTTCAGGAAAAACCTGGAGCGGATAGGGGTACTCTTCGCCCACACGATCAGCAATCATCTGGAATACCAACTCAAAGAGGTCATTACCCCCCTGGGCACTGCCAATGTACCGGTTTTGAAATCCTATCCGGTCCTGGCAACCATCCTCCGGGCCGGACTTCCTTTTCATCATGGGTTCCTCGAAGTTTTCGATAAATCGGAAAATGCCTTCATCTCTGCGTTCAGAAAACACGGGAAAGATGGCAGTTTCAGCATTAACCTCGAATATGCTTCGGTTACGGATATAGATCAGAAAGTAGTGATTCTTTCGGATACCATGCTGGCCTCGGGTGCTTCGATGGTGTTGGCTTACAAGGAATTACTGACGCACGGGAACCCTTATCATACCCATATCGCGGTGGTACTGGCCAGCGCGGAAGGAGTGGAATATGTAAAAAAACATCTATCCCTTGAAAACATCACAATCTGGATCGGAGCGCTGGATGAAGAGATGACAGCCCAGTCGTACATCGTCCCGGGACTGGGCGATGCAGGCGATCTTGCCTACGGAATAAAACGATGACAATGAAAATCAAGAACACGCTGGTCGTTGAAAATATCAGGATTTCTCTCGGTTCCATCAGAAACCACCTGTTGCGGACAATCCTCACCATCATGATCATTGCTTTCGGTATCATGGCCCTTGTGGGTATCCTCACGGCCACCGATTCCATCAAGTATTTTCTGACCAAGAACTTTACCATGATGGGGTCGAATACCTTCACAATCCGCAACCGTTCTAACACTGCCCACATGGGCGGGGACCGCCCCCGTGAAAAACGCTATGAGCCCATCACGATCGGTCAGGCAACAGACTTTAAAACGATGTTTGATTTTCCGGCGGTTGCCAGCGTTTATACTTATGCTACCGGCAACGCTACCCTGAAATTCGGAACCAACAAGACCAATCCCAATGTAAGGGTTATGGGAACGGATGAAAACTATTTTTCCACTTCGGGAGATGAAATAGAGACCGGAAGAAATTTTACTCCTTCGGAGATCTATTATGGATCCAACGCGGCAATTCTTGGCTCTGAACTCGTCGGAAACCTGTTCAAGAACAAAGAGGATCCCATTGGTCAGATCATCTCCATTGGTCCGGGAAAATACCGGGTTGTCGGCGTACTTAAGTCCAAAGGTTCCAGCATGGGGTTCAGTGGTGACCGCTCCTGTTTCATCCCCCTTAACAATGTCAGGATCAATTTCCCAAGGGATAACATGTCCTTCAACATCAATGTCATGGCTAACCGTACCGACCTGGTTGACCCGGCCATCGGCGAAGCTACCTCTGTGCTGCGGAACATTCGTAAAGTACCAGCCGGTATTGATGATACTTTCGAGATAACCAAGAGCGACAACATAGCCAAGATGCTCATCGAAAACATCAAATATGTTTCGATGGCAGCTACCCTGATCGGATTCATCACTTTGCTGGGAGCTGCCATCGGCTTGATGAACATCATGCTGGTATCGGTCACGGAACGGACCCGTGAAATCGGGATTCGCAAAGCCATCGGAGCGACCAAGCGGGTCATCCGCAACCAATTCCTGGTCGAAGCCATCGTAATAGCCCAGCTGGGAGGTATTTTGGGGATCTTTTTCGGGATCATGGTCGGAAACATCATTTCCCTGTTGATAGGAAGCGCCTTTATCATCCCCTGGTTATGGATCCTCAACGGGGTGTTCCTTTGTTTTGTCGTCGCCCTTGTCAGCGGGATTATCCCTGCGCGGAAAGCGGCCAACCTTGATCCCATCGAATCGCTTCGCTATGAATAAAGATTGGGGATGGATCTGAGCCGGGTCATCGCCCTTTTACGTAAGGAATTTCCTTACGAACCCACTGCCGGTCAGGATAAGCTTCTCGGAGAACTGGGGGTTTTTCTTACGCTTTCCTGGAAACAACCCCATGCCCTCTTCATCCTGAGGGGTTACGCAGGTACCGGCAAAACCACCGTCGTGCAATCGCTGGTCCATGTGTTACCGCATTTATCGAGGCGCACGGTCCTTATGGCGCCCACCGGCCGGGCTGCCAAAGTACTTTCAGGATATACCGGGAAACAGGCCCACACCATTCACCGCAAGATCTACCTTGCCCATACTACCCGGGAAGGGCAACTGTCGCTCAAACTTCAGGTCAATTACCATAAGCATACCCTCTTTATCGTCGATGAAGCTTCCATGATCCAACATGCCATGGCGACAGATGGGAATTTGATCCAATCGAGAAATCTGCTGGACGACCTCTTTCAATACGTTTATAGCGGCGAAAACTGCAGGATGCTCTTCATCGGCGATGCAGCCCAACTTCCTCCGGTTGGCCTGGAATACAGCCCTGCACTCGATGCCTCCTTTCTGAAGAACGCCTACCAACTGGAGATTGATTCCTTCGAACTGACAGAAGTGGTCAGGCAGGCCAGTGAATCGGGTATCCTGTCGAATGCCACCGCGATCCGGCATAAGATTGGTGAAAGAGAAGGATTGTTGCCGCTCTTTTCAATCAATACCCACAAGGATATTCAGCGCCTCCGGGGACCTGACATGGAGGAGCTTCTTAATCAATTATTTACAGGGCAGAATAAAGAAGAAAGCGTGGTCATCTGCCGTTCAAACAAGAGGGCCAACCTCTATAACCGTGAGATCCGAAGGCGAATTCTGTACCTGGAAGAAGAGATCGCTGCAGGCGATTACCTGATGGTGGTGAAGAATAACTATTTTTGGCTGTCGCCGGAATCGGCTGCCGGTTTCATCGCCAACGGTGACATTGTTGAACTGTTACGGATCCGGAAAACAGAAAACCTGTATGGATTCCGCTTTGCCGATGTGACCCTGCGTTTTATTGATTATCCCGATGAAAAACCCATTGATGTAAAGATCATCCTTGACACCCTGATGAGTGAAACGGCAGCTCTGTCGCAGGCTGACAATAACCGCTTGTTCCAGACAGTGATGGAGGATTTCCAGGAGCTGAAATCCCGGAGGGCAAAGATTAACAAAGTGAAGGAAAGCCCCCATTTCAATGCATTACAGGTCAAGTTTGCTTATGCACTCACCTGTCACAAGACCCAGGGCGGACAATGGGGTAATGTTTTTGTTGACCAGGGTTACCTTACCGATGCCATGATCAATCAGGAATACACGCGATGGATTTACACAGCGGTGACCCGAGCTACCCGTAAACTCTACCTGATCAATTTTGAAGATAAATTTTTCCAATAACTGCTGCTCCTGATTCCTGAACGGTCTTGCGGGATCTCAGGTATCCAGTTTTAAAACTGCAAGGAAAGCTTTCTGGGGCACTTCAACATTGCCGATCTGGCGCATCCGTTTCTTTCCTTTCTTTTGTTTTTCAAGCAGTTTTCGTTTGCGGGTGATATCACCTCCGTAACATTTGGCAGTGACATCTTTCCGGACTGCCTTGACGGTTTCGCGGGCAATGATTTTAGCGCCGATGGCAGCCTGAATGGCCACTTCGTACTGTTGCCGGGGGATGTATTCCTTCAGCTTTTCGCAGAATTTCCGTCCGAAGTCGTACGCGTTGTTGCGGGTGATGAGGGAGGAAAGAGCGTCGACGACATCTCCGTTCAGCAGGATATCAAGTTTCACCAGGTCGGCGGTTTGCCATCCGGAAGGATAGTAATCGAAGGAGGCATAGCCTTTAGAGATGCTTTTTAACCGGTCATAGAAATCGAAAACGATTTCTCCCAGCGGAAGTTCTACTGTCAATTCGATACGGTCGGTAGTGATATAGACCTGGTTTTTAAGCACTCCCCGTTTGCCGATGCACAGGGTCATGATCGGGCCGATGTATTCCGATTTGGTGATGATGTTGGCCGTGATACAAGGTTCTTCAATTTTATCGATGTAATTAGGTTCAGGCAATCCGGAGGGGTTGTAAACATCGAGCATTTCGCCTTTGGTGGTATAAACTTTATAGGAAACGTTGGGGACAGTGGTGATGACATCCATGTCAAATTCGCGATCAAGCCGTTCCTGGATGATCTCCATGTGGAGCAGTCCGAGAAATCCGCACCTGAAACCGAATCCCAAGGCGGCAGAAGCTTCCGGTTCGAAGGTAAGGGAGGCGTCGTTGAGCCTGAGTTTTTCGAGGCTATCGCGCAATTCTTCATAGTCGTCGGCGTCGGTGGGATAAATACCGGCGAAGACCATGGGTTTCACGCCTCTGAAGCCTTCCACGATGGTGGAGCAGGGCTTTTCGACATGGGTAATGGTGTCGCCCACTTGTACCTCTTTGCTGTTTTTGATCCCGGAGATGATATAGCCGACGTCGCCGGTTTGTACCGTGTTGCGTGGTTCAGGTTTCAATCGCAGAATACCCACCTCATCGGCGTGATAATCCATGCCCGTGGCCACGAATTTTACATGGTCCCCTTTGTTGACAGATCCCTGAAAAATCCTGAAATAGGCTACAATACCGCGGAAAGGGTTGAAGAGGGAATCAAAGATGACAGCCTGCAATGGTGCTTCAGGATCTCCTGCAGGGGCCGGAATACGGGTGATGATTGCGTGAAGTACTTCATCGACCCCCTGTCCCGTCTTAGCGCTGACCGAGAGGATCTCTTCCCGGTCACATCCCAGCAAGTCGATCACCTGGTCTTTGACCTCCTCCACCATGGCCGCATCCATGTCGATCTTGTTTATAACCGGGATGATGGCCAGGTTGTGCTCGATGGCCAGGTAAAGGTTGGAGATGGTTTGGGCCTGGATACCCTGCGTGGCATCGACTACCAGGAGGGCACCTTCGCAGGCAGCGATAGCCCGGGATACTTCGTAGGAAAAATCTACATGGCCGGGGGTATCGATCAGGTTGAGGATGTATTCCTGACCTTCCGGCTTAAAATTCATCTGAATGGCGTGACTCTTGATCGTGATCCCCCGTTCTCTTTCCAGATCCATATCATCCAGCACCTGTTCCCGCGAATCACGTTCCGAAATTGTATCGGTCCATTGCAGGAGACGGTCAGCCAGGGTGGATTTACCGTGGTCAATATGGGCGATAATGCAAAAGTTACGTATATTTTTCACGGGCGCAAAGATAGGAAAAAAGTGACATAGAAATCAACCCCGGTTTCACCTCAACTACTGGCTTTTAAAACCTTGTTAATCAATTTATCTAAGGATGGTTACACTTCCGCTGATCGTCCTTTGAACGGCTCCTGAAAGTGTTATCTCGGTGACCTCACAGACGAAAAAGTAGGTTCCGTCGCTGCAGGGTTGGTTGGTGGTCTTGTCTTTACCGTCCCAGTTGATCTCCGGTTCATGGGTTTGAAAGACCACTTTTCCCCAGCGGTCGAAGATGGTAAGGTTGATCTCCGATACTGAGGTGAAGGGGAAAGGCCGGAACAGATCGTTGAAACCATCCCCGTTGGGGCTGAAGATATTAGGGAGGTTGTATGCTGAACAAACCGTATTGTCGATACATACCGTATT
>CALMDO010000126.1 GCA_937862805.1 uncultured Bacteroidota bacterium
ATGAATCGACCAACCTTGCCGGGGCCCCGATAACCGGAAACCTTCAGTTTGACGGCAGCCCGACAAAAAACATGGGTATCGGAGGAAATGTTTTATTCAATAAAGCAGCCATTTATCAAAACATCTCCGTGAATCTCAACTATGCATACCATCTTCAATTGGCAACGGACCATTTTCTGAGTTTCGGGATCAATGCCTCTTTCTATAATAACTATTTAAACCTTTCGGAACTGGTGGTTCGTAATCCCACTGATCCGATGATCAAGGACCGTGACAAAATCTCCGAGTCCTATTTTAACGTGGGACTGGGATTCCTTTATAACTGGAAAGACTTCAATTTTTGTATCAGCTTCCCGCTGCTTTTTAACAACCGCTCCTTTTACAACAACGAACCATACAAGCATGTCCTGGCTATGGATCGAAACTGGTTGATCTATGCTGATTATAGCCTTTTACTCCATTCTGATTGGAAACTACAGCTCGATGTTTTGTACAGGCAAAACCAGTACAGCCCTTGGACACTGGATGTCAGTGCAATGGTTAAATTTCGTGACAATTACTGGTTGGGTGCGCTATACCGGAAACCGGGAACTATCGGGATCACTGCCGGTGTTGCAATTATCGGAAAATTCCTGATCAACTACAATTTTGAATTCTCAGGTGCTTCCTATGAAGGAGCAGGAGGGGGAACGCATGAAATTAGTTTGGGCTACAGGATGATACGAGAAACCAAAAAGAATTACCAAATCAGGGATTATGCCAGGTAAAAGCCATAGGACCTCAACCCTTTTCCACTCCGTGAGAATGCCATGGAGAAGTTGCCTTTTCCTCCTGCTGCTTTTATTCGTGATTCAAACCCCGGCCGTTGCACAACAAAATTCAAAATCGGGTGGGGTCTGCTTCCGGGTTGATAACAATCCTTCAATCGAAAAATTAAATCAATATTACGCTGTTTTTCAAAAATATCAGAAAAAATTCTGCCTGGGTATCTCTTCCTGGTCTCTGCCAATCAATACAACTTATGTTAGTACTTTGCGCTATTTCTCCTCGCAGGGACATGAAATCATGGATAATACCCCTACGCATCAGACTCATTTTTTTAATCTCCTCAATATCCAGGATACAACTTTGTACGCTGGTAACTGGGGTGTCGACCATTTCACAGGACAACAGGTTTGTTTGAAATATACGGCCATCGACACGACTAAAAATCACAACGAAGGAATGGTTACCCTCGAAGGGAACACCATCATCAGTCACGCCAATGGTGAATTCGGAGACCTCAATGGCACTCCTTACTATTTTGCCCTTTACCTGAACCCCTTTGGCAGACCTTTTCTATGGTATGACCTTAAAAATATCAACCCCTTTGATCCGGATACCTTAAAAATCAAATCTTTCTGGGCAGAACCTGTTAACTTTGCCTTTTATGGTAATGTAAAATACCACAAACTGACCCCGAGGGATGTATATATGCACCCTGAAGCCATTGAACTCCTCGGCAGAGAAAGTTTAAGGATTTACGACGCCATCAACATTCCCCGACCCACGACCTGGGTGCAACCCACCGGACAAATGCCCTGGATCACAGCCTATAACATGAAGAGTTTTCTTGGTGATTCACTCGGATTTACGGCAGGTTCCACCCCGGCGAACCAGGCTTTTTTCTGCTACAACGAATACAACCCTGTCGGTGTCAAGCAATTTGCCATCCCCACAGGAGATATTTCTATTGAGAATTACTCATTTCAGTGGAACAAAAACCGCATAGCCAATTTCTTCGCCAAACATTATGTAAAGGTTGACCTCTCTTATTTTTCCGAAGATCCGGGCCAATGGAACGCTTATCTTCAACGGCTCGACAGCCTGCTCAAATGGTGCTATACCAAGAATATTCCTGTCCAGACTTACAGAAAATGGAGTGACATTCTTTACGACAGCCTGCCTGGAAAACTGGTCAATGTTTTCCCCAAATTAAATGTCGATCTGGATGGTGACGGATTCCCTGATGGTTTCGACCAAAGCTTGAGTATCCCCGGGGTTTATAATAAAAAGGATGGCGTACCGGAAAGCGGTAATTGCTCCTTTCAACTTCAGGGATCAGGAACTATCTGCCAGGTCTCCCTTTTAGCTGGTCTCGAAAAAGGAGACAACAAATTCTCCCTGTGGGTCAAAAGAACCAACCCTTCAGCCGGACAAATCGAAGTTCTCTTCACCTTCCCTGAAACCGGCGAAACCCGGTTGCTTACGATACCTGTTGACTCAACCTACTGGGTAAAGCAGATGCAGGTTATTACTGTCCCGCAATCGGTCACACTGGCCAATATCGTAATCAGAAACCCATCACCAGTTGATGATACCCTGAAGATCAGTGGGATGGAGCTGAGGTCCTCAGGTTTCCTGACCCTGTCTAAAGCACCACCCCAGGTGATTACAGCCAACGAACCTTTCCAAAACTATAAGCTGAATACACTGGTAGACAGTTCTTTGTATGCTCCTTCAACCCTGTCCTGGACGATCCGGAGCAACACAATCCTCCAGGCTACCGTCCTTCAGGACAACATCCTGAAAATACGTAAACCCGTTTCGTTTTGGGTAGGAGAGGACAGTTTATATGCTGTGGCACTCAGTCCTGATGGTCTCCGCGATAGT
>CALMDO010000127.1 GCA_937862805.1 uncultured Bacteroidota bacterium
TTGGATGCAGAAAAAGAGATCACGGATTTCATCCGCGGCGCTGTCGGGACCTTCTCTGAGATCCCTCCATATCCCTTTACCTTGCTGGGAGACATCTATTATGTAGTGGACACGAATACATGGTGGCAGCTCGGGGTGAACGGGATCACCTTTCTGATCGAGTGGCAGCAGTTGCCAAACGGCCCGGCGCTGACCGATAAGTTCTTCTATAAATATGGTGATGAAAAGAACAAGTTCGAGACATGCTTCTCTTCGTTGTATGACCGGTTTGGAGTCGTCAGTTGCGGCAACCCGGGGACTGACAAGGACAAGATCACACCCCGGCTTTTCTGGGTTGGTATGACTGGTGGATGGGCAACGCCTTCAGAACTGAGGGGATTTGCCGATGGCAGCAATCTCTCCCTCAGATATGCAGGTTCTCAAGGCATTTTCAATCTTTTCTGGAAAGACTGGGTCGATTGGATCATCAAGACAAGAAAGACCGTCAGGATCGAAAAGCAGATGGATTTCATAGAACTCAAAACCATGGACTTCACCAAGCGTTACCGCATGAACGGGATCAATTACCTGGTGAGCGAGATTGCTGTCACCCTGACCAAATCCTCGATAAAGCCTGCACTGTTAAAGTGCTTCACCTCTCCCTGATCCTGTCCTTTATTTCTCTATTCAGTCATGGTACTATTGCACCATGATCGACATCACCGAAAGCCCCGGTCTTATCTCTTTTGCCGGGAACCCTGTCATTTTTGAGGCCTGCTCATCGGATTACCAGGTCTCAAATGGTTCCTGCGCTCATTTTGAGATGATCGTCTCGGGCATCGATACCATTGAAGGCCATCAGTTTACTTTGAAGTTTGCCGGGAAAACCCTTGTCTTCAAATCGGCAGGCTTTACGGGATTCGATGGGCAGTTGTTCGAGGTGGCTTACTACGGTCAGACTTTCAATGACTTTGCCGGCAACATCTACCAGTGCTTCCTTGAGAATTACGATATCCAGAAATATTACACCGTAACGCTTGGCCCGGTCGGAGCGGCCGAAAGAAAGATCACGCTTCAGGCAAAGAATCCCGGTGATGAATATTCGATCACGCTGACTGATATCGGAGTCTCAGGCGTAGCTCAGGGAACAAACACAGCGGGCGCCGATACTGTTTACCGGGACTTTTTCAGCATCCTGTGCCTGATCCGTGATGCGTACGGTGAGGCGATAGGAGAGGATCTCAAACCTGCCGATTTCATCGGCTGCGCGAGGTTTGATATCTCGGATTACCTATCGTCGAAGTTCTCGACCTGGCAGCTCAATCGCTTTGAATTCCCCGAGCTGACAGGAAACGTGAAAATGCACGGATGGGATTACCTTCTGAAGTACAGGGTCTCGTTTGCCGAAAGCATCGCCGGCCATGTCAAGGGACTGCAATCGACCACCTGGAAATATGCTTTGGCAGGTGGGCTGAACCGTGAGCTTCTGGCCAGCCTGAACGAAAAGTGCCAGGACTACTTCTCAATTGAAGAGAACAAATACAAGTTCCTGACCTGGCTCCCACAGACGAAATACTCCCGCAGCGGTGTCACGGAGAAACTCTTCTTCCTTTTTCAGGATAACCCTTCAGCCGTTCAGTACCGGCTGGTTGTGATCGTGAACTTCACTGACGGAAGTCACAAGATCATCAACGCAACGCCCATGGTTGCTTTTACACCGTATTCCGTTGCCGAATTCAAGGTCGGGTTTGATCACCTGAACCTTGTCAATGCCGTGTACAAGAAAATGGTCAGATCCTGGGAAGTAATGCTCATGGACAGCGATGATGAGTACCTGTCCGAGCGCCGCATTTTTATCTATGATAACCGGGTCTTTGACAACGAAAAGGTCTTCTTTTACAGGAATTCCTTTTCGGCTTACGATACGTTCCGGTTCCTGGGAAAAACGGAGCTTTCCCTGGAGTACGAAAGGGCAACCGGGATCACCATCCGGGAGGAGAAATATTCCTTCTTCAACGCCCCTTCCAGGCAATTCAGCGCGAAAGAGACCGAGAGTTGCAAGGCAAATTCAGGCTGGATCACACTGACGGAAAAGAACTGCCTGAGGGAACTGCTGTTATCCACTGAAAGCTACGAGCAGATTGGAAAAGAGCTTTTCCGGATCGTTGTAAAGACAGCCAAGGTGACCCCTTTCCTCAAGGACGGAGAATATCTCTACAACCTTGAGATCGAGTACGAGCGGGCATATCAGAATTCATTTTTCTCTCTTCATCACCCTGAAAGCTCCGCCAATCCTGTTGTTCCGCCAGAAATTCTGACCTGGGATAACATGGAAATAAGTTTCGATGATATGGAGATAACATTTGACCAGGTAACATTCTAACTATGTCAAGACAAGAAATAAACCTCGGGATCGTCCCGGGCGACAAAAGGGGTGACAAACTCCGGGTAGGAGGGAACAAGATCAACGAAAATTTTTCTGAACTCTACAATTTCCTGTTCAATATCCAATCTTCACCCGTGATCGCGGGCTATCATCTGATCCCTGAACAGGAGTGCGATTTTCTGACAGATATAAATATCATTGTACCGGCTCCGGGAAGCGGTAAGATCATTGAGTTGATCTCGATGATCGCAAAGATCACTCCCGGGGCGCCTCCCGTTGGCGGGCTTCAGATCAATTCCAATCAGTTTTTCAATGTAACAACGGATGGTGATACCGAATCGCAGGACTGGGGATTTTTCCCGGCAGCCTTTATTATGTCGCAGTCTGAAACCATCCAGCGCATGACCCCCGTGTTCTCGACACAGATCTTTAAGAACACCCCGGTCTATGTTTGCCTGTCAGGTGGTTCAAATCCCAGGTCCGGGAGCGCCAAGATCGAGTTGTTTTACCTGTATCGTATAATCGATGCCTCGGGTAACGGCGGAACCGGGGGCGGTGGCGGCGGTGTGGCGATTGATCAGGTGGTTCAGTCATTCATCAACCAAAGCGAGATCAGTGTGGAGCACAACCTTCACAAGTATCCGGTAGTGATGGTGGTTGATACGACCGGCCGCGAGCTGATCCCTGAAGTCACGCATGAATCGACCGACAAAATGATCATCCGGCTGAACCCGCCGGCAAGCGGAAAGTTGATTTACAGTTAACCTTATCTTTTAATCCAAAAACAGACACAATGGCAAAAAAAGTTCTTGTCCCCCTGGACTTAACTAAAAATGAATTGCAGAATGCTGTTATTCAGAATCTTGCTACGGCGCCTTCAAGCCCTGTCAAAGGCCAGAAGTATTTCGATACGACCGACAACACCGAGAAATACTGGAACGGCACTGCATGGGTCAGGTCGGTCGATCCCACGGCGATTGATCACAGTTCCCTGGTCAATCGCGGAACAAATACCCATGCGACCATCGACACGCACATGGCATCAACATCCAACCCGCACTCGACGACCAAGTCTCAGGTAGGGTTGGGCAATGTTGATAATATTCAGCAAATGCCCCTTTCGTACCTTGATGTTGACGGCGCCCTGAGCGCTAATTCGGATGTCAAGGTTGCCAGCCAGAAGGCAACCAAGACCTATGTCGACGGTCAGGTTGCCAACATCCAGGGTCAGATCACTTCCGGTATGGTTTACAAAGGCACTTTTAGTGGCAGCCAGACCATCGCCGCCCAGGGAATAACCGCCATTCAGAAAGGCTGGTTCTGGAAAGTTACGGTTGCCGGCACGACCTCTGGTGTGAACACCCCTTCCAACCCGGGAGTGAACATAGGGGATATGGTCATCGCCAACGTGACAAAGAGTTCGGGCATCACCGCTGCCGATTTCGATGGTATTGACAACACCGAAAGTACCGACATCGTTAAACTTACGGCGACCCAAACCCTTACCAACAAAACCATCGATGCCGGTCAGAACACCATCGGCAACATCGATATCGCCAATTTCAAATCCGCTGTGATCGATGCTGACGGCACGCTTTCTGCAAACAGCGATGCGAAGCTACCTACCCAGAAAGCGACCAGGACCTATGTCGATACCAAGATCACCGGGCATACCAAAAAATATGTCGGCGCGATTTCATCAGCCGGGACCGGTACTATCACAGCAGTAGTTCATGGTTGTGGAACTGACCCGATCGTTATGATTTACGAAATCATTTCCTCGGTCCGCTACGCGGTTGAAGCCGATATTTCTATTTCTGCTTCAGGAGATGTTACCTGGAACTCAACAACTGCCATGACAGGCCAGATCATTATCGTCGGATAAGACTAAAACAGAGATATGCCTGTATTCAAGACGAATCTGGACATCCGGCAGAACCAACTTATGAATGCTGTCCTGCATAATCTACCGGATTTTCCTCAAAATCCGGTAGAAGGGCAGTTGTATTTCAATTCAGCACAGTTCAAAGCCTACATTTGGAACGGCACTCATTGGATTCCGTGGGGCAGTTCATCCAGTGGGGGAGGGAGTGAGGTCAGGCAGTTTATCACAACGATCCTCAATCCCTCTCCCGGTTCGGGAGCCATCATGATCAGACTTTACGAAGATCTCATTGGTGTCAGGGTCGATGCTCAATTCAGCACTGAGGACAAGGTATATTTTAATATCGAAACCCGGGGAAATGTCAACCAGGCCGGAACAAATATAACCGACAGGCCCATGGCTGCCACCTATGACGGTAGTGAGTACACGACCATTGATCATCCCGGTCTGGATATGGATGACTGGCTTTATCTGAGTATAGCGTCCGGTTCGGGGGATGATGACACACCGGGTGAAGGAGGGGCAACCGGGGGTACCGGGACTGAACCTCCGGCAGGGGGTGGTGAAGTGTTGGGAGTACTGACCGTGATTCTTACCTGTACGGTTTATTGATCTGCTTTTTTAAGAGAAAAAAGGATGATCCTTAAGTTTTTCAGCCGTCTCCAATTTAGTCACCCGGATGTATTTAAGGAATGAATCGGTCGTTCTGTGACCGGTGATCTGCATGATATCACGCATTGGGATGCCCGCCAGATAAGCATTTGTGGCGAATGATCGCCTGGCGGTATGTGTTCTGATCTCAAGCCATTTTTTTTTATTCCCGTTGCCAAGTTCTTTCTCATGGGCTTTTTCGCCGATCCAACGCAGAGAATCATTTGTCTTCTGGTTCGAGGGAATATAAATGGATTCATATTTTTCCAGTATTTCCTTGACAAGCGGTTTTACCGGTATGATGACGGGTTCCTTTGTTTTTTGGGTTAAAACATACAATTTCCCGTTCTCTATTTTTTCTTTAGTGACTTTATGCCAATCGGAATGTCTTAGCCCGGTATAGCAGTTTAGCACGAAAATATCACGTATCCTCCGGTATCCCGGGAATTCGATTTCCATCTCATAAAGCATTTTGATTTCAGCCTCATTCAGAAAAATGGTGTCGGCATCTTCTTTCAGGACTTTGAAATCCCTTTTCTGATGGTCCTTGTTTGTGGTCAGGTTATCCTGGTTCGCTTCATTCATAAGTCGTTTGATTCTTTTAATGTGGCTTCCGATTGTATTTGGCTTGAATCCTTTTGCTTTTAGGTAATCCGTGAACTTGATGTAGAAATCCTTCCCTATGGTATCGAAGTCAACCCGGAAGGATTCCTTTGCCTCGAATTCCTGCATGTGATTTCTCAATCCATTATAGTGATCCAGGTGAGCTTTGCTGATCTTATTCTTATACCTTTCGTTGAAAAAATCGAAATAGTTGTACAAATTGATTTCCTTTATCCTTTCTGCTTTTTTCCTTCCGGTAAAAACTCTAAAAGCCTCTGTCATCTCCAAGGCTTTTCGATGGACTTCTTCCGTAGAAAGCTTGATTCCCTTGGGAAAAAGCTCATCATATTTATCAAGAAAAAAGTTGACAGTTTCCCGAAGCCTCTTGTTTTCATCTGTAAAATCTTTTAACGGCTTGACCTTCTGTGCTTCCTGATCCCATTTGGCAACGGGAACATGGACCCCGCTTGAAAGTCTCAAACGCTTATGATTAAAGGTAAATGAGATAAGTAAAAGAGCTTTGCCGTTTTTCTCTTTGTCCGGATAGAAGATAACTGATGCCATAATTTGTGCTGTTTTTTTTGTCAGTACAAAGATACTAAACTGTCAACTTCTTGTACAAGTTTGTCAGTAAAAGTTATTAACGGCGTGTAACCACTTGTAAAGTGCATTAAAGATTATTCAGTGATAACGGGTATTTCAAAGATATGACCCTGATTTTCAAAGTATGCTATATGACCCCTTGGGGGTCACCGGTAAAATTGATTAAAAGGCTGACAATAAAAAGATTGTCGGTCTTT
>CALMDO010000128.1 GCA_937862805.1 uncultured Bacteroidota bacterium
TCCTTCCGGGAGAATTTGGTATTTTAGCAAAAAATTCGACCCATGATCCATCCTTCTCTGCTGAATCCTCAAACAATCGTCGTTATCGGAGGCTCCAACGACATCCACAAACCCGGTGGAGCAGTCCTGCGTAACCTTATCCAAGGTGGTTTTCAGGGAAAACTCTATGTAACCAACCTGAAAGAAGCGGAAGTTCAGGGTATCCGTTGCTATCGCGACCCGGCGGAACTACCGCAGGTTGACCTGGCCATCCTTGCCATCGCTGCCCGGTTCATACCTGATACTGTGGAACTGTTGGCAACACAGAAGCAAACCCGCGGATTCATTGTGCTTTCAGCAGGTTTCAGCGAGGAAAATGCAGAGGGAAAAGCACTTGAAAAACAATTGGTCGAAACCATCAACCGCACCGGTGGCTCACTAATCGGCCCCAACTGTATCGGCGTTCTCACCCCGGCTTACACCGGAATCTTCACCCAGCCGGTACCAGTATTGAACAAGCAGGGTTGTGATTTCATTTCGGGTTCCGGTGCGACCGCCGTCTTCATCATGGAAGCGGGAATCCAGAAGGGCTTAACCTTTTCAAGGGTTTTTTCAGTAGGAAACAGCGCCCAGCTCGGAGTAGAGGAGGTATTGGCCCATCTCGACGAAACCTTTGATCCGGAAAACAGTTCGAAAATCATTCTGCTCTATATCGAAAATATTTCAAAGCCCGGAATGCTGCTTCACCATGCCTCCTCCCTTATACGAAAGGGATGCAGGATCGCTGCAGTCAAAGCCGGATCCTCCGAAGCCGGTAGTCGGGCGGCTTCCTCCCATACCGGCGCGCTGGCCAGCCCGGATGTCGCAGTCGATACACTTTTCCGAAAAGCGGGGATTGTCAGGTGCTATGGACGGGAAGACCTGATCAACGTGGCTTCAGTCTTCACTTTCCCCGAACTTCGGGGTAAAAACATGGCCGTGATCACCCACGCCGGAGGACCTGCAGTAATGCTGACCGACGCGTTGTCAAACGGTGGGATGAATGTCCCACCCATCAAAGATCACGCGGCCGCCGAGTTGTTATCGCAACTTTTTCCGGGCTCTTCGGTAGCCAACCCGATCGATTTCCTGGCCACGGGAACCGCCGCCCAATTGGGTACCATCCTCGATTATACGGAACGTTTCAGCGAAATAGACGGAATGGCCGTCATCTTCGGAACTCCGGGATTAACGACTGTTTTCGATGTTTACGAATTGCTGGATCAGAAAATGAAATCATCCTGCAAACCCATCTATCCCATCTTACCTTCTATCCTGACAGCCGCCGCCGAAATCCGTGACTTCGTGGCACGGGGCCATGTCTTTTTCCCGGATGAAGTCGTTTTTGCCAATGCTTTGTCCCGGGTGTTTCACACACCGCTCCCTGTTACGGGCCAGCCT
>CALMDO010000129.1 GCA_937862805.1 uncultured Bacteroidota bacterium
GGCCAATACCGGCCAGCCAGGAAAAAAGAACCTTCACGGTTCCGGGGAGTGAGGGGAAAGAGAGCCTTCGGGTCACCGAAGTCATCAATGTATATTGTATTAATTTAATCGTTAAGTCATGAGAAAGAACAATGGATGGATCATCGTTATGGTGATGGCAGTGGTAATGACTGCAAGTATGAATGCCCTGGCACAAAAGGGTTACTGGTCGGGAGATGGTTCCTGTTGTATGGCCATTCCCGGTCTTACGGAAAAGCAAAAGAGTGAGATCACGGCACTGGAGAAAGCCCATCGGAGCGAAATGGATGCCATGCGTGCCGAACGCCGGAAAACGGGAGGATACTCTACCAGGGAAGCCTATCAGGTTGCTGTGGATGAAAAAGTGGCTGCTCACCGTGAAAAGGTACGCGCACTGCTCACTGAAGAACAGAAGGCCGTATTTGACCAGAACCAACCGCGTCAGGGGCAGGGGAGATGGGCCCGGCAGTCGGGTCGTGGAGGTGGCCAGGGGGCCTGTCCCCGTGGCAGATGGGGTGGCCGCGGCCGCCGCTAAGCCCAGGCCTCACCCCTGTAGCCTGACCTCTGCAGCCTGACCCCTGATCTTTACGGCCCGCTCTTCATAAGGTTCCTCAGGACTTTGGCCCTCTTACCCTGCTAATTATTTTCGGGGAGGTTTGGCGGGGTTGCTTTAATTTCCTATTTTTGCACCGCAAATCAGGGCCTCATAGTTCAACGGATAGAACGGCGGTTTCCTAAACCGTAAATCCAGGTTCGATTCCCGGTGAGGCTACACGAAAGCTTCGGTAATGTATTGATATACGAATACATGTCGAAGCTTTTTTTTATTACTGCTGAAATATTACTGAAACTTTTTAGACCAGTACGAAATGTCCAAGGACTGCCCGAACACCGGGTTCTGTTTCTTTCCTCAATAAATCAAACAGGATAGGCATTGCATCACGAACGGCTTCAGGATTTAGCGGAGTATGCTTTGACCCTTTGATAAAAGCCTGTCCGATTCTGTATCCCGTCGGGTCAGATGCTTTTATTAATCCTGCGGTCACACAGGGTGTAAATAATTCCCGGTACCAGGTCCCCAGATCATCATCAACCACCTCACCTGCATTTTCCCCTTCCAGAATTTTCTGCTGTGAATCTTTGCTGATGCGGAATTGGTCGCCCTTAGCGCTAAGCACCCTTGAAACAGTCGTGGTTTAGAGACCTGTCTTCTCAGCGATATCTGTGATTGTAACTTTTTGTATATTTTTTATCAAATAACATAAGGAAAGCACGAAAAAGCTCAAACGTTCGTACAACTTCGGCAATCCACGGGTTCCAGGATTTGGGAAACAACGAATTACTTGTCTGAAGATAAGTTGATTGTGAGTTTTGCGGGTTTTACTGATAACATTCGCTAAATGTCCGGTACCCAAAGGGGGCTTGGTTTAAGCCTCAGTTGGAATGTGGAGGATAATAGACAGGTAAACAGTTATTTAACAAATATTTTTCCTGCAAGGGCCATTTTTTGGGAAAAATTTCCATTTTTTCAAGAACAAACGTTTGTACAAATCAAAATTAATAGTACTATTACACATGAAAAAAGAGGTACGAGTGTGGAACAAAACCGGATTCAGCTAAACCTGCCAGAGGCCTTAAGCAAAATCACAAGAACTGATAGGGCTCGGCATGCGGTGGAATGGATCTCTTTAATACAAAACAACCAATATAATTCTTAGTGAAATGGGAAGAAAACGTAGTTTAGCTTTGTTGATGCTCTTTTTCTCGATGATCGTTCCATTGCATTTGCTGGCTCAGCAAATCTCGGTAAAGGGACGCGTCCTGGAAAAAGAAACCGGGCTGCCTTTGCCGGGAGTGACCATTGTTATTGAAAATTCGCCGAGGGGGGTGACCACAGATGTCGACGGAACCTTTGAAATGAAGGTTTCCGCCACCGATAAACTGGTGTTCTCCTTTATAGGCATGGAATCGCAGACTGTGCCAGTTGGGAACAAAACGTATGTGGAGGTTCAGATGGCACCCATGGCCAGTGAATTGGATGAAGTAACCGTTGTGGCGTTTGGAAAACAGAAGAAGGAGAGTGTGATTGGAGCCATTACAACCGTCAGTCCTTCCGAACTGAAGGTTCCCTCAAGCAACCTGACTACGGCATTGGCAGGTAACGTAGCCGGTGTCATTGCATATCAGCGTTCGGGGGAACCCGGGCAGGATAACGCGGACTTTTTCGTTCGGGGGATTACCACATTCGGAGCTAACACCCGGCCGCTTATTCTGATTGACAATATTGAACTGACAAGTACGGACCTAGCCCGTCTTCGGCCCGATGACATCGAGAGTTTCTCCATCATGAAAGATGCTACGGCCACTGCACTCTATGGAGCACGTGGGGCAAACGGCGTGATTTATGTAACCACCAAGCGGGGACAGGAAGGTCCTGCAAAGATTTCTGCCCGTTTGGAAACATCCATTTCTGCTCCTACTCAGAACATTAAATTGGCTGATCCGGTTACCTATATGAAGTCCTACAACGAAGCGATAGCTACCCGGGACCCATTGGGAGATTTAATGTACAGCAACGACAAGATTGAGCAGACCGGCAAACCTAATGCCAATCGACTGATTTATCCGGCTAACGACTGGTATAAAATGTTGTTCAAGGATTACGCGAGCAGCAAGCGTGCCAACCTGTCGATCCGGGGGGGAGGTAAGGTATCTTCGTACTATGTATCGGGAGCTATCACGCAGGATGCGGGTATTCTGAATGTTGACAACCGCAACTCATTCAACAACAACATCGATTCAAAAAACTATACCCTGCGTGCCAACGTGGACATCAACACCAGCCCGACAACCAAGTTGTCAGTCAGGCTGACCGGAAACTTTGACAACTATACAGGCCCTCTCAACGGAGGGAGCTCAGTATACAATCAGGTGATGCACTCTGATCCGGTCTTGTTCCCTGCTTACTATCCTGAAGATTCTGAACATATAGGTATCAAGCATATCATGTTCGGCAACTACGATGATGGCGGTTATATCAATCCCTATGCTCAAATGGTCCGTGGTTACAAGGATTATAACCGTTCGCAGATGATTGCTGCGGTAGAGTTGAACCAAAAGCTTGATTTTATTACCAAGGGGATGAGCTTTATGACACTCTTTAACCTGACCCGTTATTCCGACTTTTCTATTTTTCGCAGCTTTGCGCCTTATTGGTATACGATGGATAGTTATGATTCCTTTACGGGAGAATATCATATTACCCGTCTGAATGAAAATGGAACCGATTACCTGACCTACGGTGAGGGTGAAAAGAATGTGATCAGTACGATGTATTCTGAAAACCGTTTGAACTGGGTCCGCGAATTCGGACTAAACAGTCTCAGCGGGTTGCTGGTATTTACCGTTCGTGAGGGGCTTGAAGCCAATGCCGGTTCGCTTCAGTTGTCACTCCCTTCACGTAACGCCGGTCTGGCAGGCCGTTTTACCTATGGGCGGAATGGCAAGTACTTCTCTGAATTTAACTTCGGTTATAATGGTTCAGAGCGTTTTTCAAAGAATCACCGCTGGGGTTTCTTCCCCTCTTTCGGTCTCGCCTGGGTAGTTTCCAAAGAAGATTTCTTTAATCC
This sequence comes from uncultured Bacteroidota bacterium, assembly GCA_937862805.1. Classification (GTDB taxonomy): domain Bacteria; phylum Bacteroidota; class Bacteroidia; order Bacteroidales; family FEN-979; genus CAIVAT01. The sequence continues at coordinate 3,648 of CALMDO010000129.1, forward strand.
CCTGAAGAAAGTGATCACCAACCTGAAACTACGCTATTCTTACGGTTTGGTGGGGAACGACAATATCGGTTCGGCGTCAAACCGTTTCTATTATTTGTCGGAAATGAATATGAACGATAAAAACAGATCCTCCTATTTCGGTGAAAACCGGGGCGTTTCCTCCACAGGTATCTCTGTAATACGGTATGCCAACGATGCCATCACCTGGGAAAAGTCGTTGAAAAAGAATTATGCTGCAGAAATTGGTTTGTTTGGTAAAGTCGATGTGATTGCCGAATATTTTACTGAAGATCGTTCAGACATCTTTATGACCCGTGCTGATATCCCCAATACCATGGGGCTTCAATCATCCATTGCGGCCAACATTGGTAAGGCAACGGCCAGGGGGGTGGATATTCAGGCTGACTATAAACAGAGCTGGAACAAGAACTTCTGGTCATCGGCCCGTGCCAACTTTACCTACTCCACCAGCAAATACAAGGTATATGAAGAACCTGAGTACGAGGAATACTGGCGGATGCACGCAGGATACCCCATTGGACAAACCTGGGGGTATATTGCTGAACGGCTCTTTATAGATGATAACGAAGCTTTAAACAGTCCGTCCCAGAAAGCTTTCGGTTCACAGTACGGCGGAGGAGATATCAAATATACCGACGTCAATAAGGACGGTGTGATTTCGGAAGCCGACCAGGTGCCGATTGGTAACCCCACAACTCCTGAAATCATATACGGATTCGGAATCTCCACCGGCTATAAAGGCGTGGATGCTTCGGTTTTTTTCCAGGGTCTAGCGAATGAATCATTCTGGATTGATGCGTCCGACATGTCTCCGTTTGTCGGGGATACACAGCTCTTAAAGGATATCGATGAGAGTCACTGGTCGGAGGATAACCGTGACATCTATGCCTTCTGGCCACGTTACAGTGCATACCGGAATTACAACAATACACAAGTAAGTACCTGGTGGATGCGCGATGGTTCCTTCCTCAGATTGAAACAAATTGAATTGGGTTACACCCTTCCTAATATATGGACAGAGAAATTCCACATCGCTAACTTTCGTTTGTACGTGACGGGTACCAATCTTTTTAGTTGGAGTCATTTCAAGATGTGGGATCCTGAAATGGGGAGTTCTGGTCTTAATTATCCTATACAGAGAACGTTCAATATTGGAGTAAATGTAACATTTTAATAATCAAGATGATGTATAAACTATTATATAAAATTAAGGTTTTGGTGTTAACTGGCATTGTAACACTGACCGGTATGTCATCCTGTAGCGAATACCTGGATGTGGTCCCCAATGATGGTCTTGCTACCATTGAGACGGCTTTCAACTTGCGTTCCACAGCAAAACGTTATTTGGGGACCTGTTATTCCTTCATGACGGAGGAGGGGACCTCCGGTTACGATCCAGCCCTGTTGGGTGGCGATGAACTTTGGGATCTGGTGGGCCGGAGTGTCTCCAATACAACCGGCAGGGTCCCCTCTTCAATGTTTCAGATTGCAAGGGGATTACAAAGTGCAAGTACGGTTTATGCCAATGACTGGGCTTCCATGTATCAGGGTATCCGCTGCTGTGACATTCTGATCGATAATCTTGATGTCGTCCCTGATATGGAAGAGTGGGAAAAATTGCAGTGGAAGGCTGAGGCTAAGTTTCTCAAAGCTTACTACCATTTTAATCTGATCCGCAAATGGGGTCCGATACCAATTATTAAGAAGAGTCTTCCTATTGATGCCAGCGTTGAAGATGTACGTGTTTACCGTGATCCGGTCGATGAAGGCTTTAACTATGTGATCGAACTCCTGAATGAGGCCATTCCGGACCTTCCGTTGGTCAATCCTTCGGTCGATGAATACGGTCGTATCAACCAACTTATTGCTGCCTCGCTAAAAGCACGCGTTATGGTATATGCTGCCAGTCCACTTTTTAGCAACAACATGGATCAGGCTTCCCTTGTGGATAGCCGGGGCATTCAGTTGTTTTCACAAAACAAATCTGAAGCGGACCTGCAAAAGCGCTGGCAAGATGCTGCTACTGCTTGTAAGGAAGCGATAGATCTGTGTACCCAGGCCAATGTCAAACTGTATAACTATGATGATGAATACCGGGTAAACGACACCTTGCGCCTCGACTTCACCTTACGTGGGGTGATGTGCAAGCGATGGAACGAAGAAATCATATGGGGCAATACGCAAAGCAATTCCACCCAGTTGGGGATGTGGCAGCAGCTGACTCAACCTAATATTCAGTACAAGACATTGGGCTGGGCACACTCTCTGAGTTGCTACGCGTTCATTGGTGTCCCCCTGAAAATCGCCGAACAATTTTATACCAGTCATGGTTTACCAATCAATTTTGATAAAAACCGGCTGGGATTGAATGAATACGCACTTCGTAATGGTGATCAGGCTCATGCCTATTACCTCGAAGAGGGGTATACTACTATTCAGTTGAACTTCGATCGGGAACCACGTTTTTATGCGTCCCTGGGTTTTGATGGCGGCAAATGGGTCGGTGCACTGACCAACTTCAACGACCTGAAACCGAAAGATATCTTTGATGTTGAATGCCGGATGGGTAAAGCGCTTGCAAAGAGCAGCAATGAATCAGGGCCTCTGACCGGTTATTATCCGAAAAAGATGTATCCTTATCGTAACCGGATTGGTGCAAATGGTAGTCCTTTGTCCACCTATTGGTATCCCTGGCCGATGATTCGTCTGGCCGACCTCTATCTGTTGTATGCTGAAGCAATCAATGAGGCGGAAGGTCCCGGTGGGGCGCACAGTAGCGAAATGTTTGATTATATCAATGCGGTCAGGGAACGTGCCGGGATTCCCGATGTCAAGAGCTCATGGGATCAATACAGCACTTCTCCCGGCAGATATAATACCAAAGTTGGTATGCGCGAGATCATTCACCGGGAACGTCTGAATGAGTTTGCTTTTGAAAGCCAGCGTTTTTGGGATCTTCGTCGCTGGAAAGAGGCCAATATGGAATATTCAAAGAATATTTATGGTTTCAAAGTGATTGCATCGCAGCCTGAAGAGTATTACCGGAAAGTATTGATTGCCGAACAGCCCTTTACCCAGAAAAACTACTTCTGGCCGATTCAAACTACAACACTTGAAAAGAATCCGAATCTTATTCAGAACTTAGGATGGTAATTGTTTAACCAGGATAAAATAAATAGGATATGAAAAAAATTATATTAACGTGTTTGGCATTCACAACTCTACTGATTTATTTCAGTTGTGAGGAAACCGGGCGGATTGACCAGATTGATGGCTCCATACCGGCACCCAAATCGGTTGAGGTTACCCAGGTTACCGCGATTCCGGGAGGCGCTGTCATCAGGGTAAAAATTCCTGATGATGACAACCTGAAGGGTGTGGTTGCTAAATATGAACGTAACGGAGAAATCGTCAATACAAAAATCTCCCGTTATCTCGACAGCCTTGTGATTGTAGGTTATTCGGATACGTTGAAACATTTGGTTCAGGTAAGTTCATTCAATGTGAACGAAGTCACTTCCACCCCGGTCGAGGTGACCATCAATCCTTTGCCAGCGGCAGTGAAAACGGTTAAGTTTGATATTATGGAGGGTTTTGGAGGAATCAAGGTTCATGTGATGAACAATACCTCCAAGGCTGATCTGGCTGTTGTTCTGCTTGCCGATAAAGACACGGTCAATATGAATCTTCCTGATAAATCCAAGAAATGGGTTGAGGTGACGACCATGTTTACCGCATCTGAGGACATCTTCCTGCCCCGGCGTGGTCTGCAAGACGTTAGAACCATCTTCGGTGTTTACATTCGGGACAGATGGGGCAATAAATCCGATACACTGGTCAAGGCTTTAAAGCCCTTAATGGAAGTCGCTCTTGACAAGAAACTGTTCAAGTATTACAATCCCGGGGATGACAATTCGTTTTCTACCAATTCGTCGTTGTACCCCATCCAGGGTTTGTGGGATGGGTCAGGGGTATCTGCTGCTCCCTACTTCTATGCAAGTACCAGTAGCAATCCGATGCCCCAATGGTTTACTATCGATCTCGGCGTTCGTGCGAAGCTTAGTCGGATCGGAAAGATGGCACGTATCGACTATGCGCTCTGGTCTGGTGCTCATCCCCGTGAATTTGAGTTCTGGGGAAGTATGGGTCCGACCGGCGCAGTGGTTCCCACTAACGAGCATGGATTTGATAATACCTGGTTTAAACTGGGGTATTATGAACAACCCCGACCTTCGGGTTACAATCCTGATGGAACAGTCCCTGGTTCCTACACGGCCGAAGATCGTATCATGATCAATACCGGTACCGAGTTTGAAATGGACGATACCAAGAATGAGCATGCCTATGATGAGCTGCGCTATCTTCGTGTCGTAATTCTGAACACCTTCGTTACCTGGGAAACCAAGGCTACTGTCGGGCAGATCCAGTTGGGTGAGATCACCCCATTCGGGCAGATTCTTGAAGTGTATGGCAAATGATGTGATTATTATAAAAATGCAGATTAACATGAAGAAGAGTCTATATATTCTGTTGGCCCTTTTTATAGGCGTAGGTTTATACTCCTGTAAGGACCAGGATAACATATACCAGGAATTCGTCAAGAAAGGCGGATATGTGTATCCTCAGAAGACGAATGGTCTGGCGATATATTCTGGATTTAAACGTTTAAAACTTGTTTGGGATGCGCCTAAGGACCCCTCGGTCAGATCGGCAAAGGTATACTGGAACAACAAAACAGAGGTGCGGGACATCAATTATGCAAACTTTACCGGAGACAGGGTTGAACTTTATGTCGACGGACTGGAAGAGAGATCCTATACTTTCCAATTGGTGAACTTTGATTCCAATGGCAATCCGTCGATGGTGACCGAAATCTCTGCATCTCCCTATGCGGAAAACTGGCTGATAATGCATGCTGAACGCACCGTTTCTTCTGCCGAAGTAAAAGGTACTGCTGCTGATCTGGTGATGAGTTTTGGTACGAATGAGATGATTGCCACCCGCTTCCGGTATGTCAACACCAATGGTGAAACCGTAGTGCATGACCAGATCATGGATGCCGCCAGCAATAAGATCTCCCTGCCCGGTGCCGTTAGTGGCAAACGCTTTGAATTCAGTTCCAGCTATTGCCCGGCTAATGGTTTGGATACCATTTGGACCGGCTGGACAAAGTCGACCAATCCCATCTCAGGACTTTTAGATCGCAAATCATGGGGAGTAGAAGTTACTGCTGATCAGATTTGGGACGGTACCTTTTTGCCTTCAGAAGTATTTGATGGCGTTATTGACAGAAGCAACAGATGGGTAAGTGCTCAGGGAACGCTGGCCAATGTTTTTCCAAAGATTATGGCGGTGGATATGAATAAAGATTCATATTACATCAACAAGGTTGCCTTTTACCAGGATCAGGCCACTTTAAACAGGCGTTTTGGCAATTCGGTGGAAATTTATTGGGGAAATGAACCTTTCGATCCCAACGCGGGCACTGAATATGCCACTTCTCCCGGATTTGCGGCAGCGATTGCCAAAAATACCTTTCTGACGACAACCTTTTACTTCAGTACTGCCACATGGACGAAAAGCTGGCCGGATATGCAGCATTTCAGGTATCTGGCCATTGTCTGGAAGAACTCCCGCTCCTCCAGCGGATGGATCGATTTGTGGGAAATGGAGTTTTACGGGTATGATGCGACAGCAGGAGATTAAAGGGAGAGGCCGGGCTGGTCATTACCTTTGGTGTGATTAACTGTAAATGGGCAGCCCATCCGGCAGGAAGATTGGAAATCCTCCTGCCGGATTTATGGCTGTTTGATTTGAACAATCGTTTGTTCGGTTCGGTATATTTAGTATCTGAATGGCCAATCCGTTTATTTGCAGACTTATCTATAAAGGAACGCAAATCAGACCTACGGTTGCGCAATTTGACCTGCAGCCGATCCTGTTCACCAGTAACAAACAATCAGAAACTCAATTAAATATATTATCATGACTGCATATAAATTGTTGATATTAAGTTGTTTGCTTGGGATTTCGTCATGCAATGCGAAAGAAACCTCTGCAAAGACGCATACCCTTACAAAAAGTGTATTGATGGATAAAATAAAGGGAGGATGGGCCGGTCAGGTGATCGGATGCACCTATGGAGGACCGACCGAATTCAAATGGAACGGCACGATGATAGGGGAGGATATCCTGATACCCTGGGATGACTCCCGGATGGAATGGTATTATAAAAATTCACCCGGGTTGTACGACGATGTGTACATGGATCTGACTTTTGTGGAAGTATTTGACAAATACGGACTCGATGCTCCTGATTCTCTGCATGCTAAGACCTTTGCAAATGCCGGATACCCGTTGTGGCATGCCAACCAGGCCGCACGGTACAATATTCTGAATGGCATTATGCCCCCTGCATCGGGTCATTGGAAAAACAACCCGCATGCCGATGATATTGATTTTCAGATTGAAGCCGATTTCGCAGGACTTATGACACCGGGAATGGCCAACTCGGCGGCAGAGATAGGCTGGCGTATCGGCCACATTATGAATTACGGGGATGGAGTTTATGGTGGTGTGTATGTGGCAGCCATGTACGCCCTGGCTTTTGTTCACGACGACATTGAATTTATCGTGGAAGAAGCCTTGAAAACGATCCCATCGGAGAGTGAATACTACCAGTGCATAATGGATGTCATCAAGTGCTACCGGGAAGATCCGGACGACTGGAAAAAAGCCTGGTTTGAGGCACAGAAAAAATGGACCTCCGACAGAGGGTGTCCCGAAGGGGTTTACAGACCCTATAATATCGATGCAAAAATCAACGGAGCTTACATTATTATCGGTTTGCTCTACGGAAAAGGCGATTACGGAGCTACCATTGATATCAGTACCCGCTGCGGTTATGATTCTGACTGTAACCCGGCCAACGCCGCCGGAATTTTAGGTACTATGATCGGATATAATAAAATTCCGGATTACTGGAAACAGGGAATTGATAAAGTGGAAAATCTTGATTTTGCACACACGAAGATGTCGCTCAACCATGTATATGAAACCGGACTCCGGCATGCTTTAGAGGTTATTAAAAGGAACGGGGGAAAAATCACCGGTGAGGATGTAAAAATTAAATACCAGACTCCTGAGAGCGTGCCTTTTGAACAGAGTTTTGAAGGGCTTTATCCTGTTGCCAGAAGAACTGTCGGTGTTCAACTGACCAGTATAAGGAAAGAGGTCACCTTCGATGTGGAAGGATCTGGTTTTGTCCTTATCGGCAGGGGGGTGAAAGCAAACAACCTGAAGGATGAGATCCTTGAAACGGAGGTATTCATCGACGGGAATTTGTTTGAAGTGGCAAAAATCCCCTCCAACGGACGTATACGCCGCCACGATGTAACATGGAACTATGATCTGGAGGAGGGAAAACATACGGTAACCCTGAAAGTGAAACACGTACCCGAAGGATACCGGATTGAAACCCAGGACGTGCTCGTATATTCACGGAATAAACCGGGTAAAGTTGTTTACTACT
>CALMDO010000130.1 GCA_937862805.1 uncultured Bacteroidota bacterium
TCTTTATAAGTGATCAATCCGATCAGCTTGTTCATTTTATCGACAACGGGAAGTTTCTCAATTTTGTGTTCCCGGAGGATGGCTTCTGCTTGTTCAAAATCAGTAAACTCACTGATTGTAATCACGTTATGGGTCATCACCTCTTCCACGGGCCGCTGCATGTCTCTTTCAAACCGAAGATCGCGGTTGGTAACAATGCCGGCAAGGGTCCGGTCGGGACTCGTTACGGGGATTCCTCCGATGCTGTACTCCTTCATCATGGCCAGTGCATCGCCCACCAGGGCTGTTACCGGTAGTGTGACCGGATCGAGGATCATTCCGTTCTCCGCCCGTTTGACTTTCCTCACCTGAAGCGCCTGGCTTTCAATAGACATGTTTTTATGGAGCACACCGATGCCTCCTTCCTGGGCGATGGCAATGGCCATCCGTGATTCGGTGACGGTATCCATGGCGGCCGACACGATAGGAATATTGATCGGAATATTACGCGAAAAAAGGGTAGCAACATTCACCTCTCTTGGTAATACTTCAGAGTAGGCCGGCACCAGCAGGACATCGTCGTAGGTCAACCCTTCCCCCCGGAATTTTTCAGAATTGAGGAACATACCCGGAAATTTAGGGTGCAAATGTAAGAAATTTTATCATTTTTATCAGCGAACAAGCCTTTGGGAAAAGCATTATTCACAGAATAAATACCAGTCTCAGTGACAGGGGGGTGTCATGGGTACAATTGCCTGTGACATTCAGTACAGAGATAGGTTTTCCAATTATCTTTTATGTCGATCGGATGACGAAACTCCATCAGGCTGTCGATGGGCATATAATTCAATCATTCAAACCACAAGCCATCTCTGATATAGGAAAATATTCAGACTTTTTCCATGTACGGGTAAAAAAGTGTATTTTTGAAGGAATGAAACCCATTGCCAGTCTGGTAACTACCTTCCTTCTTCTCTCTTTAGCCGGTTGTAGCCATCGGGCGACGAAACATTCCGATCAGACCGGGAAACCAAAGGCAGATAAAAAGCGTTATTACAATGAGATATCAGGTTTTGACTGCGCTTCCGGTCTCGGTGAAATGACCGCTGCTATTCATAAACTGTACAGGGTTACTTCTTATACTACCTACCTGTTCACGCCGGATGTCCATGCAAATACGGAGATGATCCGGACAGGCAGGTTTAAAAGAGCTGCCATCGGGACGATCGCTGCCCAGGAATCGGTTAGCGGAACTGCAACGGCGATTTACTGTGGTGACTTCAACATTGCCTTGCTGACCTGTGCCCATATTTTGAGCTCACCCGACACCCTGATCAGCTATTTTCCGCTATCAGCCGACAATCCCGAAGGCGAGATCAAGAGCATCTCCCTGCGGACTAAAGAGGAATTTTATATCAAAGAGCTGACCGATTGCGGCCCGTTTTCTGTCCTGGCCATGGATAGTGAAAAAGATATCGCCATCATAGGAAAACATTGTGAAGTTAAAAAAAATCCTGCTGTTTTCGGTTATCCCATGGGACGATCAGCTGAACTGGGATGGGGTGACCTTGTTTACATTCTCGGATATTCTCAGGCAGGCCTGATGATCACCCGTGCCCTGGTCAGTAAACCGGCCGGAACGGATAACGAAAATTTCATGGTGGATGCTTTGGTCAACAAAGGGTTCAGCGGAGGGGTCATCCTGGCCATCCGAAACGGGGAACCCGGCTTTGAAACGGTTGGACTTATCAAATCGGTGGCAACCCGCCGCGATTATGTTTTAAGACCTAAGAACAGCATCGATCATTATTACAGTGAAAAGATCCCTTATACTGACGAAACCTATGTCGCCACCCAGGAGTCGTTCAGTTACGGGATCAACTTTGTCGTGACCACTGCTGATCTCATTAATTTTTACAAACAAAACCGGGAGAAC
>CALMDO010000131.1 GCA_937862805.1 uncultured Bacteroidota bacterium
AGCAGGATATGGCGAACGTTGATGTACTCCCCTCTTCGTTCTATGCTCTGGATCAGGTGGAAGCCATCTTCGGTCTCTACAATATCAGAGACTTCGCCGGGTTTCAGCTTGAAAGCAGCTGCTTCAAATTCAGGGCGCATCTCTCCGCGTTTGAATAAACCCAGTTCTCCTCCCTGTTTTGAGGAGCCGGGGTCCTCGGAGTAGAGAACTGCCAGGGTGCTGAAGTCATCTCCCTTGGTTATTCTTTCTTTAAAACCTTTGAGTTTGGTAATGGCTGCCTGTCGTTCTTCCTCTCCGATCTGAGGTTGCTTGACGATCACACCCAATTCGATCTCTGCATTGATGAGAGGGATACTGTCTTTGGGCATTTTCCGGAAGAAAGCTTTCACCTCCGACGGGGTTATGGCAACATCCTTGGTGATTTTTTGCTGTGCTTGTTCAGTTTGCATTTGCTCTTTGATTACAGAGCGGAGTTCATTTTTGATTTCGAGTAAGGATTTTCCAAAGTGTTCTTCGAGTTTTTCCGGTGTGCCGGCCTGAGAGAGGAAATAGCGCATCCGGCGATCCATTTCGTTTTCAACCTGATCATCGGTAACTTCAATGCTGTCGATCTGGGCCTGGTGAAGAAGCAGTTTCTGAAAGAGCAATGACTCCAGTATCTGGCATTTGACAGTCGTGGCGGTACCCTGAATATTTCCCTGTACCCTGTATTGGATGTATTGGTTTTCAATGTCCGATTTCAGGATCACATTACCCCCGACGATGGCCGCCACCCCGTCGATGATGGAATCTCCACGCAACTGGGCTTTCAAGGCTGTTCCCGGGACTATCATCAGAAGCAGGAGGAGAATCTGGGTGGTGTAACGGAATTTTTTCATAAGGAAATAAATTAAACAAAAGAAGATTAAAAGATTTCAAAATCGTTTTTTTGCAACGCTTTGGAATAGACGTCTTCCTGCATTCTGTTAATCAATTCTATCTTCCTTTTATTCAGGAGTATATCTCGGATCCTTTGTTTCTCCAACTCGAATGGAGCGAGGGTTTCTTTCAACAGAACCTCTTTGACCCGGACAAGGTATTGGTAAACGGAGTCTTTGATTTCTACTTCCCGGTTGGTTTTTAAAATTTCCTCCGGGTTGTCGGTACGCAGTGGCAGTTGTTTTGCAACTTCACTGAAGTAAAGCCATCTCTGATCATCAAGAAAATACCCGATCGCACCACGTGTACAAAGATCTTCGAGTTGTCCGCGGTCCTCCTCACGGTCGGATGTCAGTAATTTTTTGAATTGTTTAAAAAAAGAGGAGTTCAATGGAAGTTTGATATACTGTAACCTGATGATGTTTTCTTTCAGGAGAAAATTCTGAGGATTGGCATCGTAATAATTCCTGGCTTCCGCATCCGGGATGACGGTATCGAGTTTCTGGCTTACCAAAGCATTTTCGTAAGCAAATATGATAAGTGAATTTTTATAGTCCTCCAGTTGCCGGGTAAAGTCCATCTGGTCTTTATTCAGATTGCTAACGGCCTGGCGGATCATGAGTTTTTGCCGTACCCAGTTTTCGACGAAATTGCGGGTCAGTTCAAGGCTGTCTTTGGCCGGGGTACCGGCAGGGATGATCCCTTTGAGATCTGATTCGTACAAATACTCTTTATCCACCCGGGCCAACACCCGTTCCGTCTTTTTTTTGAAAAAGGTGGTACAGGAGGTGAGCAGGATGAGTAAAAGGAAGAGTGTATATTTCAGTGTGAATTGTTTCACAAGGTTTATTTTATCTTCTCCAGAACCTCCTTGTTGATCACAACCGGATATTTTGCGCGAAGAGAGGCAATCCATTCTTTTTCAAGAAAATTCTGGTAATCAGCCGTGATCAGTCCGCGCGCTTCGTTCAGCTCTTTGGGTTCTGGTTTCAGTTTTTTTCTCACGTACACAAACACCGTGGCCCCGTCAATCTGCAGGTTACCCGATAATCCCGGTGTCCAGGGAATGGAATCGATAATTTTGTTCTCGTTGCGCGAGAATTTACCGCTTTCGATGGTGACCACTTGCAGCGAATCGTTATTCATCGTTTTGAGAATATCGGCATCTGCACTGCCCGACAAGATCATCGCTTTGACTTTTTCGGTCAACCCGGGGTCTTTCACTGTATAGATACTGGCATTCAGCCGGGTGTCCCACATGTAGTTCTTCTTGTTTTTCTGGTAGTAAGTTTTCAGTCCTGTGGTATCTTTCACGGCTTTGGACCACACTTTCTGATCGGTCAGGTCAAAGAGCAGAATCCCATCGCGGTATTCACTGAGAAGGCTTTTAAAATCGGGATATTTATCTTCAAGCTGGTTGTCCTCAAATTTGATCAGGCAATCATCGGCCCACAGGCGGTACTGTTTATCTACGTAATTATGGATATTCTCTGTTTCTCTTTTCCTTTGGGTTTTTTCAAGCCAGGATGCAAAATCCTGTTGATTGTAGCGGACATTTCCGATGGAGAGGAGGGTTCCCTGAAGGTTGGAGGCCCATTCCTTTTTCCATTTTGCCGCGAAAATGCTGTCGTTGACCACTGTATAAAAATCGGCGAGTGCCTGTAGGTTTTCCTTGAAGCCATTTTCCTGTTTGATTCGGGCAATGACGACTTGTCGTGTCGTTTCGCCACGGGAATCCTTCATCACTTTTTGTTTCAGTTCAGCTTTCAACTCCTCGGGTGTTTTGACATTTTTTTTCTCAACCAGCATGATGATATGCCATCCATAAGAGGTGAGCACGGGTTGCGAATAATCACCCGGTTCATTCAGTGCGTAAACAGCATCGATGAATTCAGGTACCAGTCGGTTCACCCCTCGTCGTGGCAGTACGCCTCCTTTGGTGGCCGAGCCTTTATCGTCAGAGCAGGATTTTGCCAGTTCATCAAATTTGGTTCCGGATTGAAGTTTGGCATAGACCGAATCGATGCGGTTTTTGATTCTGGCTGAATCGGCGGTCGTGGCATTGCGCGGTATAGCCATAAAAATATGGGCAACAACAAAATCTCCGAG
>CALMDO010000132.1 GCA_937862805.1 uncultured Bacteroidota bacterium
TGAAAGAGAATTCTTTCTGTAACTTGTTACGATCAAAATCGTTACTTGTTTTTCCTGCGATCCGTTCGAATTCTTTCGGATGGGGGGTAAAAACCGATCCCGGAGGCAGGAAACCAAGCCAGGTCTTGTTTTCCGATAGGAGATTGATAGCGTCGGCATCGAAAACAATCGGAAGGGTCGCTTGCTGTATCAACAATTTTAAAACATTGGCTGTTTGTGGCGCCTTCCCAAGGCCGGGTCCTGTACCAATGGCAGTGTAAGGAGTGAGGTCGGGAAGCGTCGTAATCGTTCCAAAAGCCGGATCTGCACTTACCATCACTTCAGGTACCGCTGTCTGAACGATTGGCACCCCGCAACCAGGAAGATGCAGCGTCACCAGCCCTGCTCCCGAGCGGAGGCAACCGCCGGCAGCCAGCACCGCAGCGCCCATTTTCCCTTCCGACCCGCAGAGCAACAACGCGTGGCCAAAACGCCCCTTGTGATCAAATTTGTTTCGCTTACGCAACAAGAGCTGAATTTCATTGTGTTCTGCCATGAAATTTGACACCTCATATCCTGCGATGAAAGTTTCAGAAATCCCTATATCTAATAGGATCCATTTCCCAACAAAAATGTCATTCTCCGGAAAAAAGAGACCCAGTTTGGGAGGTGAAAAAGTGAGGGTGTGGTCAGCCCGGACCACCACCGGATCATTGTCGGTGAAATTGGTGGTGTCGCATGAAAAACCCGAGGGTACATCAATGGCAATAACCAGCGCACCACTCCGGTTGATGTGGCGTATCAACTTCGCATAAAATCCGGTCACCGGGCGGCTGAGCCCGCTTCCAAAAACCGCGTCGATAACCAGCTCGGTTTTTTCGATCAGCGGAAAGGACATTTCGGGAGTCAGACAAGTAACAGGGGGAAGCGCTCCTGATGTACTTAATTCCATGACTTTCTGATAATTGATTGCGCAATCAGGAGAACAGTTCTCCGGAGAACCTATCAAAAAACAGGTTGCGTTTGAACCACTTCCTGCCAACATTCGCGCAATCGCGAACCCGTCACCACCATTGTTTCCCGTACCGCAAAAGATCTTGACAGGCATTCGCCGGTCACTTTCCACGCTGATCCATTGGAAACAAGCATTGGCAGCCCTCTCCATGAGATCAATTCCGGCAATGTCCTCATGCCGGATAGTATAAAGATCTGCCTCACGAACCGCTTCGACCGGAAGAATTTTCATTTTACCCGATCATTCCCCAAAAGGGAAGTGTACTAACAATGCCAACAATAAGCAATGTAACAAAAAGAAATACTATCAGAGAGATGATCAACCCGATGAGAGCACAGGTCCTGCCCGTCTTCACATTGTTCAACGAACTGATCGTGTACCGACCGGGGTTGGATTGAAAGAGGAGCGTTTCATTCCTGGCCAGCACCAATGCAACAATACCCAGGATGATCCCGACCAGGGAGATAAAATGCCACCAACAAAACACGATAGAAAGGATTCCAAGGGTAAGGATAAGCCTCGAATTGGGGAGGTTTTCAGGAGGTAAAGCGGGATCAATCTTTTCACCGTAAGGCGGTGGTGAAGTTGAAGTCTTAGTTTCCATGGGGAATAAAAAAGTAAAGGTAATGAATATTTCAAAAATAGAAAGGATGAAATTTTACCGAACCTTTTGTGTTGACTTCAAGGGCTGGAGCAGGTATTTTTACAAAGCTGATTACGGTAAAAAGACCTTTCAGGAATTTGGAACGGGTTGGAATCCGTGTAAGATCCACATCAACAGATAAATAAAACTGACGGTACCGTTCTTCAGGAGAATCTGAACCTTCCTGAGGCGGCATGTTGTATTTTGCACCGGTCATCCCCTGGGCGCCGTATCCAACGGCCACATTCAGCCATTTCGGAAACCTGGAATGTTTCGGAAGAAAAGCTGAGATATTGCCCGATAACCAGAAAGTCATCCCGTTATAATCTTTCAACATCTGTTCGATCATGTTGTCACCCAGGAGTTTTGGGTTTATTTTCGGATAATCGGTCGGATGATATGAATACTTCAGGTTGAAACGCTGCTCCCTCCATCCCAATTGTTGTCCGACAAACAACGCACATCCAATGGAATTGGCAGTAAAATCACCGGGAGAAAACCCCCATCCCGATGAAAAACCGTCAAGTATCTCGATGTTCAGCATGTAAGCAAATGAAGCGATACCTCCAAACAATGCAGCCTTTTTGTCTGCAATGCCCGACCACCGGTATGATCCATAAGCGAGCCGGGAAAGATAATAGCTGGAAGTCATGTGTCCGAATTTGTCCATCTGCTCCCACTCCGGAATGTCATTGAAAAAGTGGAATGATGATTGAGAATACTGCTTGTACCAGGCAAAATATAATCCGGCAAAAGATCCCAGATATAAAGTACCTTGGACAGCAAGGGTGGCGGCCAGTCTGCCTTTGTAGATCGTCCCGGAGTCATGATGCGCTGCTTCCCTGATGGAATCCTGCGCCTGAAGCCTGCAACAGGCTAAAAGCAGTAAGAATGCCATGATCACGGTACAATACCGGTTAGCCATCTTTATCGCTTGATATTCAATGAATTAAGTGATTTCTGGTACTGTCTGGCATTGGCGTTATGTTCTGCCAGAGTCCGGGCAAAGGAATGTTGACCTGAAAGATCGTCCTTTGCACAAAAGTAGAGAAAATCGTGTTTTTCTGCTTGCAGCACTGCGTCCACCGAGGCAATCGAAGGGATACAGATCGGTCCCGGCGGTAAACCGGTATGCAGATAGGTGTTGTAGGGGGAGGGGATTTGCA
>CALMDO010000133.1 GCA_937862805.1 uncultured Bacteroidota bacterium
AACGTGGAACTGGAAAAAGCCTTAAGGGTTGCCGATTTCATGGAGATGGGAGAGTTGATGGCCCTCGATGCCATGAACCGGAACGAGAGTTGTGGTGGACATTTCCGCGAGGAATACCAGACCGAAGAGGGAGAATGTATGCGCAACGACCAGGATTACAAATATGTAGCTGCCTGGGAATACAAAGGAGAAGGAAATTTCCTCCTCCACAAGGAACCCCTTGTATATGAAGAGATCGAAGTGAAACAAAGAATCTACAAGTAACCCTTGCCTATTGCCTAATGCCTAATGCCTAACCCCATGGATTTGACCCTCAAAATCTGGCGTCAGAAGGACGCAAAATCTGCAGGAATGTTTGTCACTTATCCTGTAAAGAATATTTCCCCGAATTGTTCATTTTTAGAGATGCTTGACATTCTGAACGAGCAGTTGATCCGGAAGAATGAAGATCCTGTGGTTTTTGATCACGATTGCCGGGAAGGTATCTGCGGTATGTGCAGCCTGTACATCAACGGAAGGCCGCATGGACCTGACGATGCCGTAACTGCCTGTCAGCTACACATGCGGAAATTCAAAGACGGGGATACCATTACCATTGAACCCTGGCGTGCCCGGCCTTTTCCGGTGATCAAAGACCTGATGGTGGACCGTACGGCTTTTGATAAGATCATCCAGGAAGGAGGCTATATCTCTGTTAACACCGGAGGAGCTGCCGAAGCCAATGCCATCCTGGTGAGCAAGCAACATGCCGATCTGGCCATGGATGCTGCAGCCTGTATCGGGTGCGGAGCGTGCGTTGCGGCTTGTAAAAATGCCAGTGCGATGTTGTTTGTTTCAGCCAAAGTCTCCCAATTGGCGCTCCTTCCGCAGGGAAAAATCGAAGCCAGAGAACGGGTCAGAAAAATGGTCAGGAAAATGGACGAACTGGGCTTCGGAAATTGCACCAACACATACGCATGTGAAGCAGAATGTCCCAAACTCATTTCCCGTTCGAACATCGCGCGGATGAACCGTGAGTTTATTTGTGCCAAACTTGCCTGAAGAAAGGAGGATGAAGATCTCATCCTCAGCTAAAGGAGTTTTTCGGACTACCTGACCTCCAGTATACTGTACGCATAATGGTCGTCGGACATGACGAATTCGAGGGGTGTGACCTGTTTTCCCTGCCCGTAATCCCAGTAGGACGCCTCTTTGACCCACCGCTGGAAGCCAACCGTATTAAGGATATACAGTTGCCAACCGGGCTTGGCGAATTTCATCCAGGTATTGATCACATCCACCTTGAAGGAGGTTTCATCAGGGTCGTCGCAATAGACGGCTGATGAGATCCAGGTTTTGGCCGGCTCGTAATTCAAAGAACTGGTCCAGACTGCTTTGTCGTGGTAATCGGGGTGAGGGGAACCGGGTTTCCATTGCGGGTATTTGCGGTCTCCGCTGTATTCATGGGAACTCCAGGCATACCAATAAATACTGCCGTCGTCCTTTTTATCTTTGAGCAGATCGCTTTTTTTCCTGAACAAAGCGTTCATCATTGTTTCATAAGTAGCACCCTGTGGGAGCAGGGCTCGCAGGTCGATCCGGTCGGCGCCGGCTTTGACATAAAAGATGCCGTTTTGGTAATCAAATTGGGCCGGGTCATAGTGACCGTAGGCGGGTCTGCCGCCGACCGAGATGGCCACGGAACCATACCCGAAGGCTTGAAAATAAGCCGGATCAGGACTGTCAGGAGGAACAGTGAAGGCGACCAGCAGGAGCATGGTCAGGATTCCCGCTCCAATGTTCATTTTTTTCATGGTTAATTGTTTTTGGTAAAATCAGGAAACTGGTTATGACAAATTTATGAAATGAAACGATGAAAAGCAACTTTTTGGGCCGGTTTGGATTACTTTTCCTCCATTTTTAGGATTAAGCAGAAAAAAGTCCATGAAAAAACTGCTTCGTTTCAAGCCTGTGGAGATTGATTCCCGTGTCTGCTTTGTTGAGAAGCACCGGAAAATCCACCATTACCATGTCCGTTCTATAGCATTGATCCCGCGTCAGGCATCGCATGCCGACCAGCAGGAAGCAGTTCCGTTTCCCGAAATTTTTTGGCATTGATCGAAGATTATCCTTTACATTTGCTTTCAAAAAGAGAGCAGGTTAACAGTGCGTTTCAGTGAAATTCCCGGGCAGGAAGAGATCAAGAAGAAATTGATCCGGACGGTCATCGACCAACGGGTCAGCCATGCCCAACTTTTTTTCGGTCCCGAAGGATGCGGGAAGCTGGCTTTGGCCATTGCTTACGCACAATTCATCAATTGTACCAACAAGCAGAAGATCCTTCATGAAGGGGTGAAAGAGGAGCAGGTTGATTCCTGCGGGGTTTGTCCCTCATGTGTGAAATACCAGAAGCTGGTCCATCCCGACCTCCATTTTATTTATCCCGTAGCCACAACCAGGAAGGTGGTTAAAAAGCCTCAAAGCCGCATGTTTATTGAAGATTGGCGCAATTACCTCTTTGCGGTCAACTACCAGGCCGGGCTGCAGGGATGGTATGATGCCATTGAGCTGGAGAACAAACAGGGGATCATCAATACCGATGATTGCAATGAAATTGTCACGACGCTCAGCTATAAAAGCTATGAATCGGATTACAAAGTGATGATTCTATGGATGGTGGAAAAACTTTCCTATTCTGCTGCACCGAAGATCCTGAAAATCTTAGAGGAGCCTCCTGAGAAAACTTTGTTCCTGCTGATTTCTGAAGATCCGGATCAGATCATCAAAACGATACTTTCGCGGACCCTGATGGTCAGGATCCCCGGCACCCCGGTATTGCGGACCGGAAGAACAGAAGAAGAGGCGGTGTTTTTCGAACCTTTCAGGCAATGGATGCGCCTTTGTTATATTGCCCGTGTTGGTGACCTGATCCCTTTCGCCGGAGAATTGGCGAGGATGGGCAGGGAAAAACAAAAAGGGTTTCTTTCTTACGGACTGAAAGTGGTCGGTATTGCTGCTTCGTTCAACCTTCAGGAGCGTTTACCCGGCAATATAGAAGGAGACGAATTAAAGTTCCTCAAAGAATTTTCCCCTTTTATCCGGCAGGAAGACCTTGCTGCTTTTAGCGAACTTTTCAACACCGCTATCTTTCATACTGAGCGTAACGCCCACGCCCCTACCCTGTTCCTTGACCTTTCGCTCAAGATAGCCAGGTTTTTCAAGCCCGGTTCTGTGCCTGTTACGTAACTTTCAATTGCGGAATTGTTCATGCATCGGGTTTGCTTTCGTACTTTGTTTTGATCCATTTTGTATAAAACCCGCCAGCCCATCTCTTCCTGATTTTTATCGCTCCATGGGAAAACCAACAGGGTTTTAATGTAAATTTGCGGTGATTTAGAAGGATATGGAAAACGACGCATTACAAAAGGAAACGACAGAAGCACCCCAACAAGTACCGGAAGTGCAGGAGATCAGGGAAGATCCTACCGGGGAAACAGAAAGCTATGAGTTTCACCCGATTAAAATGACCCCTAATCCCTTTTTGTCTAGAGGTTGCTGCCAACCGCCCCGGATGTTCCATAAGAACGAGAGTGTTTTCCGCCACCGTTGCAGCAAGTTCGACTCTTTTGATTGGCTGCAAAACATTCCCCCGGTGGAAGGGAAACCGGTTTTTGACATCGTTGAGGTGCGGTTCAAAAACAGCCGGAAAGATTACTTCAGGGTGCCGCCCGATCTGGAATTGGAAGTGGGTGACATCGTAGCTGTTGAAGCCTCACCGGGGCACGATATCGGGATCGTATGCATGCAGGGAGAGATGGTCCGTTTCCAGTTGCGCAAGAAAAATTTTCAGACGGGAACCGACGACATGAAAAAAGTTTACCGCAAAGCCCGTCTGACCGATATTGAAAAATGGGTGGCAGCCGTGGAACTGGAAACCTCCACGATGTTCCGGTCCCGTAACATCGCCGAACAACTGGGGCTTCAGATGAAAATCAATGACGTTGAATATCAGGGCGATAACACCAAGGCAATTTTTTATTACACAGCCGACGACCGGGTCGATTTCCGCGAACTGATCAAAATACTGGCTGAAGAATTCAAAGTCCGGATCGAGATGCGCCAGATCGGAGCCCGCCAGGAGGCCAGCCGGTTGGGAGGACTCGGATCGTGCGGCCGCGAATTGTGCTGTTCCACCTGGATGAGCGATTTTAAGTCGGTGACTACGGGCGCTGCCAGGGTTCAGCAACTGTCGCTGAACCCCCAGAAACTGGCCGGCCAGTGCGGCAAACTGAAGTGCTGCCTGAACTATGAATATGAAACTTACCTCGACGCCATCAAAGACCTTCCGGGTTCCGACATACGGCTGAAAACCAAACGGGGTGAAGCAGTCCACCAGAAAACCGATATTTTCAGGAAAACCATGTGGTACTCTTACCTCAACGACATGAACAATTTGTTGGCAATACCGGTCGATAACGTGCTGAAGATCATGGAAGAAAACAAAAAAGGAAACCTTCCTGAAAAGCTGGAGGATTTTTGCCAGACGACCGAGAAAAAATCGGAATTCGAAAGTGGCGCCGGACAGGATGATCTGACCCGGTTCGACAACCAATGATCAATTCTTCAAGCGATCCTATGCATAAAAGGTTCGGAATACTTTACCTGCTTCTCCTGCTGCTTGTGGCAATGACGACAGCCTGTGATTCCAACCGGATCTTTGACCAAAATCAGACACTTAAAGAGGGAGTATGGAAAAGCAATGAACGCCTCCTTTTTGAAGTGGATATCCGGGACCTCATGGCAAGTTACAATTTCTACCTACAGGTAAGAAATTCAGCAGATTATCCCTTCAGTAATCTTTACCTTTTCATCACAACAACTTACCCGGATGGCCGTTTATCAAGGGACACCGCAGAACTCACCCTGGCAGATTACGATGGCCGCTGGCTTGGTAAAGGAATGGGCAACCTGAAATACAACAATTTCCTTTTTCAGAAAGGAGTCCGGTTTAAACAACAGGGAACCTACCGGCTTGAATTTGAACAGGCTATGAGGGTGAACGAACTCAAAGGCATCCAGGATTTCGGTTTACGGATTGAAAAAGAATGAACGATTCCATTTCACATATCCCGATTCTCAACGAAATGCAAAACCATCCCCGGAAGGATAATACCAAAAGATTCCTGAAAGGCTTCTGGATCTCCTACGTGGTGGCTGTTTTGCTGATTGCTGCCTTCTTTGTCGGAGTCGCCTATGGCGTGTTCGGAAAGATGCCGACCTTTGAAGAACTGGAAAATCCGAAAAGCAACCTGGCCTCGGAGGTTATCTCTATTGATGGGAAATTATTAGGAAAATATTATATAGAAAATCGATCCAATGCCCAGTTTCAGGATCTCAGCCCCAATGTGATCAATGCCCTGATTGCAACGGAAGACGCTCGTTTCGAAAAACATTCGGGGGTTGACATGATTGCTATTGTAAGGGTTATGTGGGGAATGATGACCGGCAACTCAAAAGGAGGCGGTTCCACCATCACCCAACAATTAGCCAAAAACCTCTTTCCCCGGAAACAAAACCGCACTTTCGGTGAAACTGTTATGATCAAGTTCAAGGAGTGGATCACCGCCATCAAACTGGAAAAGAACTATTCCAAAGACGAGATCATCGCCATGTACCTTAACACGGTCGATTTCGGAAGCCAGTCGTACGGCATCAAATCAGCAGCCAAAACATACTTCAACAAAGAACCCGACCAACTCAACGTGGAAGAGGCCGCCGTACTGATCGGCACCCTGAAAGCACCGACCTGGTTCAGCCCCGTCAGAAATCCTGAAAGATCGCTCGAACGGCGCAATGTAGTGCTTTCCCAGATGCAAAAATATGACTACATCAGCCAACAGGAGTACGACTCGATCAGAAACCTTCCCATCGACATGTCGAGTTTCCG
>CALMDO010000134.1 GCA_937862805.1 uncultured Bacteroidota bacterium
GGTCCCGGCGGTAAACCGGTATGCAGATAGGTGTTGTAGGGGGAGGGGATTTGCAGGTGGTAATTCAGTACCCTTCGGATCGAATAGTCGTTCCAGGCGAAGATGATCGTAGGATCAGCCTGCAACGGAATATCCCGGTTTAAACGGTTCAGGTAGACACCGGCCATGCGTGGTTTCTCCTTGTTAAAGTTGGTCTCTTTTTCGATGATTGAAGCCAGGGTAACCACCTCCCCAATGGTAAACCCCAGGGAATCGGCCCGATGGCGACGTTCTGCATTCCAGAATCTGAAATATTCACGTTGCATCCTTTGGAACAACTGAGAAGCGGAGGTATTCCAGTTGAATTGATAGGTATCGGGAATAAAAAGAATAAAAAGAGTGGCCGGTGTCAATCCGTACTTTTTCAGAAACAGAGAATCCCGGAAAAGTCCGCTCAGGGTTGCCGAATCGGTCTCCAGGGATTTCCCGATCCTTCCGGCCAGCTCGTCGGGACTCCTGAAATTCCTGATGGTGATCTTTACAGGTTCCTGTCGTCCGGAACGTAATAAATTGATGAGTTGGTTGTTACGCAAGCCTTGAAGAATCCGGTACCGGCCTGGTTTGATGTTCGCTGCATAGTGTTTTCGCCCGGCCAGCCATTCGAAAGCTTCCGGTGAGCGGAGGTTGGCATTGGAAATGAGCAGGGATGTCACTTTGGGAAGATCCGCCCCGGTCGGGATATAGAGATAAATAAAAGATCTCCCTTTCAGACAGGTCTGCCGGATCAGTGTCAACCGGGCCATCCTGGCCGAACCGGCTGCAATAAGCAGCAGGATCAGTAAAGGCAGGATCAGGATCGCCCGGCCTTCAGTTCGCCGTTTCAGTCTGCAAAGTTTATTCTCCGGTCGCACCATGGGTCAGGGAAGTCGGTTGATCAACTGGAACATCCACTCATCCTGCCACGATCTGCCTGTATTGTTCCACTCCTTGCGGGTTCCGCAATGGGTAAAACCCGCGTTATTGAACAACCGGATAGCCGCTGCGTTGTCGGCACCTGTTTCACAATATAACTGGTGCAGCAGTAAAACATTAAAAGCGTACCGGATCAGGATGGCCAGCGCTTCTGCTGCATACCCTTTCCGACGGTGAGGTGTTATGACCAGGATACCGATGCCGGCCCGCAGGTGGATCGGTTCGAAATTGAAAAGGTCAGCAGCGCCTATGGTCTGAGAGAGGCCTTTCCCCGGTAATACCTCGATCATCAGTCGCAATTGGCGGGCTGCATAAATGTCACGGGATGCAGTTTCGACGTAGTCACGGAGGGTGAACCTTGAAAAAGGAACGATGGTATTGCTGACCTGCCAAACATTACTGTCGTTCTCCCAGGCATAAAGAAGATCGGCATCTTCCGGTTCCATCGCACGCAGCCGGAGGAGCCGGCCGGTCAGAATATCATTGGACAGGGTGATCATGGCAATCGAATTTCTCCTTTGAAAACGAAAGCAGCCGGTCCTTCAAGCCAGATACTGCGACAAGACTTACCATCCCGGATGAAACTGACTATCAGTTCTCCGCCGAGGGTATGAATGTGGGTCGTTCCACTTCCGGAGTCCATTTTTATAGCTGCGGCAAGGGTAGCGGCTGTGACCCCGGTGCCACAGGAAAGGGTCTCGTTTTCTACCCCGCGTTCATAGGTTCTGACAAATAACGACTCTTCCCTGATCTCCGCAAAATCGATGTTGGCTCCACCGGGCGCAAAACGTGGTTCATGACGCAACCTGGCGCCGAGATCAACAACGTTAACCAGGCCGGCATCGGGTACGAAAGTCACGAAATGGGGTGATCCGGTATCCAGCAACAGTCCATCGTCGTATTCCTTTAAAAGACAGGCATCTTTCATCCGTAAACGAACCCATGACATCCCTCCGTCGGTGGACATGATTTCAGCATGGTGATCCCCGTCAATGGCTGAAAAACGGACATCGGAGCCTGCAATGCCCAGCCGGTTGGCAAAACCGGCCATGCACCTGCCTCCATTACCACACATAGTGCTCTCCCGTCCATCGGAGTTGAAGTAGGTCATCCTGAAATCATAGCCCGGTTCATCATCCAGAATCATCAACCCGTCGGCACCGATCCCAAAATGCCGGTCACACAACCTTGCAACCTGCTCCGGAATTGGAGTCCAGCGAAGCGTTCTGTTATCGATCAAAATAAAATCGTTTCCGGCGCCATGATATTTTACGAAAGGCAGAAGGTCACCCATTTTCATGCCGCAAAGCTAATCAAAAGCAATTATATTTCTTATTTTTGCTCCCAATGGGAAAGGTTAAAATCTTTTTTTTCATCCTTTTAGCACTTCTGGTAAAGATGACTTTCCCAAGGATACCCTGCCTTCCGGCCGATTCGCTAACCACTTCACTTTCAGGGGAACCGGATACCTCTTACCAAATACAGGATTCGGTTTCAAAGAGCGACACTTGCCGGCAACAGGATCTTCTCGGACTGATCTTTAAAAAGAGAACGTTTGATACGGAGATCCATGCCCGGCGGTTCAGTGCTATCATCATCCCGCTCATCGGACTTTCTCCCTCCACCGGGTTCAGCATCGGCGGCGGCTCCTCTCTCTCATGGCGTTTCGGACGATATCCTGAAACCAAGCTCTCTGCGGGTGTGGCCAGTATCATGGTGACCACCAAAAAACAATTGATTTTCCAATTCAAAACCAACGTTTATCTGAGCAGGAATAAATGGTTCTTCCAAAACGATTGGAGGGTATATCTTTACCGAACCCCTGCTTTCGGACTGGGAACCGGCCCTTCTGACAACATCCCTGAGATACCCGGTGATCCATCGGAAATTGTCAACACGGTTGCCCTCCAGGGGCGCTATCCCATGCAATTCAACTGGATTAAGTTCCATAACATCATGTCCAGAGCCATCACTGAACATTGTTTTGTCGGATTGGGTTATCATCTTGATTATCATTTTGATATCGATGACCAGGAATTGGTTACCGACAGTGTTGGTTACCGGCCGACACCTCATTATGCTTATTGCCGGTTGCATGGTTTCGACAATATCCGCTACCTTTCATCGGGAATGAGCCTGAACTTCGTTTTCGACAGCCGTGATAACCTGATCAATGCCTATAAAGGATTCTACATAAATGTTAATTACCGGTACAATGCCAAAATACTGGGCAGCTCATCGAATGGATCCCGGTTATGGACTGATTTCAGGACCTACGTGGGTTTGTCAAAAAAAATCCCCAGGCATGTACTGGCTTTCTGGGTTTACGGCAGTTTTATGGTCAGCGGCCATATCCCTTACCTGGAATTGATGTCCAACGGCTTTGACCAGATGAACTCTTCGGGAAGAGGCTATGAACAGGGAAGATGGCGGGGTGAGAACCTTGTCTACGGCGAGGTAGAGTACAGGTTTCCGATTTCCCCCTGTTCGGGTATCATCGGGGGCGTTTTATTTGCCAACGTGATCACCGCTTCCAACCACGATATGGGTATTCCACTATTCGGTTTTTTCAAGCCAGGCGCCGGTTTCGGAGTGAGGATCATGTTGAGCAAAGAGGACCGTACCAACCTGTTGATCGATTTCGGATTGGGACAGCAATCACAGGGATTTTACCTGCGGGCACAGGAAATTTTCTGACAGAAAGGCCTCTGATGCCGGGTTTCGTCGGGATTTTACGGGTCTCTGTCGAAAAATTCTTTCCAACCCTTCTCTGCCGGTTTAATTTTGTTGTATCAAATTTTTCTACCTTTAACTTTTTGAGCCATGGAACCTCACGAAAATAAAAACATCGATAAACGACATATCACGAAGAAATATGCCTTTGGGATCATCGTAATCCTTGCCGGACTTATTTTATTATTGGTAAATACCAATATCTTACCTTTTGAATTCAAGCGTGCAGTCATCTCCTGGCAGATGTTGCTGATTGCCGTCGGAGTTATCAGTTGTTTCAGTAAAGAAAGCCGCACAACAGGAATTATCCTCATCCTGGTGGGATCCTTCTTTCTTTTACCGCGAATCTTTGACCTGCCATTCAACGCAATACATCTTTTCTGGCCCCTGATCCTGATCGCCATCGGTGTCCTGATCCTTACCCGTAAGATACCGGGAAGGAGAGTCCATCCTGTCATTAACCCTTCTGATCAGACGTTGGAAGACGGGTACATCCATGAGGAGAATATTTTCAGCGGAGGAAAACAAAGGATCATGCATCAGATCTTTCGTGGAGGACATATAACTTGTATTTTCGGCGGATCAGAAATAGATCTTTCACAAGCTGTTTTAGCCGAAGGAATCAACGAACTGGAAGTGGACACCATCTTTGGAGGTGTGACCATCGTGGTTCCTTCCGATTGGAAAATTCAACTCAAAATGACCTCCATCCTGGGAGGGTTCAGCGACAAACGAACCTTCATCAAAGAGAGCCCAGACCCTTCCCGCATCCTGATCATCAAAGGCTCTGCCATCTTTGGCGGAGGAGAGATCAAAAGCTATTGATTGAAACACCAGGATCATGACCCATCCTATTTTTACCAGTAAAAAATCCGTTTCCGTTTATTTTGGTTTGTGGGCTCTCATCGCGGGAGCCCACTTTGCTGTTTTCTATTTTTTTTACGATTTTTCCCTGGAGATTTCGTTGGCCGACACCTTGATTTTCAATCTTCTCTTCTGCGTGATCGGCATCACTTTGTGGTACATTGTCCGTTACTCCATACCGGATAAAAACAATGTCTGGTCAGTGGTTTTCAACCACATCGCCTATATCGCCCTGACCATGGTTTTATGGATCGGTGTGCCCTACACCCTTCTTAATATGCTCTTTGGTGGTTTTAAACCCTATTCCAATTTTTTACCCCTTTCGATCCCGTACCGGCTGTTGGCCGGAATTCTCTACTACATCACCATAGGGATGGTCTATTACCTCTATATCTATTACGTCAACCTTGAGGAAAAAGTAAAAACCGAATCCCGGCTTCGCGAATTGCTGAAGGAAACTGAACTGAACATGCTAAAATCTCAGATCAATCCTCATTTCCTGTTCAACAGCCTGAATTCCATCAGCTCACTGACCATAACCAATCCCGGAAAGGCCAGGGAGATGGTCATCAAACTCTCAGATTTTCTGCGCTATTCCGTCTCCACAAATACCACCCGGTTCACAACCCTCGACCAGGAACTGGCCAACATCAAACGGTACCTGGAGATTGAAAAAGTGAGGTTTGGTGAAAAACTTCAATTTTTTTTCGAAATCGAGGGCGATTGCAGCCGCTATAAGGTTCCGTTGATGCTCCTTCAACCCTTGTTTGAAAACGCCATCAAACACGGGGTCTATGAAAGTACCGAACAAGTCGCTATCGGGATGAAATGCCGTAAAGTACCGGGATACCTTGAAATCAGTATTGAGAATGATTTCGACCCGGATGCCCATCCCCGTAAAGGGACGGGATTGGGATTGAAAAACATCCGGGAAAGGCTGCGGCTTCTTTACAAAAATGATAAACTACTGAAAACCTTTGCGGAAGGTACAAAATTTTCCGTAATTTTAACCCTCCCGGATACCCCGATTTCCGATTCAAAAGAGTGACCCATGATCATAAAAACCCTTCTTGTCGATGATGAACAACCTGCTCGCGAGATTTTAAAACATTATCTGAGCGACTTTCCCGAAATTGAAATTATCGGCGAATTCACCGACGGCTTCACCGCCCTGAAGGCCATCCAGGAACTGAAACCTGACCTGGTCTTCCTTGATGTTCAGATGCCTAAACTGACCGGACTGGAGTTGCTTGAGCTGTTAGAGGAACCTCCGCTGATCATTTTCAGCACGGCATACGACCAGTATGCTATCAAAGCATTCGAAATGAATGCCATCGACTACCTTCTTAAACCCTATTCGAAAGAAAGGCTGATACAAGCGGTCAAAAAAGCCATTGCACAACACCAGAATGATGGATTGAGTACCGAAGCACCGGTAGCGAAACTGGTCAAAACCCTGGAAGAAAACCCCGAATACCTGCAACGGATTGCTGTGAAAGCAAGGCATAAAGTCAGCGTTCTCCCCGTGGAAGAGATCCAGTACCTTCAGGCTGAGGGGGATTATGTCATGATTTTTACAAGGGATGCCAGGCATCTTAAGGAGAAAACCATGAAATATTTTGAATCACACCTTGACCCTTCCCGGTTCATCCGCATTCACCGTTCGTACATCGTTAATGCACAATGCATTGACAGGATCGAATACTATGATAAAGAGACCTATTCTGTGCTGCTGAAATCAGGCGCCAAGCTCAGAGCCAGTACAAATGGCTACAAATTACTCAAGCAAGTATTGAATTTGTGAGAAATTTCAATAATTTTGTCGTATGCAGCAAAATTGAATATTCACTGGTTAAAATTCAATCCTATGAACAAATCGCTACTCTTTGTTTGTGCCAGCCTTTTACTGGCCTGCGCGGTTTCTGCGCAAACTCCTCCGATGCCCTCCTCCTTTTATATACGCTTGGGCGTGGGTGTATCCGGGGGCACTTCCTCCAACCTCGACATGCTCTACAAGTACACCAATGATGGCAGTAAAGAGTCCATTCAGGTGGTACCGGTTGACCTGGGCTCCGGATTCACCGGTTCGGTAGGTTTTGGTTACATGGTAAAAAAATACCTGGGCTTTGAATTGGCCGTCTCCCAGTTCCTTGGTTTTCCCAATTTTGGGGATTCGATCATGAAATTTCCGGGAGGAACCAGCGTCACAGGACGGATAGCCGGAAATATGCTGGCTCTTACCCCTTCAGTTGTGATCACAGCAGGGCTGACTAAGATTAACCCGTACGCCCGCTTCGGTATGGTCGTCGGTGTCCTGCCAACAATGTTTGGCCGCCTGGAAGCTACCCAGGCCACCAACCCGACCACTGATATCATTATGATCCGGAAATATTATGGCGGCGTCGCCCTTGGCTTCTCAGCCACACTCGGAGTCGATTTCAACATCAGCAAAGTGGTTAACCTTTTTGCAGAAGCCAACTTCCAGGGAATCACATGGTCACCTTCTTACAGCGAGATCACCAAATATACCATCAACGGAAACGATCACCTGGGTGATTTGACTACTTTCATGAAGGAGACGGAATATTACTCAAAACTTGAACTGAATGCTTATGTCTCTCCCGATGTCCCGAAAAAAGAGCTGAGAAAGACCTATCCATTTGATCAGGCAGGCGTGACTTTCGGTGTGCGTTTCAAATTATAAGCCCCTGATGAACCAACGCAAGGGAACGTTTCTCCTTTTCCTTTTGGTGTTTCCGGCCCTGGCCTTCGCCCAGACGACGACCCGCATCGATTCATTCAACATCGCCTCTTCCTCCATGCGTTATCCGCATCAGGAAAAAAAATGGGATTTCCGGATAGCCGCGGGTTTATCGATGGTCAAACCACCAGCCGACCTGCTCGAAAACGCGATCCAGGCACCGCTGGTAAACATCCACATGATTTTCGGTCTCCCATACCGGTTCTCTTTGGAAGGGGACCTTACCACCATTTTAGTCTCCAATCAATTGGCGCTGGGCCCCCGGTGGGGATATGCCTGGCGCCATTTTTCATTTAACGCGGGATATGACCTGGCTTTCGT
>CALMDO010000135.1 GCA_937862805.1 uncultured Bacteroidota bacterium
CACCGGTTCTGTATTGTAATTCCGTACCCAGCGCATAAATGGTACCGAAAAGGAGAAACACAGTGAACAGGGCAGGCAGCAACAACATGGTAAGGTAGTATTCATAGCTGGTATAGGGATTGAAAAGCAGTACCGGAACCAGTTGTACGGCCATGATCTTTGACAAAGCCTGTGAACCCGATTCACCCGCCAACATCCGTTCCCGTAATTTAATCCCTGCCGAGAGGGTAGCAATGGCTTTCTGGATGCCGCTTTTTAACTGACTGGCTTTAATCAGATAAACGTTGTTCAGATAAATCGCCACATCAGCAGGTTCTCCACGCACCACACTTTTTTCCATTCCCGAAGGGATGACCACGATGGCATCGGCTGCCCCTGAATTGAACGCTTTCCGGGCTGCTTCAACATCGGAATAGCTTTGATCGATCTTTGAAACGGGAGCAGCACCTATCATCCGGATCATCTTGCGCGATAAGCTGGTATGATCACGGTCAATCACCGCTACCGGCAACAGGGATGGAACATTGGCCGAAAAGATGAGAATGATCAGGGTGAACCCGATGACCGGCGCAACGATCCACATGAACAGGTAAACCCTGTCGTGCAGGATCCGCCGGATCTCTCTTTGAACAACGGCTGTTAGTGATGAACTCATCCTGCTAACACTCTTTTATTTTGTTGACGCAGCTTTCACTTTTTTCCAGTTGACCAGTGCGCTCATCCCCGGACGTAAGCCTGCAGCAGTTACGACAGGCCGGGCATGGACTTCAAAGGTCTTCATATCAAAATCGCCGGAAGTTTTGGTGGCGTTCCAGGTGGCAAAATTCCCCAGGGGATGAATGTAAGTGACTTTTAACCGGATCTCTTTATTTCCCAAGGCAGGGAAACGGGCATCAAACTCACTGCCCATTTTGATGGAAGCCAGCAGGTCTTCCCGGAGGTTGAAAGTGACCCAGCAATCGTTCAGGTCCACAATCGTTACGACCGGGTAGCCTGCAGAGACTAACTCTCCCCGTTCGGCAATGATATCGGAAACCTCCCCGTCGATGGGTGCTGTAATCCGCATCTCATCAAAGTAACTTTTCAATTCGTTCAGTGCGCCTTCTGCGCGGTCAACCATGGCCCTGGCCGACTCCTTGTCCTCGATTCGCGTCCCTTTCTTTGCCTTCGTCCAAACCTCTTTGGCCGCATTGGCTGTCTCCAGGGCGGCTTTCATCTGGGTTTCGGCCTCATCCCGCTTTTGGGCAGGAACCACCCCTTCTTTGTACAGGTTTTGAACCCTTGTAAATGTCTTTTCTGCAAATTCATAAGCAGCCTGCGCCTTCATATAGAGGTTGTATGCTGCAGCAATGTCTTCGGCTTCTGCCCCGGTAACGGCTTTCGCATTCTGTGCCCTGGCTCCCTGTAAAGCGGCATTGGCCTGGTCCATCCGGGCATGTATTTCGGGACTGCTCAGAACGAAGAGCAAGGATCCTTTCGTCACCGCATCTCCTTTGTGAACCGGCAAACTGTCCAACCTGCCGGTCAGCTTGGAAGCAACCCTGATCTGCGTGGCATCAACCTCTCCCTGTACTTCCAGTGGTGGCGGAGTAAGAATAACTACGGCTGAATAGATGATCAGGGCCAGGAGGATACTGACCCCCAGGATCATAAATAAAATACCTTTTTTATCCATAATTTATAGTATTTCAATTAATTCGGAAGAATTTTAATAACTTTCGGTTTTTGTCTCTTCACGTTTGGAGTAGGCTGAAAAATCGGCTGATATTCCTGAAAATTCAAGCAATTTAGCAAGGGTCACATCGTACGAATACATTGCCTGCAACCGTTCGGTTTTAATTTTTGCCAGAGCCAACCTGGCATCAATCACCTGTGTGGAATTAGTCATCTCCTGATGAAATTCCATTTCCCGGGCACGCAAATACTCTTCGGCGAATTGCCGTGCGGTCGTCAACTCCTGAAGCTGGTCGCGGTACATGAGCAGTTCATTGTACAGTTTGTTGATCATCGTGGCTATATCCGACGATGCTTTGAGCCCCGCCTCTTCCACCTCCCTGGTCCGGAGAGTGGCGGCTTTTACTTTGGCAAACCGCGACACCCCGTCGAAAATCGTCCATTTCAGGCCAATACCCATTTCCCAGGTGGGAACATACGAAGAGAGCTGGTAATTGACCAGATCATAAGTCCCCTGGAATGCAACGGTTGGTAAAAACCCGGCCCTTTCCATTTTGTAAGCTTGTTCTGCCAGGAGTTTCTTCGATACGACCTGCTTAAGCAAAGGGTTCTTGCTTCTCGAACATGCAATGAAATACTCTTTTGACTCGATCGAATCAAGATAAAAGAGGCTGGAGAGGGTCTCAATCTCTATCGTATCGCTAAGGGCCATGGTACCGGCCAGCGCTCTGTTCACAATGTCGGTCTCCTGCACCGCCTTGGTCAGTTCACGGTTTGCCTGGGCATGATAAACTTTGGCATGGAGCAAATCGGCTTTGGAGATCATGCCCTCCTTTTCGAGCTTGTTGGCTTCGTCAAGGTGCTGCTGAAGCCCGTCGAAGACCTCCTGCCTCACTCCCACCACCTGTCGGGCCAGGCATAGCCCAAAATACCGCTCTACCAATTCGCTCATGAGTTCCCCCTGTTTTTGATCGGTAACAGCCAGGCTTTCTTGCTGTTGAATGGCAGTTGCCTTGTTGGCGGCCCGGATCTTCCCACCGGCATAAACCGGCCATTGCACCGTGGCTGCAACAAAACCGAACGTCTTGTCCTGGATGGTCTGATTCCAATTCCCTGCTTCGATTTCAGTCAAACCGGCTAACAATTTCTGCCGGATAATCTGCGTGGCCATATCGTCGGGCACACCGGGAATACCTCCAAACTTCCCGTAACTTCCCAAAGTCTTATACAATGGCGTGATGGCATCTTTCACAGGGGTGAGATCGAGCCGGATGGCATCCGACATGACCATCGCGTTAGCCATGATACCAACGGATGGGTAATAAAGACCTTTGGCTGCCCGCCGCTCCTGGTCTTTCTGAAGCCGCTGAAAATCGGCCTGTTTCAAAACATGACTGTTTTGCCAGGTGATCGAGAGCGCCTGATCAAAGGTCACTTTTTTCACAACGACCGGATTGTCGGCCTGCGAAACGAAGCCACACTGAAATACCAGGAGGGCCAGAAAGAGCTGTTTTTTCATCGGTTAATAGTCTGTATGATAAGCCTTTTCATTGACTGAACAGGATCAAGGTCAGCGCTTGAGGATGCCAAAAAACAAAACATCCACCAGTCCGTCTAACCGTTTTTCAAATAAATCGTTGGTATGGGTGGTTAAAAGCGGGATTTCCATCCCCTTTAAAGCAGTGACAATGGCAATGGAGCTCATGGTTGGATCTTCAAGATGAAAAATTCCTGCAGTGACCCCCTCATTAAGGATGCTCCTCACCAGGACAATCTCTTCATTGTCGGTTTGCTGGCGGGTGTGTTCCACAAACTCCCGTTGCACAATAAACTCATTCAACAGAATGGTATTCAGGTTTTTTAAGCTTTTCACCCAGTGCATTCGCTCCAACACGTAAGTCTTAAGTTTTTCAGGCGCCGTCTCTTTCTGAGCTACCGCCTCCCGGAGCTTTGTTTTCATCAATCCCAGCTCGTTTTCAACCACCGCCTTAAAAATGTCCTCTTTGCTGGTAAAATAATAATAGATGGAACTTTTCCCTTTGCCCAGTTCTCGGGCGATGTCATCCATCGTGCATTTGCCGTAACCATACCGCTTAAAAACCTCCTGGGCCGCATCTAAAATTTTACCCCGGATAATACTCTTTTTCACCAAAATTCGACTATTTGACTAAAACGGTCCAAAATTATAAAAAATATTTCAATTGAAAATTAAGTCATGGCGGAAACCGGAAATATTCTTAAATTTGTCTTGTTAAATAGTTAACAATTAATTCATGAGATATTCATGGGAATCAGATTCGTACAAAACGAAAAAACGCGAATGATAACAATGGATATTCTGTTTGACCAAATATAATATAAAATTTTAATAAACCCAATATAAAACTATTATAGAATGAAACCAACCCATATTGAGCACATTGGAATTGTAGTCAGGAGTCTGGATGAAACCATTCCTTATTATGAATCCCTTCTTGGGACTTCCTGTTATAAGGTAGAAGAAGTGGCTGATCAGGGGGTCAGGACCGCCTTTTTCATGGTCGGTCAGACCAAGATCGAGTTATTGGAGTCGACCGATCCGGAGGGGCCTGTTGGAAAATTCCTGGAAAAAAAGGGGGAAGGCGTTCATCACCTGGCCTTGGCCGTGGGTGATTCCACCATGGCTTTGCAGGATGCTCAAAAGTCGGGTCTTGCATTGATCGACAAAGCATCTCGCAAAGGCGCTGACGGGATGGATATCGGCTTCCTGCATCCCAAATCCACCCACGGCGTTCTGATCGAATTCTGCAGTAAATAAACCGTAAAGCAACTGATACCATGGCCATTGAGAATAAAATAACCGAGCTTTTAGAGAAACGCGAAAAGGCAAAACTGGGCGGCGGTGAAGACCGAATAAAATCCCAGCACAAAAAAGGAAAATTTACAGCCCGTGAAAGGATTGACAAGTTGCTGGATGAAGGGAGTTTTGAAGAATATGATATGTTTGTGACCCACCGTTGCACCGATTTTGGACTGGAGAACGAGCAATATTTAGGCGACGGGGTGGTTACCGGCAGGGGAACGATCGACGGGCGTGTTGTTTTCGTTTTTTCGCAGGACTTTACTGTTTTCGGTGGTTCCTTGTCGGAGACCTTTGCGCGCAAGATCTGCAAGGTCATGGACCAGGCCATGAAAGTCGGAGCCCCGGTGATCGGGATCAACGACAGCGGTGGCGCAAGGATCCAGGAAGGAGTCAACTCGCTGGCCGGTTATGCCGAAATCTTTATGCGGAACATTGCCGCATCAGGAGTAGTTCCCCAGATCTCAGCCATCTTCGGTCCTTGTGCCGGTGGCGCAGTGTACTCCCCTGCCCTGACTGATTTTGTGATCATGAGTGAAGCATCCAGCTACATGTTCGTTACGGGCCCCAAGGTCACCAAAACCGTTACCGGGGAGGATATCACCACGGAAGATCTGGGTGGCGCTTCAATCCACTCTACCAAATCGGGTGTGGCCCATTTTCGCATCGAAAATGAAGATGAAGGGATCCTTCTGATCCGCAAACTGCTCGAATACCTGCCGCAAAACAACCTGGAAGATCCCATCATCACTGAATGTACCGATCCGATCGACCGGGTGGATGATTCGCTTAACGACATTGTCCCGGCCAACCCGAATCAGCCTTATGATGTGAAAGATGTGATCTACCGCATCGTGGACGAACAACAATTCCTGGAAATCCACCAACATTATGCCAAGAATATCGTGGTAGGATTTGCCAAGTTCAACGGCATCCCCTGCGGCATCGTAGCCAACCAGCCCAACTTTCTGGCCGGGGTACTCGACATCGAAGCCTCCCGGAAAGGTGCCCGGTTTGTCAGATTTTGCGATGCCTTTAACATTCCCATCATCACCCTTGTGGATGTACCGGGTTTCCTCCCGGGCAGCAACCAGGAATATGGCGGGATCATTATCCATGGCGCTAAACTCCTCTTCGCATACGGTGAAGCCACCGTGCCAAAGATTACCATTACCCTTCGGAAATCTTACGGAGGGGCCCACGATGTGATGGGCTGCAAACAATTGCGGGCCGACATGAATTATGCCTGGCCTTCGGCCGAAATTGCCGTTATGGGTCCTAAAGGAGCCATTGAGATCCTTGAAGGTAAACGAATCAACGAAATCCAGGATGCCCGCGAAAAAGTGAAATATGTAGCTGAAAAAGAACTGGAATACAAAACCAAATTTGCCAACCCTTATGACGCGGCCAAATACGGCTTTATTGATGATGTGATCGAACCACGCAACACGCGGTTCAGGATCATTCGGGCACTGCAAACCCTGCAGACCAAAAAAGATAACCTGCCGCCCAAAAAGCACAGCAATATCCCGTTATAACCTAAAAAACTTTCCATGATGCTCTGCAATCAGATCACCTTCGACTTTGCCAAAATCGACGAACTGGCTATCATAATCACGGTGGTAGGTTATGTAGTGGTTTTCATGTCCCTGGCCGCCCTCGTTGTCGTGATCGGACAAATCGCTACCCTTCGCGATTTTTACACCCGTGTAAAATTGCGTGGTAAAGCAAAACCCTCGGAAACAGTTGAAAAACCAGTTCAGGTTTCTATCTCCGCCGACGAAAACGCGGCCATCTGCACCGCCCTTTACCTTTATTTTGACGAAATGCACGACGAAGAAAAATATGTCATGACCGTTAAAAAAGTATCACGGACCTATTCCCCGTGGAGCTCCAAGATCTACGGTGTCATGAATTTTTCCAAACGTGGCTGACAGTAAAAAACAATAATGCATTCCTCATGAAAAAATTCAAATTTACGATTCACGGAAACATCTATGAAGTAGAAATCCAGGGGTTTGAAGATAATATTGCCAAAGTGGAAGTGAACGGGACCCCGTTCGACGTTGAAATACACAAGGATCTGAAAATGACTAAAACCCCTACCCTTGTACGTGCGGAGCCGCCTCAGCCCAAAGGAAAAGAGACCCGAATTCCCAAGGTTTCCTCCCATACCACCAACCTGACTGTGAACTCCCCGTTGCCCGGTACCATCATCAGTGTGCTGGTGAAAGAGGGAGATAAAGTCGCCATGGGCCAAAAACTATTGACCATGGAGGCCATGAAAATGGAAAACAATGTGCTGGCCGAAAAAGCAGGTACCATCCGGGCCGTTCACGTTAAACCAGGGGATACCGTGCTTCAGAATGATGTACTTGTTGAAATTGCCTAATCCTGTCAGACCATGAAAATCCGAAAATCGGGAAATATTACGCAACCTGCAATCCGGAAAATGCTCGTTGTATTCGGGATCATCCTGTTGCTTTTTGTTTTCAAACCCTTGGTATTTCCTTCATCTGAGGTGCCTTCCACTCCGGTAACAGCAACCATCAGCCATCAGACCGCCGCCTCCTCCGTCACAGGGATCGGGAGCGGCCTTGAAAAATTCTGGGGTTTTACAGGATTTGCCAATTTTCAATGGGGAAACCTCGTGATGATCATGGTCGGATTGCTCTTTATTTTTCTGGCTATTCGTTATGAGTATGAACCTCTGTTACTGGTACCCATTGGTACAGGGATCATCATAGGGAACATCCCGTTTCTCCATGAAGCCAACCTTCAAATAGGCATCTATGAACCAGGCAGCGTACTCAATTACCTCTATTTCGGCGTGATCAAAGGGATCTATCCGCCCTTGATTTTTTTAGGCATCGGCGCCATGACCGATTTCTCTTCCCTCATTTCCAACCCCAAACTGATCTTGTTAGGGGCCGCTGCACAATTAGGGATCTTCATCACTTTCATGGGGGCTCTGGTTTTGGGCTTCTATCCGCCCGAAGCAGCCGCCATCGGCATCATCGGAGGCGCCGACGGGCCGACGGCCATCTTTTTAGCCTCCAAACTGGCCAACGGGGTCAACATCTTAGCCAATGGCGATGTGGTGAAAAACCTGATCGGCCCGATTGCCATCGCAGCTTATTCCTACATGGCGCTGGTTCCCGTGATCCAACCACCGATCATGCGGCTTTTGACTACCAAAAAAGAAAAAATGATCCGAATGAAACCACCCCGGTCCGTATCTAAACAGGAAAAGATCCTCTTCCCTGTGATCGGACTGATCTTTACCACTTTCATTGCACCAAGCGCCCTGCCGTTGTTGGGAATGCTGTTTTTCGGCAACATCCTGAAAGAATCGGGCGTCACCAAACGATTAGCCAATACCGCCAGCAACCCACTGATCGATATCGTCACCATTCTTATCGGACTTACCGTGGGAGCAAGCACCCAGGCCGACGTCTTTCTGACCCCGCAGTCGGTACTCATCTTCGTCTTAGGAGCCTTCTCCTTTATGGTTGCAACCGCCGGTGGTGTTATGTTTGCCAAAATCATGAACCTCTTCCTGAAACCCGAAAACAAGATTAACCCGCTCATCGGTTCAGCCGGGGTTTCTGCCGTGCCTGACTCGGCAAGGGTTTCACAAATGGAAGGACTTCGCGTTGACCCGACCAACCACCTGCTGATGCACGCGATGGCCCCCAACGTGGCCGGCGTCATTGGTTCAGCTGTGGCAGCAGGGATCCTTCTTGGTTATTTAATGTAATCCTATGCTTATCCTTGGAATCGCCGGTGGCTCCGGCTCCGGAAAATCAACCGTTGTCAAACAGGTCATCAAACGCCTCCCCAAAGACTCTGTGACCGTCATCCCCCAGGATGCCTATTACAAAGACAATGGTCATAAATCGGCCGAAGAAAGAGCTAAAATCAACTTTGACCACCCTACCTCCATCGAATGGAGCCTCCTGATTAAACATCTCGAACGGCTCAGGAGCGGCCACCCGATCGAAATGCCCATCTATTCCTACGTCACCTGCGCACGCTCCAAAGAGACCGTCAGTATTGTTCCCTCTGATGTAATCCTGTTGGAAGGAATCCTGATCCTGACCAACCCGCGGTTACGCAATCAACTTGATATCAAAGTTTATGTGGATGCCGACGGCGACGACAGGCTGATGAGGATCATCTGGCGCGATATTGAAGAACGCGGCCGATCCTTCCAGCAGGTACTGGAACATTATGAGACCTTCGTCAAACCTATGCACCTCCAGTTCATTGAACCTACCAAACGTTACGCCGATATCATCGTACCACAGGGAGGGCAGAATAAAGTGGCCATCGAATTGCTCTCCTCACGCATCCACACGCACATCAATTTAGACCACTTCGGCCCCCGGTCGGAAGAAAAAAAAAGAAAGAGGAATCAATCTAAATAAGCGTAAAAGCGCCGGCTTCAACAGATCAGTTACCAATACGCATCGCTTCCACCGGATCGAGTTTTGAGGCGGAATAAGCGGGGACAATACCTGCAATCAAACCGATCAGGGCTGCTACACCGATCCCTAATAAAATATTGCTCTGGGTCAGGATCAGGTGAAATGAAGTGGTGTTTGATATGATGACTGTCAGGATCAAGATGATCAGCAAACCAAGGATCCCCCCTATCAGTGAAAGAAAGATCGCTTCAAAAAGGAATTGAAACAGGATGAAGAATTTTTTGGCACCCAGCGCTTTCTGGATACCGATAATATTGGTTCGCTCTCTGACCGATACAAACATGATGTTGGCAATCCCGAATCCTCCCACCAGCAATGAAAACCCCCCGATGATCCAACCAACTGTTGCGATCACGCTGAAAAGGCTGTTAAAACCCTTGGTGATGATATCGGTTTCATTAATGGAGAAATTTTCTTCCGCCGAAGGCTTCAATTTACGGATCGACCGCATGATGCCGGTCAACTCATCCCGCAATTCGTCATTGGAAATACCGGGTTGCGCTTTAACAATAATGGTAGCATCCATGTCGCGGATATCGACCAGTGATTTGAAATAATTGACCGGCAGAAAAATTACCTTGTCGTTGGAATTCCCAAAAAAATCCTCCCCCTCTTTCGTCAAGACCCCGATCACTTCAATATTCCTGCCGAAGATCTTGATCTTTTTCCCGATCGGATCGCCTTCCGGATACAAGTTCACTGCTATCTCATGACCAATAACAGCTATGTTCTTACCGCTGGCCGACTCGGTCGGGGAAAAATACCGCCCGTCGGCTAATTCAAATTTCCAAACCTTATCAAAATCCTGCGTAACGCCAAGTA
This sequence comes from uncultured Bacteroidota bacterium, assembly GCA_937862805.1. Classification (GTDB taxonomy): domain Bacteria; phylum Bacteroidota; class Bacteroidia; order Bacteroidales; family FEN-979; genus CAIVAT01. The sequence continues at coordinate 9,826 of CALMDO010000135.1, forward strand.
CTGCAATGTTCTCCATGTAGTTGCTCCGGTATTTCACCGTTTTATTGACCTGTACCATGTAAGCCGATGCATCGGCCAGCGTACTCCGTTTTTCGACCTCCCGCATATCAGTGAGGGAAGTCTCAGGCCTTTGCCAGTATTTCCACCAGGGATAGTCGCCCCCCATCGCCCAGGGCCATTTCTGAATGTACAAAACATTGCTTCCCAACGAAGCAATGCTCTTCCGGATGGCATTTTCCATCGAGTCGAAAACAGTAAAAACAGAGATAACACAAAAGATCCCGATGGTGATCCCCAGCAATGAAAGGACAGTCCGGATTTTATTGACAATGACCGCCTGAAAGGCAAAAATGAAACTTTCCCGGATCAGGCGAAAGAGTAGAATCATAGTGAATGAATTTCCGTTTAAAAACGCTAAAGGTAAAACTTAATTGCTAAGGTTGCATGGAGCTTTGCCTGGTCAGTTTATTTTTGGTAACATTGCATTGTTAATCAAGTATGCAAGATAAGACGCCAATTGGTTGAAATCGTTACAAAACCCGATCCAATGAACGACCAGGTAAAAATCAAATCCGCTTTAATTTCAGTTTATTCCAAAGAAGGAATTCTTGAACTTGCCCGTAAAATGATCCAGGCCGGAATCCGCATCCTTTCCACCGGCGGTACGTATGATTACCTGACCCTCAACGGAATAACCGCCCATTCGGTGGAATCGGTCACCTCCTACCCTTCGATTCTGGGCGGCCGTGTCAAGACCCTCCATCCCATGATTTTCGGGGGAATCCTCTGGCGTCGCGACCACCTGTCAGATGTTGAAGATATTCAGAAATATTCCATTCCCCCGGTCGATCTGGTGATGGTCGATCTCTACCCTTTCGAAAAGACACTGGCTGCATCCCCTGCAGAAAAGGAGATCATTGAAAAAATTGATATCGGGGGCATTGCACTGATCCGGGCAGCAGCAAAAAACTTTGCCCATGTCACAGTCATACCTTCCGCCGCTCATTATTCCAATCTCCATGAAATCCTGGATAAAACCGACGGGACGTCAACCCTGGCACAACGCCGCCACCTGGCCGCCTCTGCTTTTCTGATATCCGCCCATTACGATACCGCCATCTTCAACTATTTCAACCGCGTAGAAGAAATCCCCGCCTTCCAGCAAAGCATCCAGGAGCAGATGCCCTTGCGTTACGGTGAAAACCCGCATCAGAAAGCCACCTTCCATGGCAACTTTGAGGCGCTGTTTACCCGCCTGCACGGGAAAGAGTTGTCGTACAATAACCTGGTAGATGTCAACGCCGCCATCGACCTGCTCGCCGAGTTCAGCGAGCCGACTGTGGTCATCATTAAACACACCAACCCTTGCGGTGTAGCCACCTGCGCGACCCTGAAAGAGGCCTACCTGAGCGCGCTGGCCTGTGATCCTGTTTCAGCTTATGGAGGCATCCTTATGGCAAACCGCCCCATCAACCGGGAAACAGCGCTGGAAATCAACCAGCGCTTCTTCGAGATAATAATCGCGGAAGAATACGAAAATGATGCACTTGAAATCCTGAAATCAAAAAAAAATAGAATAATTTTGCAAAAAAAATCGTTCATATTCCCTGCATTGCAGTTTAAAACAGTTTTAAACGGCGTCCTTGTCCAGGAGAAAGATCTTCACACGGAAGGGGTTGCCGATTTCCGCGTCGTCACGACGAAAACACCCTCCGCGGCCGAAACTGAAGATCTGATCTTTGCTAATAAAGTTGTGAAACACCTGAAATCAAATACCATCACATTGGTCAAAGAAGGCCGGTTACTGGGTTGCGGAATGGGGCAAACCTCCAGGGTAGATGCCCTGCAGCAGGCTATCGCCAAAGCCCGGACTTTCGGCTTTGCGCTTCAGGGGGCCGTGATGGCTTCTGATGCCTTCTTCCCTTTTGCCGATTGCGTTCAGGCAGCCTTTGAAGCAGGGATCACCGCAGTTGTTCAACCCGGCGGCTCGATCCGTGATGCCGAATCGGTAAACTTCTGCAATGAGCACCAAATGGCAATGGTTTTCACGGGAATCAGGCACTTTAAACATTAAAAATTTTATCCATGGGATTGTTTACTAAAGAAATAGCCATCGACCTGGGCACTGCCAACACGATCATTATCTATAACGACAAAGTGGTGGTGGATGAGCCCTCCATTGTAGCCATCGAAAGAAGTTCGGGAAAGATCATCGCTGTCGGGAAAAAAGCACAGATGATGCATGGGAAAACCCATGAAAACATCAAGACCGTTCGCCCGTTGCGGGGAGGAGTCATCGCCGATTTCCAGGCCGCTGAACACATGATCCGGGAGATGATCAAAATGATCGAGATCAGGAAATCATGGTTCCCACCAGCCCTCAAGATGGTGATCTGTATTCCCTCCGGTATTACAGAAGTGGAAGAACGGGCAGTCAAAGACTCGGCTGAACAAGCCGGCGCCAAAGAGGTCAAACTCATTCATGAACCCATGGCAGCCGCCATCGGGATCGGCATCGACGTCCTCGAACCGGTCGGTAACATGGTGATTGATATCGGCGGTGGTACCAGCGAAATCGCCGTGATCGCTCTGGGCGGAATCGTCAACAACAAATCAATCCGCATCGCCGGCGACGAATTCAACACCGACATCGAGGAATATATGCGGAAACAACACAACATCAACATCGGAGAACGAACCGCAGAACGAATTAAAATTGAAGTAGGTGCAGCCATAGCCGATATCGAAAACCCTCCCGCCAACTATGCCGTACATGGTCGCGACCTGCTTACCGGAATACCCAAAGAGGTGATCGTCAACCATGCAGAAATTGCCCATTGCCTCGATAAATCGGTCTCCAAAATTGAAGCAGCCGTGCTGAACGCCCTTGAAATGACCCCACCCGAACTGGCTTCCGATATTTATGAAACCGGTATCTACCTCACCGGAGGCGGCGCTTTGCTCAGGGGACTCGATAAACGACTTCACCTGAAAACAAAACTTAAGGTGCATGTTGCCGAAGATCCGCTTCGCGCCGTTGCACGCGGTACCGGCATCGCCCTTAAGAACTTCGACAAATTTACCTTCCTGATCAAGTAGAGGATTCTATGCAGAATCTCTTTGACTTTCTACGGAAACATTATTTCTATTTTCTTTTTCTGCTGCTGGAAGGGCTGTCATTGTTCGTCCTGATCAACTACAACGAGTTCCAGCGAAGTGCCCTTTTCTCTGCCTCCCAGAACCTCTCCGGATCAGTCAACCTGCTTTTCAGGAACGTTTCAGAGTATTTCTCACTCAGGAAAACCAACAAAGTGCTGATCGAAGAGATGGCCCGCCTCCATTCACGCCTTCCGGAAGCCTTTTATAAAACGGATACGGCAACATATATGAAAAACGATTCTGTTATCAAATTGGAATACAAATACATAAGCGCCAAAGTAATCAGCAACTCCACCAACAGCCGAAACAACTTCCTGATGATCAACAAAGGAAAACGACACGGAATACAGAACCACATGGGGGTCATTATCGGGAATAACATTGTAGGCCAGGTGGTAAGCGTCTCTGACCATTTCAGCTGGATCATGTCGATGCTTAACAAAGACAGTCGTGTCTCCGGAAAATTCAAGAAGAATAACCAGCTGGTCAACGTGGAATGGAATGGGGGTAATTACCGTAAAGGCCAGGTCAGGGAGATCCCCAAGCACATTGTGATGGTGAAGGGGGATACCATCATTACCAGCGGAAATTCTGATATTTTCCCCGAAGGACTCATGATCGG
>CALMDO010000136.1 GCA_937862805.1 uncultured Bacteroidota bacterium
CGCGCATTTACGGGAACCTGTCCTGGATACAGGCGCAGCGCAAACTGGTCAAGGCAGCCGCGGACGGATACTTCACCATGGAGATGCTCAACAGGGACTGCATCCTGAAGACAGGCATCCGGGGGCTCGATCCAGATCGTGAGGAAAAGCCCCAGCTGCAGGAGTGGATGAGGAAGCATCCCCGGAAACGGCAGGTGACGACTGAGGAAAGGGCGGAAATCAAGGAAAGGCTGAAAAAACATATTTTCAAGCCGAAAAAATAATCCGTCGTGGAAGGGGGTTCAAACCCGTTTTCAAAACGGGTCGAATCAACGGGCGAAATGAAAAAAATAAGGATGAAACAACGTGTCGAAAGAAAAAATAAATTCGGGTCGGGTGAAACAGTGCCCCGGCAGTTTAACCCCGTTAAATCGTGAGCCAGGGGCGGTAAAAAATCGGAATTTGGACAGAAAAATAAAAAGTGAGTGATTCCATCAGCATGTCAACACAACTCTTGAAAAAGTATTACCGGGTGGATGAGGTTGCTCGATATTTCTCCGTTTGCGACCGGACGATTTACCGCCTGGTCGATAAGGGGGAGATCAAGGCGATACGGCTGAGTGACTGCATCAGGATTCCCGTGGAGGAGATCCGGGCTCTTGAAGAAAGGCTGATGGAAGATTTTTTTGAAAACGCCGGGCGTTGCAATAAAAAGGGATGAGAAGAACAGGCTGCAGCCCTCGCAGGAATTGGCTAAGGAAACGTCGGGAGAAACCGCAGAAATGACAGGTACGGATATGCAAAACATTCTTGGTCGCGCTATCACGCCACAGGAACTGGGCAAGTTTCTCAACCTTGACCGGCGTACGATCATCAAGTATGCTGCGCGCTGGGGTGGTGTGGAAGTCACACCCGGTACCTGGCGGTTCTTTGAAAACAGAATAATGGAGGTTCTCAATGCCGAGCAAGGTTTTGAAAAGAGGCATGTGGAGGTACAGGGCAAGCGTGACGGTTCAGGGCCAGACGCTGCAAAAACTGTTTCCGGACGAGAGCAAAAAGTCGTATCAGGCGGCGCTCATCTGGGAAAAAGAAGCAAAAAAGGAACTGGAGAGGCAGTTATCCCGGATAAATTCGGTGTCTTTGGCAATCGGTCAATGGTCCAATGAATATTTGACCGAGGCCGAAAACCGGTTTGTAGATACCGTTCTTGTCAAGTGAAAGCTGGTTTATAATCTGGATCGTATT
>CALMDO010000137.1 GCA_937862805.1 uncultured Bacteroidota bacterium
AGCCACAGGATGGTCTCACCGCGATAAGGAGGGGCGAAATGAACAGCTCTTTTCTGATCAAGCGCCGAGGTAATCATGCGATTCAATTCTTTAAGCGGCGCAGTATTTTCAACCCCAACCATCATCGCCTGATCGCGTACTGAAGGTTGTTTCCCCATCCAGATGATATCGTCGATGTCCACATCGTTACCGAAAATCCAGGTTTGGTCATGATCGAGATCGATCACTCCGGCCAGATCGGGGTGGTCCAAACCAAAAAAATAGGAAAAAATGCTGTCCTGCCTGAAGCTATAGGTATTGGCAGGGTAATTGAAGGGAACTTCCTGGTTCCCTAAAATAAGGATGATCCCGCCGGGGAGGTCGTGGCGGAGATTCTTTCGGCGCTGGGCGTAGATTTCCGGAGCAAACATAATTTAGATCGGATTTGAATTGTGAAATTTCGGGAGGATAAATGCTGTCGTTTTAAGAATTCATTCTAATTTTGAAACAATGAACAAATATAGCTAAAAGGACGTTATGAATGCTTCTTTTTTACGATTTTCCTCCATCACCAAAAAAATCTGGATGTCGTTTCTGGGTCTTTTTCTGATGGTTTTTTTGGTAGTCCACCTGGGGATCAACCTTTGTTTATTGCGCAGCGACGGGGGCGCCTGGTTCAGTGCGGCGGCCCATTTCATGGGGACCAACTATATTGTCAAAGTCTTTGAGCTGGTTCTTTTCGGAGGGTTCATCCTGCACATCCTGTTGGGAATTATCCTTCAGGTGCAGAACTGGTTAGCCCGTCCGCGAAGATACCAGGTGAGCAACCGGAGCGAAACCCCTTTTCTTTCGAAATACATGATTTACACCGGGGGGATTGTGTTGATTTTCCTGATCCTCCATTTTATGAATTTTTATTTCATCAAGTTGGGATGGGTTTCTAATCCTCATATTTTAGAGGAAGGAGAACCTGATTTCTATCTGATCGCCGGGGAGTTGTTTGCACAACCGCTCTATTCGGTACTCTACCTTTTGTTGATCGTCATTCTCGGATTTCATCTCAACCATGCTTTCCAGGCAGCGTGGCAAACCCTGGGTGTGAATCATCCGCGGTATAACAATTTCATCCGCTGGTTTGGCACTATTTACGCAATCGTCATTCCGCTTGGTTTCTGTATTATCCCGATCTACTTTTTATTTATTCGTTAACCATCATGGCTGAATTCAATGCAAAGGTTCCGAAAGGTCCGTTGAGTCAAAAATGGACCCATTACAAAGATCACCAGAACCTGGTCAATCCCAACAACAAACG
>CALMDO010000138.1 GCA_937862805.1 uncultured Bacteroidota bacterium
TGGGCGCTCCCGTAAACGATCAACTCCACTTCCTCCGGCTTCATACCTGCATCATCCAGGGCCTGTCGGGCTGCCTTGACCGACATGGAAATGTTGTCGTCGGTGAATTGCCGTGAAACCGGATCAATGGCAAAGTGATAGTATTCCACCTCCACCATTTCCATCATCAGGCTCTTAATCCGATCAAGCCATTTTCTGACTTTGCCGGGGACCTGCGTCAATTCACCCAGGTAGTACTCCAGTTCCCTTGCGGGGACCGGGGGGCCGGGAAGGTACGAACCGGAACCTGCAATACGAATAGGGTCAGCGGGTTGTGACCGGGGATCAGGTCTGATCATGTTTAAAATAGTTTTTAAGGTAGCGGCTCTTTTTGACCGGATGATAGTTGGTGGGTATTTTCGCGGCAAAATCGATCGCGACCGGTAGGAGGTCATGACGGGGAAGAAGTTGGTCAACCAGACCGATCTTCCGGGCCTCTGAAGCATCAAAGGTCTTGCCGCGCAGGATGTATTCCAGGGCCACGGCCTTACCCGACAATTCCGACATACGCATCATTCCTCCGATTCCCGGGACGAGGTTGAAGGTGGTTTCCGGCAATCCGAAAACCGCTTCTTCACTGCAAAATCGGAAATGGCTGAAGAGGGCTAATTCAAGTGCCGATCCGAGGCAAACACCGCGGATCGCAGCTATAACGGGCACAGGAAGCGCCTCCAGGGCTAATAATGATTGGTAATTCCTGACAAGGCTCTCGGGGATGGTTTGTTCCATCTGTCCATCCTGAAGTTTGTCATTCCGGATTATTTCCTCCATAAGAAGCGAAAGATCTGCTCCGGATGAAAAATGGCGTCCCGCCCCGGATATCACAAGGGCTTTCACCAGGGGGGCATCCTTGATTTGGTTGATGACAGCATCGAACTCCCTGAAAAAGAGTGGCGACATCTTGTTGGAGGGCGGTGTAGATAGCCTCAGGAGACCGATGCCCTCTGTTAGATGAAAAGTAAGCGTCGAATATGCCGTTGGAAAACTGACGGTTTCCATCATGGTTCCTGGTTTTCATGGGTTCGTCTGATCTCTTCCCGGACCAGCATGCAGAAAATGCGGGTTTCCTCCTTCATGGCCTCTTCACGGGAGAGGTTCCTGGCATTGTGCATTGCATTCATTACACCATGAATGACTGAGAGAGGTCGGTCATGGGTCATCTTTTTCAACAAACCAAAGGCATGGTCAAACAGTTCGGATTTTGGTACTATCTGGTCAACCAGTTTCATTTCCAGCGCTTCCGTTGCATCGATCATGTCTCCTCCCAAAATCATGGTCAAAGCGCGAGGAAAGCCTGTCGTTTCAGTCAGCCGCAGGGTACCAGCCAGGCCCGGAAGTATCCGGTGGTTGACTTCCGGAAAAGCGAACAACGCATTTTCGGCACAGAAGCGAATATGACAAGCCAATGCTATTTCAAGTCCGCCGCCGAAACAAATTCCACGGATCCCTGCAATGACCGGGATGGTCAGGTTTTCGAGGTGTTCAAGTACAGCTTTTCCGGCCGTAATATCTTGCCCTACGTTCTCCCCTGAAAGAGCCATCCTGAAAAGATGCTCCGGTTGACCTCCTCCGGAAAAATGTTTCCCCGCACCGTAAACCAATAACCCTTTAAGACCTTCGCAAGCAGTCCATCGCTTCAGGGTTTCCAAGGGAAGGACGGCAGGACGGGCCAGGTAATTTTCCGGCGGACTGTTTAAGGTCAGGATCCCGATCTTCTCCCGAATCTCCCAGCTTATGTTGTCAATGGTCTCCATTACAAATGAAGGTTACCGATTGATTGGGAAGAAAAAATGCCTTTGAATTTCAAATAAACCTGTTCTCC
>CALMDO010000139.1 GCA_937862805.1 uncultured Bacteroidota bacterium
GAGCCATTGCTTTCAAACTATGAAGAGTGGATCATTTCCAAAAAATACACCACCGATGAGGTGACGGCCAAAATGGGAGAAACCCGGCTTACTAAAATCATGGCCCCGGAAGCATTCGATACGACCAACCCTAACACCATAAAATTCAGGAATGCTTTGCGAAGGAACAGCCTGATCATTTATGGGAAGATCACCAATTGGGTCCCCAAAGCAAAGATCACCCTCCTGCATGCCACTGAGGATACGATCGTTCCGTACGAAAATACGGAAAGTGCCTACAAGGCTTTCTTAGCCGCGGGATGCGACGTCACCAAACACGATATTCCCGGAAAAGATCACAAAGAGGCCGGGCAGGATTTTTACACCTATTGTATGCTTCATTTACTGATTTAACGCTTTTATGAAGACACGGATCGTTCTGTTATTGCTTTTGTTGATACCCGTAGCCCTCTCCGCCCGGGAAAAGAAATCGTATGCAAAGCACAACAAAGGCTATTTTTTTGATGCCGGGGTAGCCGCGGGTTGCCGTTTCCCGAAACACAATGAACCTATCTTGCTGATGGAAGTCTATACCACGCACGGCTACCAATTTTCCAATACCTTCTCGTTAGGCGTCGGAGTAGCCACCTATAACACGGAGACCATCAATGCTTACCTTCAGACCCGTTTCAATTTGAGGAACATCGACGAGAAAAAAAGCCATTATACCTACATTGCCGTCCGGTTGGGCTACTCATGGAGTACCTGGCCGGGGGATGCATGGGGCGACGATAAAGGGCCACTGATCGATCCCCGGTTCGGATGGTCCTTCTATACCCCGTCAGTCAACCTGAGATGGAGTGTTTACGCTGCCCCGAGTTTTTACCAGTTCAACTTCATTCCGAAGATAGGGCTCTCTTTCGAATTTTAGGACCGCCGAAAGGTAATCACCTGGTTCCGGACAGATGGTACTCCATCAACTCTGTCACCGATGCAATGCGCATAGAACCTGTACCCGGTTCATAAACCACATGCTTGATAAAGCCCACCCCTGGAGAAAAATACTCCTCACATTCATAATTCTCCAGGTAATGTACCATGTGGTAGTGATAACAAAAGAAAGTGCCCGCCGGCACCGTAATCGCTTCATAGATCGCGGTGACCGTAATCAAGGTGCTGTCGCCTGTCATGTACCGTTCTCCGACAAGGGCGGGATACCGGTAGTAAAGCTCCTGTGTGACCGGAGCTCCGGGTGATGGCTGATAGAGGAACCACCATCCTGCAAGGGTATTCCGGCAGGTGGTTTTAATGGTTGTATCATAGGTAAGGATGAACCATTGCTGGCCATTGACCAGGGTGTCACCGGCGACTTCATTGATGTGAAAGGTAATCTGCTGATTGCTTTCGGTGGTGCGGAAATGCCATTGATTACCGGTACTGAGCGGAAATATTTCAAGAGGTTCCGGAGTAGGGACCGGATCGTTTTTGAGACAGCCTGGCAAAGTCAGTACCATCAGTACAGCAGTGAAGAAAAAAAGATATTTTTTCATAGGTCAGATCATTGGGTAATGGGGGATCGGTTGGGGATTGAAAAAAAAAGGCCGCTTTTTCAAACGGCCTTGTAAACATTTCAGTTCAGGATTACTTTACTTTTTTTCCAAGTTCGGCGCCTGCTTTGAACTTAACAACTTTTTTGGCAGGGATTTTAATTTCCTTACCGTTCTGGGGATTGCGTCCCTTACGGGCAGCTCTCTTGGAAACGGAGAAAGAACCAAAGCCAACTAAGGCAACTCTTTCACCTTTGCCTAAAGCTTTGGTAACGGCAGTGGTAACGGCCTCTAAAGCCCTTTTGGCTTCAGCTTTGGTCATTTTTGCATCATTGGCAACTGCTTCGATTAATTGAGCCTTGTTCATTTTTCAAAGGTTTAAGTGAATACTTTTGTGAAAATCCCTGCAAATATAAGGTATCTGAAAAAAATGTCAAGTGTTTTCGACCGAAAAGTGGCGAAAATGTTGATAAAATAGAAATTTTGTTAATATCTTTTGTGTGAAAAGCTCTAACAATCAAGGATTTCTGAGATTACTTTTCCATAACCTCTCAGGAAATCCGCGACAGTCATGGCTTTTCGTCCGGACAACTGGAGTTCAAGAATACTGATAAAACCATCAGTTGTTCCGAATTTCAACCAGGAATGTCCGTCTGTGAACCCTTGGCCCGGTCTGCCGGCAAAGGGTTCATGCAAGGGTGTTGCCTTTAAAATTTTCAAATGCAGGATCTCCCCGTTGGGGCGGCACCATTCGGCAAAGGCTCCGGGGTAAGGAGAAAGCCCCCTGATAAAATTATAGAGAGCCTGAGCAGGTTGATCCCAGCGGATGCGGCAGTCTTCCTTGTTGATTTTTGGCGCCTGCCGGAGCTTGGGTATCGTGGGTTGAGCAGTTGGGTGAAGGGTCCCGGAAACGAGTCCTTCAATGGTCCTGATGACCAGGCCGGCGCCTGCATCCATCAGCCGGTCGTGCAACAAGCCTGCCGTCTCCTCTTCACCGATAATCAATTTTTCATGCAGGAGAATCCTTCCTTCGTCAATCTTTTCATCAAGCAGAAAAGTGGTAACCCCGGTCTCTTTTTCACCGTTGATCAAAGCCCACTGTACAGGGGCCGCTCCACGGTATTGGGGCAGAAGGGAAGCATGCAGGTTGAAGGTGCCCAGCGGTGGTTTGGACCACACCTCATGCGGTAACATTCTGAAAGCAATTACGATCTGCAGGTCTGCATGAAAATCATCCAGTTGGTTCAGAAAAAACGGATCGCGTAGTTTCACCGGCTGAAGGACGGGAATGTTGTATTCAAGCGCCACCGATTTTACAGGTGATGGTTTAAGCTTCAATCCCCTGCCGGCAGGCCGGTCAGGAGCGGTGACGACCGCCACTACTGCATAATTTTCTGCAATCAGTCTTTTTAATGAAGCAACCGCGAAATCAGGAGTACCAAAGAAAATGATACGTGGAGAGAACATTTTGCGCTTTACTTTTTCAGCAGCGCTTCAGTGTAAGAGATGTATTTATCGATTTCACGGCCCTCTGGCGTACGCGGGAATTCTTCTTTGATTTTTTTATAGATGGAAAGCGCCTGGTCGAGTTTTCCGATCTCTTCGAACGCCATCCCGGCTTTCATCAGAAACAACGGGGAGGTAAAATCGTTCTTTTGCATTTCGGCAGCCTCGGTGTATAGAGCGGCGGCCTTTTCCACCTGCTTGAGTTCCATGTATGCATCGCCCATGGCGCCTTTGGCCATCGGCCCTACCACTTTATCGTCACTGCTGAATTTTTTCAGATGTTCTAACGCCTGGTCGTACTGACCCAGTTTAAGATAACAGATTCCCGAGTAATAATGGGCCAGGTTGGCTGACTTTGTAATACCGTATTCATCAATGATGGCTAAGAACCCAAGATACTGCCCGTCACCGTTTAACGCCTTTTTGAGCGAATCCTGTTCAAAATATTTTTCGGCCATGAACATTTGCCCCTGGGCCTCTTTTTCCTTGGGCGATAAATAAAACCGACGGTAACCGAAGAAACCGAGAACGATCACCACGATCACTCCTATCACAATCAGAATAACATTTTGATATTTTTCAATGAATTGTTCGGTCTTCCCGAAAGCTTCTTCAACAGCAACAATACGTCCTTCGGTTTTCTGGTTCTTTAGTTCTTGCTTATTAGCCATAAAATCTTAAATTTGAGGTGCAAAATTACATTTTTTCCCGAATAACCCGCAACCCGCCTCCTTTTTTTATTTTTGCACACATTATTTGTTGCGTGTTCATACACCCGACCACCTGTAACAAAATGACGACAAACCACCAGATTATCAAGTCTCTTCAGCGTTTTATAACCACCGATCGGTTCGCCCGTTACCAGGAGGTTCTGACAAAACGTACCCGTTTCCTGACGTTGGTTCTGGAGGACCTATACCAACCTCACAATGCCAGCGCGGTGCTGCGCTCCTGTGATTGTTTCGGAGTTCAGGATGTCCATATCATTGAAACCCGTAACCGGTATGAAGTGAACCCTGATGTGGCGCTGGGTTCAGCCAAATGGCTCAGCCTGTACCGCTATCAGGGCTCATCAGACAATACCCGGCAGTGCCTCTTACAGCTCAGGAAGAAAGGGTACCGGTTGGTTGCCACCACGCCTCACAAGGATGATCACACCCCCGAAACCCTTCCCCTTCACGAAAAAACGGCCTTGCTTTTTGGCACAGAGTTGACAGGATTGACTCCCGAAGCGTTGGAAATGGCCGACGATTTCATCCGCATCCCGATGGTAGGGTTTACGGAAAGTCTTAACATCAGTGTTTCTGTAGCTATCCTTTTACAAACGCTTACCTCCCGGCTGTGGTCCGGCACAACGCAGTGGCAACTGACCGGCAACGAAGCCGAAGAGATAATGGTTCAATGGCTCAGCCAGTCGGTCAAAGGATCGGAACAGCTCATCAGGGAAATCACCGCCCGTACAGAGCCTGAGAAAAGTTCGGGGGAAAGTTGGTAATTAAAAAGGATTCACTAAATTGCAGCAGGTTTACAGGACATGTTCCTGTAAGATGGCCTTTTATCAGGATCATTAAATACTTGTTATTCATGCTGTTCATGGAAATAGTTTGTTATCAATAAAATATGTTATTTAAATACATTTTGTTATGGGAAAAGGAGATAAAAAATCGAAACGTGGCAAAATTGTCATCGGTTCCTATGGTGTGAGAAGATCACGGAAGAAGAAAGTCGTGATCCCCCCGGCGCCGAAGAAAAAACCCGAAATTCCAAAACCTGTTGAGAAGGCAGAGGAACCGTTAGTAGCAGCGAAAGCACCCGCCAAAAAAGTGACTAAAAAAGCCGTCGAAGCAGTTACGGGTGAAGAAAAACCCAAACAGCCCAGGACCCGGAAAAAAGCCGCGGCAGCCGAAACAGACGAAAAACCTGCTGAACCCACGGCGGAATGACCCGTTTTCACCACTAAGATCCTTCGTCCGGGCCGGTTTAACCGACCCGGACGGTTTGTTTATGAAAAACATCATCCTGCCTTTTTTCCCACAATTGACTCCGTCGCAGCAGGAGCGCCTGGAGGCGCTGCCCGCTCTCTATACTTCGTGGAATACCGCGATCAATGTGGTATCCCGTAAAGACATCGGAAACCTGATGTTGCATCATGTACTCCACAGTCTGGCCATCGCCAGGCTGATCACTTTTGCTCCCGGCACCCGGATCCTCGATGCGGGGACCGGCGGAGGGTTTCCGGGAATTCCACTGGCCATCCTCAATCCGCAGGCGCATTTCACACTGGTTGACTCAATCGGGAAAAAGATACGGGTCGTCAGCGAGATATTACAGGCACTGGAACTGACCAA
>CALMDO010000140.1 GCA_937862805.1 uncultured Bacteroidota bacterium
AGAAAACGGTTAAACTCAAGCGCCACAAACCTTTTGATAACCTCTTCCTTATCCAGCCATTCCAGCTTCCGGTAAATGGTCGGGAGGTAAGGGTCTATTTCTGCGTTTTCCAATTCAACATTTTCCATTTTATGGATGAGGTTGAACAACTGTTTTTCGCAGATTTCCTTCCCTTGTGGGATTTTCACTGCAAGAAATGATTTGTTGATCATCTTTTCAATTTGCCGGATCAGGTGTTTCTCCTTCAGGTTAATGATGGCAATCGAAGTTCCTGCTTTCCCGGCTCTTCCGGTACGACCGCTCCGGTGTGTGTAAGCTGACAGGTCGTCGGGCAGACTGTAGTTGATGATGTGTGTCAGGTCATCGACATCCAAGCCTCTTGCTGCAACGTCGGTAGCTACCAATAATTGAAGATGACGGATCCGGAACTTTTGCATTACGCTGTCGCGTTGGGATTGGGAAAGGTCTCCATGCAACGCTTCTGCATTGTAACCATCCGCGATCAGTTTATCGGCTATCTCCTGGGTATCGATCCGCGTGCGGCAAAAAATGATTCCGTAAATCGTCGGGAAATAGTCAACAATTCGTTTGAGGGCGGTATATTTATCTTTGGCGTGAACAGTGTAGTAAAGATGTTTGATGTTTTCGGCGCCTGAATTCCGGTTACCGATGGTGATTTCAACCGGAGATTTCATGTAATTCCTCGCGATCCGGGCTACCTCGTCGGGCATTGTTGCGGAAAAGAGCAAAGTATTGCGGTTTTCCGGTACTTCGGCCAGAATATCGTTGATGCTTTCGCTGAATCCCATGTTCAGCATTTCATCGGCTTCATCAAGTACAACAGTTTCGATCCGGTGCAATTTTACCGCTCTGCGACGGATCAGGTCCAGCAGCCTCCCGGGGGTGGCCACCACGATCTGAACACCTTTTTTCAATGCTTTTATCTGAATCTCCATGCTGCTTCCTCCGTAAACAGGGAGGATTCTCAACTCCTCGGTATAACGCGCAAAATCTTCCAGATCGTGGGTGATTTGCAGGCATAACTCGCGGGTAGGGCAAAGGATCAGTGCATGGGGCAGCGGATCATCACCGTGAGCAGTCTGGATAAGTGGAAGTCCGAAGGCGGCTGTTTTGCCGGTTCCCGTCTGGGCCAGCGCCACAATATCAACAGGAGGGCCCAGTAATATGGGAATAACTTTTTCCTGGACCGGCATCGGATTTTCAAAGCCCAGCTCGTCGAGGGCAAGTACGATATCTCTATCGATGCCCAACTCTTTAAATGTCATCATGCAAACTGAATTATTTGTCTGTGTTCAAAAAATGTTCTGGAAAGGGGATTTGTCGCCAACCGGCTACCGGGTATCAACGAATTCCCAGTGATGCCAGTCCTCCTTCGGCGGTTTCTTTGTAAATCCTTGGAAGATCGTGGCCGGTCTGCTTCATCGCCTGGAGTACCCTGTCAAAACTCACGAGGTGTTTTCCGTC
>CALMDO010000141.1 GCA_937862805.1 uncultured Bacteroidota bacterium
ATAGAACGGAAGTTTCCTAAACTTTAAATCCAGGTTCGATTCCTGGTGGGGCTACCATGCACCATTGGCTTGGTTTCTTTTTACTTTTCCTGTGTTCACTGACCGTTTCAGGGCAAAAGCCATTGCTCACAGCCAGCGAAATTGACAATCAATTCTCAAAGGTCTGGAAAACCAGCGAAGCATCCCGGAAACTATACACCTGGAAAAGCAGAACCGAGGTCGTCAGAAACGGTAAGGTCATCCAGGTTTTGGTTGAAGAATTTTCTTACGGTACTGATGGCCGGCAACTCCGTAAGATCATCAGCAACGAAGAAGCCCCCCTTCCGTCCGGTATAATAATACGCAGGATAGCGGAAGAACAGAAAGCGAAAATCATTGCTTTCATGAATGGGCTTCGCCAATTTCTTGAAAAATACTCACTGACAGACGATGACACAAGGCATGCTTTTTTTTCTGCAGCTACTACAAGCCTCCCTGACGCCAATGGGCAACTGCTGGTTACAGGTACCAACGTCTTTACCCGTGGCGATCTCCTGAAATGGTGGATCGATACCAAGTATTATACGATCACACGGGCCACTATCTCAACCGTATTTAAAGAAACCAAGGCGGAATTTACAGCTACCTACTATTTGCTACCCGGACTGAATTACATGTCCAGTGCGATCATCAGGATCCCATCCCAGGGGATAGTAGTCAATCTGAAATTTTATGATTATACCAAAAAGAAATGAAAAAAATTCTCCTTGCAACAGGTTTATCGATTGTGTACACCTTTGCTGTCGCACAATGGACCACCCTTTCAAGTGGCACATCAAACCATCTTGCTTCCGTATTTTTCACTTCTCCGGAAACAGGTTATGTTGCCGGTAATTCCGGTACCCTGCTGAAAACCATCAACGGGGGCGCTGACTGGATCCCTTTATCCAGTGGAACCAGCGAAGATCTCAACGCGGTCTGCTTCATCGATGGAAATACCGGATTTGCAGCCGGAAACCAGGGCACACTCCTTAAAACGACCGATGGCGGCTCGACCTGGGTTCCCTTGTCAAGCGGAACTACCAAGATATTAAACAGCCTCTGCTTCACAACGCCCGACAAGGGTTATGTTGTGGGTGGTGACGGTTTTTCATCGGCATGTATCCTCAAAACCTTGGATGGCGGGTTAACCTGGACGACCACTGCTCTTGCCTCCTCCACGGTGTTTATGTCCATCTGTTTTGCAGATGAGATGACCGGTTATGCCGCGGGAATCAATGTTACGGCCATGCGGGGCGGCGTAATAGCAAAAACGACCGATGGAGGTGAGACTTGGAACATCATCCAGCCCAGCGGAACCTGGTATGGATTGTATTCTATCGATTGTACCGATGCCAATACCGCTTTTGCTGCAGGAATGTTCGGTACCTTGATCAAGACCACGAACGGTGGAGCCGATTGGACCTCCACCCTTACGGGAAGCAGCACCAACCTGGATGGCGTTAAGTTTGCTGATAACCTTACCGGGTATGCTGTCGGGGGACTCGGTTTAATCCTGAAAACAGTGGATGGCGGAGAATATTGGGGACCGTTGACTTCCGGGAGCACCAACGAATTGTTTTCAATCCACTTTCTCAATCCAGATACCGGATATATATCCGGAATTTTTGGAACCATCCTGAAAACGACCAACGGGGGAGGATTTTTTGTCGGCGTTCCCGACCGGTTACCGGTTTCTAACGGGTTGATAGTCTATCCCCTCCCCGCAACAGACAAAGTGACCATCGCAACGGGGGAAACCGCTGGGAGCAGCCTCATTGAAATCAATAACCTGAATGGCCTGCCTTTGATCAGTTACCGGCATACAGGTTCCCGGTCGGTCCCGGATGTTTCCTCCTTACCTGCCGGTTATTATTTGATCAGGGTGATCAGCGATTCCGGTGTTAAGACCGGTCGCCTGGTGAAAAGATAATCTTCCACCCGAAGGCTCTTAAAAGGCCTTTTCCAGGATCGTACGGCTGATGGCAGGCGTCAGATCGCGGGTTTCAGAAAGTGCCGTCATCCCATGTTCCGTCAGTTGATCGACAATCTCATTCAGTTCATCCTTTCTGACCCCGTGTTGTGAAAGACGTGTCTTTACGCCCAGACTTTCGAAGAAAGCACGTGTCTTTTGTATGGCGCCGTCGATCTTCTCCTCTTCGGTACCGTTAAAAATTTGCCATACCCGTTCAGCATACTGCAGCAGTTTTGCCCTTTTTTGTTCCCTGCGAACCTCCAGTAAGGAAGGCAGGACGATGGCCAGCGTCTGGGCATGATCTATACCAAACCGGGCAGTGAGCTCATGACCGATCATGTGGGTAGCCCAATCCTGCGGAACTCCGGTTCCGATCAGCCCGTTCAATGCCATGGTAGCACACCAGACAAGGTTGGCGCGGGCACCGTAATTTTCAGGTTCTCTGATCGTTAATCCCCCGGTTTCGATGAGGGTTTGCAAAATACCCTCGGCCATCCGGTCCTGAAGTTTGGCATCCACCGGATAAGTGAGGTATTGTTCTGTAGTGTGAACAAAGGCATCGATCACTCCGTTGGCCACCTGGATCGGGGGAAGGGTGAAAGTGATGGCAGGGTCTAATATCGAAAATTGAGGGAAGGTCAGGTCGCTCATTACCGGGAACTTGCCATTGCCATAACTCACCACGGCCCCATCGTTCATCTCCGATCCTGTGGCCGGAAGGGTCAACACGGTGCCGAAAGGGACAACATCCCCGACAACCGGGTGATTGATCCTGCGAAATCCGAATTTTAACAAATCGGTTGCCTCTCCTTTACAGGCAGCAGCCAACGCGATGAATTTGGTGCCATCGATGACAGATCCGCCGCCAACGGCCAACATGAAATCAATTTTTTGGGCACGTACTACCCCGGCCGCTTTTATCAAGGTTTCATAACGCGGGTTGGGCTCAATACCGCCAAATTCTTGCACGCGGCGGTTTCCCAAAAGTTTTTTGACTTTTTCAATCAATCCACTCCTGACAGCGCTTCCCCCACCATAAGTGATGAGCACGGCAGCTTCTGCCGGGATCAGTTGGTCAATAGCTTCAAGTCTTCCCCTGCCAAATACAATTCTCACAGGGTTATAAAAATCAAAATTATTCATAGGTCTCAGTTTTTTTGCAAAGGTACCACTTTTTATCAGCCCGGAGGGGAAACGGTTGTCACCAGGTGGTGCGAGGTATCTGAGAAAAGGCTCTTTGTCGGTTGTTAATCAGGGTTTTAAATACTCAGTATCGGGCCCTGCCGGGGAATTTCTTTCGGGGATCTTTTTGAGATAAACCTTAAGCCAGCTATCGTTGAGTTTGACATTATGGCAGGGAGAAAAACCGTTTCTCAGGTAAAAATTATTGGATGAAGCCCCTGAAATATTCGAAGCTACCCGGTACATTCCCTTGCATTGCCAGTCCTGAAGCATTTCTTCAAAGGCGAAGACAAGGTGCTGCCCCAATCCATTGCTTTGGTGGTCACGACTTACAGCGATAGAAAGGATTTCGGGTTTAACACTTTTACATTCCTTAAAAGAATGTTCTTTCACCGACCCCGAGATCAGCGGGTAAAGGACGATCTTGACAAATTTTATCAGGTTATGCCGGAAGAGGGATTCTACGATAAAGACCGCAATTGGCCATTGAAGGCGGAAAAGCAGCCGGCGAAATGTTTTACGGGTATCCGAACATCCTGCAATGAACCCGATGACCTGGTAATCATGCAGGGCCACCCAAACCCCGGCCTGCGGTAAACGTGACAATTCGCTGTAGATTCGGCTCAACAACTGAATCCCCAGCAACGGGAGCACCCCGTGAAGGATTCGTTCAATGTGGATTTCGGCTACCTGTTGACAATATCCGGGCGGATGGTTCTCTGTTAATTGTTCCAAGGAAACATCAAATCCCTGTAGTTTCATGTTTCAGGTTTCAGGTTTCAGGGTTGAATCCGGCTTAATTTTACCACCACGATACCGTCGATCAGGCCTACTGATCCTCGCCGTGGCCAAACGGGCATATGTTGAACCGAATCATGTACCTGCCTGCTGGTTTTGGATTCGGGAATCACCTGTAACTCTTCTATCCCAAGGGTCCTGAAAAAACCAGTGATCCTCGATGGATTGCAATGATCCCATTCAAAAAAAGAGGCTCCGAAGATATCGGAATGAATGAAAAGCCGGTTGGCAGGATGCGAGTAGGCACCAAAAAAGACGACCGGTATCTTTTCGTCAGTCTTCGGAAATTCCATTGCATGGATTCTTTCCAGGAGCCGGTTGGCCAGTTCCCTGTCGGCTTGCCAGGTCATTGTGGAAGAGTAGAACAACCGGGTTGTGGTCGTCATGTTGTTGATGAAAACGACGAGTCCCAACACCAGCATCATTTGCTTCCAATAATTGCCCAGGCGTTCGAAAGGCAACCACCAGAGCATCGCCAGCATTAAAGGAAAGGCCAGCATCGACCGGACCTGCAATGGCGCCCCATTAAGGTACATCAGGGTGAATGGGGCAAACAGCAACACTACCACCAACCCTGTTCGGATCACTTTGTGTAACAGGTTTGTTTTCCCCCGAGATAACTGCCAAAAAAGCAAAGGAACAAGCAATATTACCGAAAGAACGGTGATATAACTGCCTGCAGGTATCATCTTTCCTGTAAAAAATTTCAGGGTTGACTGGTTCAGGTTGTCAAGAATCTCCCTGGCCGGCGCTTTCCCCCAACCCTTGTAGGCTTCGAGATAGGTCGCTCCGGAAATATTTGAACCATCGATGAAAATCCATCTTGCCACGATATCGCCTGCTTTGTAAATTCCCAAGGCAAAAACAGCGAGAAGGAGAAAAAGTCCTGCATCTTTAAATGAGCCGCGTAAAGGAACAGTTTCATTATCGCGCAACGTCAATAAAAAGTGGAAGACAACAAGGGTCACGAAGAATGAAAAAAGGGCCTGGTAAATCGATAAAGCAAAGGCCAGCAATAAGGATGAAAACAGAAATGATGATTTCTTACCACTTGACAGGCCTTTTACCGCCTCAGAATAACTGATAATAGTGAATATCATCCCGATCCCGAAAAAGGGATCGGCTGTGTTAAAAGCAAGGTAATAAGAATGAAACGGAGATGTTATGAAAATGGTGAGGAAGATAATTTTTGATGCCGTGCTTCCGGGCAGATTGCCTGCCAGTAAAACACCACTCAAAGCCAGGCACAACACCCCCAAAAGAAAGGGAGCATAGGGGATGATCGATTGTGAAAACAACAGGTGATTCAGCAGGTAAGTCCCCCATCGACCGATCAGAAGATAGGTCTTACGACCATTGGCATCAGAAAAAGAGGCGATCTCTTCATCAATCGAGAGGGAGAAATTAAAGATTTCGTAACCGTAACAGAGGATCGCGATGCACAGCGAAAAAAGAAGGATGGCCTTATTTCGTACCCACCATGTTTTGAAATAACCATTGTAATCCTCAACCATGTTTCAATATTATGTATATGTTATTCTAACAAAACACATATATCTATCCTGATTTTTTCTTTTCAATCTGGCCGTTTTTTACTTTGTTCACCGGTAGCAATGATCCATTAACGCCTGGTACCCGGGGATGGAACCAAGAATATTGGCCTGCCGGAAATCCTCACAAGCTGCATCAAGCTCTTTGAGTTGCAGCCGGATGAACCCCCGTTCGACGTAGTAGCCGGCAAAGGCAGGTTCTGTCTGGATCAGAAAGTCGAAGTCCTGGATGGCTTCCCGGTATTTTTTAAGCTTCACCCGGGCGTAAGCACGACCGTCGTACGCGGCAAAATTACTGGGATCTAACTGCAGTACAATGGAAAGATCGTTCTCCATACCAGCATAGTCGCCCTGGAAATCTCTCGCGACGGCACGCAATTCGTACAATTCAAAATCACGGGGATCCAGGTGAATGGCCTTGGTGGCGTAATAAACGGATGACTCATAATCGGCGACCATATCATACTCTGCCTGTGCCAGGTATTTATAGTAGTCGAGTGAATCTCTTTTTTCGCCAAACTGTGCCGTGGCCAGTAACGGAACTACCAGGAGGAATCCTGAGAAAAAGTATTTCATGATTTTCCGGGGTATTTCCAGCATGATTTTATGGTTGATAAATCAAAGCGAAGATAATCAATTAAAATTGATTATGGATGTCCTGTCATGTCGAGTACCCCGTTGATAAATGTCAAGGGATGGGGAGGATTCCCGGGCACCAGTAAATCGGGTTTGATGTGACTGGGAAACCACCGGTCGATGGCTCTTCCGTTTTGAAAAAGCCCTCCGCTGATGGCATCGCTTCCGGCCAATATGACCACTTTAGGTTCCGGAACGGCATCATAACAGATCTTCAGTGCGGCAGCCATGTTGGCTGAGATCGGTCCGGTTATCACAATGCCATCGGCGTGGCGGGGTGAAGCCACAAACTCGATCCCGAAGCGGCCCATGTCGAAATTGACATTGCCTGCGGCATTCAACTCCATTTCTGCAGCATTGTCACCGCCTGCCGAAACCTGACGGAGTTTGAGAGCATGCCTGAAGGTCCTGAGAATCACTTCCCTGATCCTTTCCGGATCGAGGCGGATGGGTCCGTCTTGCCCTGACCTCACGATCAATCGCTGTGGGTCGTTGGTAGCCAACCGGTAGTCGTTGGTAAAACGGATCTTCCCCGGGAAAGTAAACTCACACTCCCGGCAAAAAACACATTTCCCCAGATCGATGGAACAGGGATCAGCGGCAATAGCCGATACAGGGCACAGCCGCACCAGCCGGTCAGTTTCTTCCGGCGTGATCTCCCCGCTGATCATTGGCCTGCCTCTGAAATGTACGGGAGGTGCAGCCTTCCTCAAGTCAGGGATCGATTGCCGGCCATGGCGGAGAAGGATGGGTATTTCGCGGAGTATCATACTGATATTTATATCCTTGCGTTAAAGATCATGGCCACAATATGAGAGGTTATAGCTTTTATTGCACAGCGGAAAATCGGAGATCTCCTGGTTCCTTACAGCCAGTGCCAGGGCCGTCCAGTTATGGAAAGAAGGATCTTTCACCTTGTACCGGAGCAGTTCTCCCTGTTTCCCGGTTACCGCCGCATGACAGATCTCTCCCCTCCACCCTTCTGTCAGTGAAACAGCCAGGGTTTCGGGTTGAAAAGGGAAAGTATAACAAGGTTCATTCATTGATCCCGCTTCCTCCCATTTTCGGGCCAATTCCCGGATCATCATGATGGAATTCTCGACTTCCAGCTTGCGAAGCCGAGCCCTGGCCCAAACATCCCCTGAAGGGATGACCACCGGCTCGTAACGATTGTTAATCCGGCTCCCTGTCGGATGAGACCAACGGGTATCCCTCGCCAAACCGCTGCTACGGGCCGCCATCCCGACGGCACCGATCGATAGCGCCTGCTGCTCCGTTACCTTTCCGATAGCCTCAAAACGACCCAGGACACTGGGCATCGAAAAAATCCGATCGGTGATCTGATGAAACCGGGACTCCACTTCTTCAAGATTTTGCAGCAGGTCGTTTTTCATTGCCGGTGTCAATGGATAGCGCGTACCACAAGGGCGGATCAGTCCCTTCCCGAAGCGATTGCCACACCATCGCTGGGTTGTGTTGATGACCAGGGTCCGGAGCGCTTCATTCACCACCTGTCCCAATTGATAAGCCACATCATTGCACAAGGCAGCCATATCCCCGATATGTACCGCGATCCGCTCCATCTCCAGGGCAATCTCCCTTTCTATCGATAATTTCTCTCCTATGACTTTGCTTCCCAATGCTTCGGTCAACAAGGCGTTAGCCAGGGAATGGCCGACAGCCGTATCCCCTGCAATACTTTCTGCCAAAACTGATCTCTTGAGGATTCCGGGTTGTTCGATCAATGCATTTTCAACTCCGCGGTGTTGATAACCCAATTGGATCTCCAGGTGAAAAACGGTTTCGCCATGACAGATGAACCGGAAATAGCCCGGTTCGATCACCCCGGCATGGATCGGTCCTACTCCCACCTCGTGCAACTCCTCTCCTTCGATGGTATAGAAGGGATAACCGCCCATCATCTCATGCTGATGATGGCGGTCGGCCGGATATCGGACGGGTTTCAGCCAGGGGTGTCCGGTAAAAGGAACTCCATGGTTTTCATACAGTTCCCGCTCGAACCCGTGAAAAGCAGGGTGACGGGCTGTTAAGGCGTCGGGAGGCCTGTCCATGCCCGCCTTCCATTCATAGGAAAAGATACGGATGGCATGGCTCCTGTCCAACCCTATACAGCAGACCATCCGTAACCGGTCGTGAAAAGGATAGGCAAAATAGGAGAGACAGTGGTTCCCTTTTTCTGCCATAAACGCATCCACCAACCTGAAAAAGAGAGGATAATCCAATATTGGTACCTCCGCCAAACTGATCGCGAACGGGTTGGATTTCACCTCAGCATAAGGATTGTTTCCGTTCATCGGGGAAGGGTGTTGATGATGGATTCTATTATATTCCGGAAAGGAGCCGGCTGGATGAAACAGAGGAAGATAACCAGTGCGAAAAGAAAGTATTGCGGAAGTGTTTCCCAGGGGGAGACTTTTCCATGAGGATGTCCGGAAAGGGTGCGGGGTTGGGAATAAACGATGTGCAGTACGCGCGTCAGCAAGGCATACAACACGAAACAAAGGATGAGAATAGTAAGCACAAGGTATACATAATTTCCGCGCGCGATCATGGCTTGCAACAAGTAGAGTTCGGAGATGAACATCCCGGAAGGGGGAATGGCCGTGATACACAGAAAGCCGACCAGCAATGCCGTGGCTCCGGCGGGTTGAAGTTTCATATAATTGCCCGATTCATCCAGTAAATAGCTTCCCATTACGCGGTAGGACTGTCCGATCTGGTAGAACAATCCGGCTTTGGTCAAAGAATGGAGCACCAGGTGCAGGATGGCGGCATAATACCCGATACCTCCAACCCCCAGGGCTATGGCCACAATGCCCATATTTTCCAGACTGGAATAGGCCAACATTCTTTTGTTGTGTTTGGCTTTGAGCATGTACCCGGCCGAAACAAGAAGGGAGAGAAGCCCCGACAATAAAAGTACGTTGTTCATAAAAGGGAGGATGGTGGTGGCAGAAAACAAACCATAGATCCGGAAGATGGCGAGGAATCCGACATTCATCAGGGCGGTGCTGATGAACGCGCTGACGGGGGCGGGGGCGACAGTGTGGGCATCCACCGTTACCGTATGCATGGGAAAGAGGCCCATTTTGGTGCTGTAACCTACCAGGACGAATATGAAAGCGATTTTCAGGTACAGGGGATTGGCCATTTTTGCGATTTCGGTAACACTGCTGAAGGAGAGATGCAGTAACCGTGCATCATGGACTGTGAATCCAAGAAAAAGAATCCCTAAATAGGCCAGTGCAATGCCCACCGAACAGACAAAGATATATTTCCAGGTTGCTTCCAGTGCTACCGGTGTACGATCATGGTAAATGAGTGCTGCAACAGCCAGGGTAGTGGCCTCCACAAAAATCCAGACCGTTGTCATCCCGTTGGCTAGGTAAGCGCCCGACATGGCAGTTATCAGGGCAAGAAGGGCAACGTGATAAAGCAGGTAATGGCGTGACGGGTCATTTTTCAGGTAGATAAAACCATGGATGACTGTCGTGATCGACAACAACGACAGAACCGACAATAAAAGAACCCCCAAAGCATCGAGGGTGAAAAATTCAAAAAGCGTCTCATCCAGATGAAACCAGCAAAAGAGGGTAAATCCCACATGGATCACCAGGTAAATGACCATGATGAACCGGACTAACGCTTTAATGGTTTTTCCTTTATTCATCTTTCAACAGGGTCAGTTCATGGGCATGTTCTTTCAGTCGCATGGTAAATATCCCGAGGATCAACACGCTCACAAAAATATCGAGCAGTATCCCGATATTGATCAACATGGGCATTTCGCTACCGATCGCCAGGGAAAGTAGCAATACCGCGTTTTCGAGGACGAGAAAACCGACCAGGTGGGCAAATATCTTACGATGCGAAATGATCAGGAACAATCCGGTGTAAACGGCAAAGAGGGCCACTGTAAAAAAGAGCATCTTTTCGGGCGTGGTATTCATCGACAGTGAAACCATAATGCTAAGGAGCAGTCCTGCCGAAACGATGATCAGGGAGTAGAAACCGGGCAAGGATTTTTCGTGGACTCTGGAGATACCCGTTTTGTTAATGATCCTGAAAAGCAACCAGGGAACGATGATCACCTTGAACACCAGGGTTTCCAGGGTAACAAATATCAAAGTTGCTAACGTAATGGTATTCAATTCGATGAATGAAAGGACAAAGAGCAGCAAACCCTGAAAACCGATCAACCCTGCATAGATCCTGAAACGCTCGGTAATACTGAGGTATATCAACGAGATGGCGAAGATGACGACGATCATTGCGTTCATTGGCCCGGGATTATAAAAATGATCAGTAAAATCAGGATAAAAGCCACCATGGCAATGGAACTCAGGGTAAAGATGAATTGCGGGTTTTTTGCCAGTTTTTTGCGTGCCCTGAACGATTCGAGGAACCCGATCAGGGAGGCGAAGAGGCCCTGGATGACCAGTGAAAGGAGAATCAGCCAGATAAAAGTGCCGGTCGCCGGCAAGATGATGTTGGCAATGAGCGTACCATAGATCCCGAATTTCAGTGCAGTAGCTGTCTGGATGATGGCCAGGTCAAACCCGCTGTAGTCTAAGATCATTACTTCATGAACCATGGTCAGCTCCAGGTGGGTTTTCGGGTCATCGACCGGCATACGGCTGTTTTCGATCATCGCTATCTGGATCAACAGGTACACCGCGATAAATCCGATGATGATCCCCTGCGGTCCGGCGAAACGGAAGGTGTCGAAAATGTCGGTCATGGATTGGTGGCCTGTAAGCAGGGCGAGAGAACCGAACAAAATAAAAAATGCAGGTTCTGCCAACATGGAATAGAGTGCTTCCCTGTTCGCTCCCATCCCTTCAAAACTACTGCCGGTATCGAGTGCTCCAAGGATGAAAAGAAATTTGCCCAAGGCAAGGAGGTAGGCCATCAATACAAAATCGCCCGGGAAAGTGAGCAATGGTTCAAAACCCGGTAGTGGCAGAAGCAAAGCAGCACAAAGGATGGTGGCCAGATAGACGGCAGGCGCCAGTCTGAAAATAAAACTGGTTACTGTACTGATGACACTTCCTTTTTGAACCAAAACCGCTACATTCTTCCAGGGCTGGAGGATGCCCGGGCCTTTCCGCCCGGAGGCAATGCTCTTGGTGCGGAGAATGATCCCGGGAAAGAAAACAGCAGTAACGATACAAAAAAGAAGGGCCATTATACGATTTTCAGATAAAGCAGGATAAAAATGATGAGGATATAGATAAAAGCATACAGGATATAGTGTTGGATATTGCCCGTCTGGAGCCTTGCAATCTTTTTCAGTGCCGTCATGGTAAACCCGGTCAGCCGGAGGATGGCTGAACGGAAACTGTCGGAGGGATGGATGGCGTAGTTGCGTTGCCGGGGGAATAATTCATCCTCTGTCAGCGGTGTAAAATCTTCTTTTTGTTGCAGCAGCGGTTGCGCCAGATCGCCGAAAGAGGAAGCATAGGAGGTGGCGGTATATTGTTGCCGGGATGTCCCTGCAGTATAACCGCAGCCCCAGGTAGGACCTTGTACCATCGTTTTCCTTTGCAAAACCCACTTTCTGAGAAGCAGGATCGCTCCGGTGGCCAGGATAAGGATAAGACTGATCAGGGAAACGGTTTGCAGGATTGTGTAAAACGTATCCGGGAGGGTACAGGGTGTTGCTTTAAAGCTGACAGCAACGATTTCCGCCAGGGGACGGATCAGCAACCAGGGAAGCAGTCCGATGAAAAGGATCAGGAGCAGTTGCAGGTACTGCGGAAAGAGCATTCCCGGGGTCGCTTCCCTGACTTTTGGCTCCGTGGTCTGTCGTGGAGATCCCAGAAAAACAACACCGAACGCTTTGGTGAAACAAAAGATAGCCAGTCCGCCGATAAGGGTCAGCGCGACCAGAACGCCCATCAGGGCAATCGAGTGATAGACATTCCCGGCTGACAATCCCACGATCAATCCGCTGAAAATCAAAAACTCGGAAATAAACCCGTTGAGCGGGGGCAATCCGCAGATGGCCAGTGCAGCCATCAGAAAAAGTCCTGCGGTATGGGGCATCCTGTGGATCACGCCGCCCAGCTTTTCCATGTTAAGGGTATGGTACGCCTGATAGACCGATCCGGCACTGAAGAATAAAAGAGGTTTGAACAACGAGTGATTCAATACATGCAGCAATGCACCGGCAAATCCCAGTGTGATTAAAAGCGGGTTGGCCAGTCCGATTCCTGTCATGCCAACCCCTAAACTGATCCCGATGATGCCGATATTTTCAATGCTGTGATAGGCCAGTAGTTTTTTCAGGTTGTGTTGCACGATGGCCATCATCACACCCATCAGTCCGGTCACCGAACTGATGATGAGCAGGATGATCCCGATCAATAAAAAATCTGACTGAACATAGGTCATAACCCGCACGATGCCATAAATGCCCATTTTGATCATTACCCCCGACATCACCCCTGACACGTGTGAAGGTGCAGCGGGATGGGCTTCGGGCAGCCAGGTGTGGAGGGGAATAAAACCTGCCTTGATGGCAAATCCTGCAAAAAAAAGAAAAAACAGCGGCGCTGCCCGGTGTTGCGTAAAATAGATTTGTAAGGCATCAAAACGCATCGCCCCGGTACCCTCACGGCAGATCAGAAAAGCGACCACCAGCATGAAAAAACCTACGTGCATCTGGATCAGATAGTTGACAGCCGTTTTGAGGGTTTCCCTCTTTTCGGCTTCAAACAGGATCAGCATGAAGGAAGAAACGGCCATTAATTCCCAGGCAATGAGAAAGGCCAGGCCATCGTTCAGCATCAGTACGCCCAGCATGGAAAAGTGCAGCCAGACGAAACTGAAATTATGCAAGGCCAGTTCCGCCGGACTTTTTGACTGCCGGTACGAAGAGAGGTACCCCCGTGAATAAAGGAGCCCGGCGAGGACGGTAAAATGGGTGACCAGGATAAAAAAACCGCTGAGGGTATCAATCGTAAAAATGACGTGACCGCCAAGGCCTTTGGCATCAAAAGTAGTTACCGCTCCCCCGGGATGAAGGATCGCGTTGAAGGCCGGGATGGCAGTAATAAGTACAGCCAGCAAGGTAACTGCCAAAGTATAATAGTACCTTATCCCGGAGGGCATGACCAGGATCAGAAACGAGAGGAGTACCGGGATCAGGATGGTATAATTGTCCATCATGTCCTGCAAAATAACCGCTTTTAAACCAAATATTTTCCTGTCGCTCGCAGATTTTATGAACAGGCTAATGTTGGTTGCGGGCGTTCCATGAGGTTATTCATACCGGAGCGCGTCGATCGGATTCAGCCGGGCCGCTTTCCGGGCAGGATACCAGCCAAAAAAGATCCCGATTGCTGAGGAGAAGAGAAACGACATCAGGATGGATTGTGAAGTGATCGTCACCGGCCAACTCAGAACAGAGGCAATGATTTGTGAAACGATCATCCCCAGGAAGATCCCGATGAGACCACCCAGCAGACTGATCATCAATGCTTCAATAAGAAACTGCATCAGTACGTCGCGACCCCTGGCTCCCACGCTCATGCGGATCCCGATCTCGCGGGTCCGTTCGGTGACCGAAACCAGCATGATGTTCATAATCCCGATTCCTCCAACCAGCAGGGAAATGCTGGCAATGGTAGCCAGAAGAACCGTCATGATAGAAGAAGTGGAGGTGGCCATCGCAGCGATATCGGTCTGGGTACGGATGGTGAAATCAGGATCCTCGGAAGGCCCCAGGTTGTGTTTAGCCTTCAGCACCTCTGTTATCTCCTGCGACGCAACCGGGATCAACGCTTCACTCTGAGCTGAAGCCAGCATGCTCTGGACATACGTGATGGCCTGCATCCGCTTCTGAACCGTGGAAAAAGGTGCGATCACCATATCATCCTGATCTTGTCCAAATTGGTTTTGTCCTTTTCTTTCCGCTATAGCTACGATCTGAAAAGGAATTTTATTGATCCTGATGTAACTGCCGATCGGATCCGCATTTTCACCGAACAGTTCATTGACTATGGTTTGCCCGACAACACACACTTTGGCTGCGCTTCGTTCATCGGCCAGAGAAAAGACCGTCCCGGAGGAGAGTTTCAGATTACGGATTTCAAAGTAGTTGGGATAAACACCATACACAGAAGTACGCCAGTTCACGTTCCCGGCTACGAGTTGTCCGCTGGTACGCGTCTGGGGTGTAATGTACTTAACTGACTGACAGCGTGTTTCTATGATTTTTACATCTTCCAGGGTCATTTTTTGTGAAGAGCCGGCTTCCATCCTGACACCTCCGGTACTACTGGCCTGAGGCCAGATCATCAGGACATTGGTCCCCAGGGTAGAAATTTGTGCCTGGATAGAGGTTTTGGATCCTTGTCCGATAGCGATCATCGCGATGACAGAGGCCACGCCGATTATGATCCCCAACATGGTAAGAAAACTGCGCATTTTGTTTTTCGTCAGCGAACGAACGGCAGCCTTAATGAGATTTTTGATTTTCATAGCTCCTCCTCTGTTACAGCAGGTATCAGCAATAATTCTTCCCTTGCAAGGCGGGGTTTTTCCACCACCACTTCACGTATAATTTTTCCGTCGCGGAAAGTAATGTTCCGCTTGGTAAAGGTGGCGATATCCGTTTCATGGGTCACGATGACTACGGTAATTCCTTGTTCGTTCAGCCGTTGGAAAATATCCATCACCTCAATACTGGTGCGGGTGTCAAGGTTTCCGGTGGGTTCATCAGCCAGGATCACGACGGGGTCGTTGACCAGTGACCGGGCAATCGCCACCCGTTGTTGTTCACCACCTGAAAGTTGGTTGGGCATATGGTGGGCACGGCCGGCCAAACCAACTGACTCCAAGGCTGTGAGGGCCCGCTTGTGCATCTCCTTTGAAGAGATTTTCCGGTTGTACATCAGGGGAAGTTCAACATTTTCCATCGCCGAAGTGCGTGAAAGAAGGTTGAACGACTGAAAGACAAACCCTATCTTCAGGTTCCTCAGGTTGGCCAACTGGTCTTTAGCCAGGCTGCCGACATCTACCCCGTCGAGCAAAAATTCTCCGCGGGTAGGAACATCAAGGCAACCCAGGATGTTCATAAAGGTTGATTTTCCCGATCCGCTTTTTCCCAGGATGGCTACAAAATCACCCTTCTCGATGGTCAGGTTGATACCCCTCAGGGCATGGACTTCGACATCCCCCATGGTATATATCTTGACCAGGTTCTTGACCGAAATGATCGCTTTGTCCATATTACCGTCCTCCCCTGCCACTTGGCATCCGCGGCGGACCAAAAGGATTTTGTTGTTGGGTTGACTGTGTAGAGGTTACGCCGTTACTTCCCAATACCACATCAGCTCCTTCTTTGAGATCCCTTCCTTTCACTTCGGTATAACTGCCATCGGTTAATCCGACCTTCACCCGGTGGGGTTTGAGTTGTTCTCCTTCCTTGACCCAGATAAGTCCCATCTTCGGACGGGCTGTGGGGGCATTACCTTTGGTCGGCGCCCCGGTGCCACGGGGTCGCTCTGCCACTCCTACGCCCATTCCCATTCCCGATGGCCGGTTTTTACTTGCTCCGGGTCCAAAGCGGTTTTTCACCGAATCGGGCAGGTTTTTCATCATTTCATCGATGTACTCCTGTGGCGGCATAAACCTCAAGGCTGTAGCGGGAACTTTCAGGATATCCTTTGACTCCTCAATCATCACGGTGATGTTGGCCGTCATCCCGGGTAAAAGTTTCAGCTCATCGTTGGGCACATCAATGATCACGGTATAATTCACCACATTCTGACTGGTAACCGGTTGCAGACGCACCTGTTGTACAGTACCCCCGAAAGTAATTTCCGGGTAAGCATCCACGGTGAACGATACTTCCTGTCCCACCTTGATCTTTCCGATATCGCTTTCATCAATGCTGGCCTGTACCTGCATCTTGGTCAGATCGTTGGCAATGGTGAACATGGTTGGTGTGCTGAAGCTGGCGGCAACGGTTTGTCCGACATCGACTGCCCGTGAAACCACCACGCCTGATATGGGGGCCAGGATTGTGGCATACCGCAGGTTGATTTTGGCTCTGTTCAACGCTGCCTGTGCCGATGAGGCATTGGTTACAGCCGTTTCATAGGTACTCAGGGCAAGATCGTAATCGGCCTGGGCCATTACCTTCTGTTCAAACAGGGTTTTGGTACGATCATAATCGCGTTTGGCTTGATTAACCTGGATTTCAGCTCTTTTCAACGATGCTTTTGCATCATCCACAGCCTGGGCCAGGTAGGTGGTATCAAGGAGTGCTATGATTTGCCCCTCCCTGACCACCGAATTAAAATCGACATAGATGTTCTTAATGATCCCTGAGACTTGTGTCCCGACTTGTACGGTGGTGACAGCCTGCAAAGTCCCGCTGGCTTTGACCGTGACCTGTACATCGCCCTTTTCTACCTTGGCGGTACGCCAGGTTCCCGCGGTTTCCGTTTTCTTTTTCCCGAAAAGAAACCAGGCTCCAATCGCGATCACAACGACCAATACTCCTGCTATAATCCAATACTTCGTTTTCATGGTTAACGCTTTACCTGTTGATGATTGATTTTGAAAATATTTTACAACTAATTGATTTGTATGTCTTTACCCTGATAAAAGTCCAGGATTTTGCTTTTGAAAATGTAGTCATACTTGGCTTGTATGAGGTTCGACTGCGATTGAAAAAAATTGTTTTTCTGGATCAGAAAATCGGTCGCGTTCATGACTCCCACCCCGTATTTTTTTTCCGCGTTGAGGTAAGCAGCTTCGACCGCCCTGAGTTGTTCTCGTGTTGCTTCATATTTTTTAGAAGCAGCTTTCAGGTCGGTAGCGGTTTGTTCCACGTTTTTTCTCAGGACATTTTTCACATTTTGTTCATTCAAACGGGCATTCAACACGTTGATCTTTGCTCGGTCGATGTTGCTTTTGATCTGGCGGTTGCTGTATATGGGGATGGACAATCCAAGATTCAGTGACTGGCCAATGTTGTCCCAGATTTGTTCAAAGAAAGGATATCCTTCGGGGTTCACGACGGAGCCCTGGGTGCGGCTGGAAGCAAAGTTGGTATTAAGGTTGGCGCCCAGGGTCAGCCGGGGCCAGCGGGCTCCTTCCGAAACTTTCTGCGCCATGAGGGCGGCATCAGTTTTGATCGTATAGCCTGTAATCTGGGGCATGACCGCCAGTGAACGCCGGTAGATCTCCTCGTTGGTATTCAGGATTTGCTGCGTGGGTTCCAGCATGGTAGGAATTTCCACGTCGAACAGGTCGGTCACCGGTATTTCCATCAGTTGCATCAGGGTGACTTTTGCCAAATCCAATTGGTTTTGTGCCGTGATCACCGACAGGTTATCGGTAGCCTGCTGGGAGCGTATCTGGAGCAGATCGCTTTCGGGTGATTTGCCTGCTTCC
Organism: uncultured Bacteroidota bacterium; assembly: GCA_937862805.1. Taxonomy (GTDB): domain Bacteria; phylum Bacteroidota; class Bacteroidia; order Bacteroidales; family FEN-979; genus CAIVAT01. The sequence continues at coordinate 17,593 of CALMDO010000141.1, forward strand.
ACCATTTTTTGCGTCCGGTCGACCTGTGCGGCGGTAACTTCTGCCTGGTTTTTAGCGGCCGACAACACCTCATAAGCGAACAACACCTGCAGGTACCCGGTGGTGATATTCAGCGTGACATCATTTTTTACTTTTTCAATGTCGTACTGTCCTGCTTCCACGTTCAGACGATTCTGGCGGATGGTGTTGGCATTTTGCAGGCCATTGAAAAGGTTGTAGCTGCCGTTGATCGACAGGTTGGTAGAGTGATAGGCCTGGGTCACAAACGAGTTGGTGGTCGGATCGACATTTTTACCAAGGCTCAGCCCTTCACTGGCATTGGCGCTCACGCTGGGAATCCGGCCCGCTTTGGATTGTTCGAGGCTCACTTTGTTCAGTTCATTGGTTAACCGGCTCTGGTTCACCGTGATGTTGTGCACAAGGGCCGTGTCCAGGCACTCCCGGAATTTCCATCGCTTTACCTGGGCCGTGACCCCGTTTCCTGCAAGCAACAGGGGGATCATCATCCAAATCAGTTTATTCATCTTTATCATCCTGTTTTTTATAGTTGATTCGCTTGTATAATTCTTCCCGGTAATAATCGCTTACCGGGATCTCCTTTTTCCCGATAGTCAGGAGTTGTTTTTGCACACTTTCAATTTTCGCGAAAGCCACGATATAAGAGCGATGAACCCTGAGAAAATCGCGGGCAGGAAGTTTTTCTTCCAGCGATTTCATGCTCATCTGGGTGATCACCGGGCGATCGCCGGTATAGATTTTCACGTAATCTTTTAAGCCCTCTATATATGTAATATCTTCAAAACTGATTTTTACCAGTTTGTAATCGGATTTAACAAACAGGCAGGTGGGTATGCGTGACTTTCCCTCAGAAATTGCCAGAATGCCAGCATTTTCGCGGAGATCAATGTATTCTCTCACCTTGTTAACAGCCTTCAGGAATCTTTCGAAGGAGTAGGGTTTTAGCAGGTAATCGATGACATCCAGATCATATCCTTCGCGGGCATAATTGGAATAAGCCGTGGTAAAGATAACCAGTGGGCGGTTTGTCAGGCTTTTCAGAAGCTGGATGCCTGAAATATCCGGCATCTGAATGTCGAGAAAGATCAGGTCGACCATGTTTTCCCGCAAAGCATCCATCGCTTCGGCAGCGCTCCGGCACCGCTGCACAAGTTCCAGGAAGGGAACCTTCCGGATGTTGTCTTCCAGCAGGTCAAGCGCCAACGCTTCATCATCAATGGCAATACAACGGATCATGATTTAAAGTTTATGATCAGCCCTATTTCATATTGATTGTCGCTTTCCCGGGTGATCAGCTGATGTTTCCCCGGATAGAGCAATTCGAGCCTTCGTTTCACATTTTTCAGACCAATGCCCGAGCCGGGATCGGGTAACTCTTTAACCGGTTTTGCTATCCTGTTAATCACTTTGAAGTGTAATTCTTCCGGAAAAGCCATAAGGGTTATAGAGATCTCTGCTTCATCGAGATAACTGATCCCGTGTTTAAAAGCGTTTTCAATAAAAGGAATCAGCAACAAAGGGGCAATCGAGATTTGCTCGGGATGTCCTTCGACGGTAAAGGTCACCTTTACTTTGTCGGAGATCCTCATTCGTTGCAGATCGATGTAATTCCTGAGGTATTCCACCTCCTGGTCGAGGCATACCGATTCATCTTTTGAATCCTGCAGCATGTACCGCATGATTTGCGATAGTTTGATGATGGCGTTTTCGGTATTATCAGATTTTTTCCGCGCCAGCGAACAGATGTTGTTCAGGGTATTGAAGAGAAAGTGTGGATTCACTTGTGATTTTAAAAAAGCAAGTTCGGCAGAGAGTTTTTCCGCTTCCATCTCCTTTTTCTGCCGTTCGTTTTTAAAGTACTCCATGATAATGCGGGTGGCGCTGCTAAGAGCAAAGGCCAGCAGAGCAGGATAGACAGGGAATGTAACGGTACGCCAGAAATTGAAGGGATGGTGGTGTTCGATCAGCTTGCCGGTAGCGATGGCAAAGAGTACGTTCACCATGCTCATTGCCACCAATCCCAGGATCAGCATGAGAATATAGGCCCCGATTTTTTTCCGGAGAAGGAACCGTGGCACCAACAAGGAGTAATTATAATAAAAGTAAAGAAGGGTGAGTAGTTGCATGAACCATCCCATGATCATGAACCGTTCCCGCCCGGCAGCGGATTCAAAGAAAAAAAGAGGGACCATGAAGTAAGCGGTCCAAACCAGAACATGAATCCAGGCGGAGGAAGGGTTTGACTTTAAGTCGGGAAGGGATCCCATCATGGTTGTTTTTCTGCGAAATTATCTAAATCCGGGGGATCTTTTTGTGAAATTAGACAGGTTCTCTATATTTGACGACCGAATTGATTTTTTCACCGACGAGGTAAACAATCAAACGGGATTAATTGTTATATTTGTTACCTATGCTCAACCAGAAACTCCAGCAACGGCTCATACAAAAGCTATCACCGCAACAGGTGCTGGTCATGCGTTTGCTGCAGGAACCCTTGTTGTCGCTTGAACAACGGATCAAGCAGGAGATAGAGGAGAATCCGGCTCTGGAGGAGGCCAGCACGGAAACAGAAGATCAGGAATTGCAGGAGGAAGCAACCCTCGATTCCATCGATTCGGAAGAGGATGAGTTCACGGAAAACGAACCTTCCGGTTCACCGGAAGATGAATTTTCTTTTGAAGATTATGTGGATGAAGATGAGATCCCTTCCTACCGGATGGTTGCCGATAACCGCAATCCGGATGAGGAAAACCGCGAAATTCCTATCGTTTCAGGGATCAGCTATCAGGATTTCCTGATCGCCCAGATCGGGATGCACCCCTTTACCGATGAACAGTACATCATTGCCACCACCATCATCGGGAACCTCGACGAATCAGGCTATCTCCGCCGTGAAATTCCGGCACTCTCTGACGATCTGGCCTTTAACCAGAACATTGAAGCCTCCCCTGAGGAGATCCTGGAAGTGTTGAAGATCGTTCAAACATTCGACCCGCCCGGTATTGCTGCACGGAACCTTCAGGAATGTCTGCTGATCCAGCTTGAGAATAAACCAGAAAAAAGTTATGCCACTGATTTAGCCGCCATCATCGTCCGTTACTATTTCGATGAATTCAGCAAAAAACACTACGAAAAGATCCTCCAAAAAGGAAACATTGCGGAAGATGAACTGAAAGAGGCGATCGAAGAGATCCAGCGCCTGAACCCGAAACCCGGAATTACCATTTCGGAGGTTTCGCGCGACAGCCAGTATATCGTTCCCGACTTCATCATCACCAACATCGACAACGAACTGGAGCTCACCCTCAACAGCCGCAACACCCCCGAACTTTCACTCAACCGGGATTATATCAACATGTTACAGGAATATGGCGGATCCCGTCACAAACCCGGGGAAAAAGCGGCAATGACTTTTATCCGTCAAAAACTGGAATCGGCACGCAACTTCATCGAAGCCATCAGACAACGACAGGATACCTTGTACACCACCATGAAAGCCATCATGGATTACCAGCATGACTATTTTCTGACCGGTGACGATACCAAGCTGCGACCCATGATCCTGAAAGACATCGCATCGATCGTCAACCTCGATATCTCTACCATCTCCAGGGTAGCCAACAGTAAATACGTTCAAACCCCCTTCGGCACACTCCTTCTGAAGAGTTTCTTCAGCGAATCGATGCTGAATACAGAAGGAGAGGAGATCTCAACCCGCGAGATCAAGAAAATTTTAGCGGATACCATCGATGCTGAAAATAAATCCAAACCACTCACCGATGACGAACTGATGGATATCCTGAAAACAAAAGGTTATACCATCGCCCGGCGAACCATTGCCAAGTACAGGAAACAACTAAACATCCCTGTGGCCCGCCTCAGAAAAGAACTCTAACCCGCTTCCGGCGTATGCAAAATCTTTTGGCCAGGGTTATCTCCTATCTCCTGCACCCGCTCCTGATCCCAGTCTATGTCCTCCTGCTGGTGCTCAACACAAGTGACACCAGTAACCTGATGATCCCATTCAGCTATAAAATAACGCTGTTCGGAATGGTCGCCCTTACTGCCGTTCTCTTTCCGCTCTTTTTGACGTTTCTCCTCTTCAGGTTTCGGTTGATCTCGTCCATCTACGTTGATCAGCGCGAAGAAAGAGTTTACCTGATCCTGGCCGTGGCAATCTTTTACTATTTGACCTATTACCTCCTGAAGGGAGTATCCCTTTCGATCATCTTTAATTATTTCATGTTAGGGAGTGCACTGCTTGCCCTCGTCACCCTGATCCTGAACTTTTATTTCAAGGTGAGCCTTCACATGATAGGAGTCGGAAGCCTTTGCGGATTGCTTTTAGGGATCAGTATCAAATACGGCGTCCGGGCAGAAATACCTTTGTACCTCTCGATCCTCGCATCGGGTATCACAGGATTTGCACGACTGGAGCTCAATGCTCACAGACCTTCGGAAATATATTGGGGGTATTTTTTAGGAGTGACCGGAATGGCCCTGATGATGCTGCTGCGCTAACCAGGAAAACCGTTTCAGAAAGGCATCAGCATCAATCCTACCGTGATCGGATAAATCTCCGGGCCCTTGTCTTTCATGAAAATATTGGCCAACGAATAGTAACCGTTCACATGGATCCATTTGAAGCCAACCCTCAACGTAGGACCATAGGTAAACCGTTCAATGTTCTTAATATCTTTAACAGAGGTACGAAGTGTTGTAGAGGAATTGTAAAGATAATCGTCGCCTACCCATTTGGTATGGGCATACATCATGTACCCGACCTTAAAGCCTACACCGACCGCAATCTTGCTCTTTGATCTGAACCTGAATTCGAGAGGTAGTTCAAGATAAGGAAGGGTCAGCTTACTTCTTTTATAACTAATATTATCAGGGATTTTAATGAATTGCAGAGAATCGTTGTTGCCGTTGAACATGTAATTCCAATAAAGGTTATGGACGCTAAGGCCCAGCCCGATTGAAAATCCAAAATTACTTTTTCCAAAAGGCACGTTGTACGTAGCAAACACGTTGACTCCCTGGTTGATCGTCCGGGTTTTCATGCCATCCGGCGTATTCATCCAGATATCGGAAAAGAGGCCGAACCCGATGCTGATGCGTTTTTTGGTAGCCTCTTTGACCACCTGGGCGGCGGCGTCATGAGGCGCCAGGAAAAGTAACATAACGGCGCTGATACAAAAAACTTTCAGGATATGTTTGAAGGGCATAATTTTCATGTGTTCCATAAAAGAGGTGTTAGCCTGCAAAAATAGGTATTAGCAAGGATAAAACGGCAGGAAGGTGAAAAAATTGGGTCATCCCCATAAATTTTCAGGGTATTCTCCCTGTTCTACCAACGTCCTGATCATTTTGACCACCATCTCGCGGTCTTCGCGATAGGTCATTCCAAACCACTGCACCGGTCCGTTCAGTACTTTTACAGTGGCTGTGTTTTTCCTGATCAGGTCGTTGACCACTGTGGGAATGTAAAATTCCGCTTTAGGATTATCGCCGTCGTCATTAATAAAACGGGTGAAGCCATCTTTCAGGTGATCGAAAAACGACGGGGTAAAGCCCCAGAAGTTCATGGAAACGAGGGTTTCGGGGCTGATCGGCCGGGTCGTTCCGGTTTCATCCCGGTACACGATCATGTGGCCTTTTCTTTCAATATGGGTTCTTTCGACAACATCCATCAGCAGGTTCCTTTCGTCGGCGCGGCAGATACCGCGCGAAACTGCTCCGAATTCCGACAGCGTGCGGCCGACCGGGTACCCAACCATGCAATAATCATGGTCACCGGCAGGAGTCCAGTCGCGGTAGTAGGAGGACAATAACTCAAAAGCTTTTCTGCTGTAAAAATCGTCCGCGTTGATTACAGCGAAAGGCTCCTTGATTTTTTCTGCTGCCATCATGACGGCATGACCCGTACCCCATGGTTTTTGGCGATTCCCAGGGACCCGGACCCCTTCTGGCACCATCCGGAGTTCCTGAAAGACATAATCGGCAGGGAACTTGTCACGGAGTTTTTCAATAAAGATCTCCCGGAACTCCCGTTCAATGTCCTCTTTGATGATGAAGATCACTTTCCCGAAGCCTGCCCGCATCGCGTCGTACACCGAATAATCGATGATCGTCTCTCCTGAAGGGCCGATGGGGTCGAGTTGTTTGAGTCCTCCGTAGCGGCTGCCGATACCGGCGGCAAGGATCAGTAATGTCGGTTTCATAGGTTTTAAATTTTCCATGTTTTGACTTTGTGCCCCCACAGGGCGAATCCGATGATGCAAAGATAGCAGGGAATTCCCAACCAATAGGCTTGCTGCGGCGACCATACATCAGAAAGGTAACCCCAAAGCAGAGGTAGCAGGGCGCCTCCCGCGATGGCCATGATGAGCAGCGCAGAACCGGTTTTGATATAAGGGCCTAACCCGTGGATGGCTAAAGGCCACACTGCCGGCCATACCATGGCGTTGGCCAGTCCCAGTAATCCTACAAAAAGACAGGTCCAGGGAAGGATGATCTCCATGGGAGTCAGGGTCATAAGATCCATGAAAGGGATGACCAGCCGGGTTTCGGGAGAGAGAACCGTGATCAGCACCGTGAACAGAACCCCCAGAATCCCTGACCAGGCCAGGGCGGCCTTCTGCGATAAGACACGCGGGATCAGAAGAATTCCCAGAATGTAACCCACCACCATGGCAATGAGCACGATGGAGGTAAAATTTTTGGCCGATTGAAGCGGTACTCCCAGCGACAATCCGTACCGGATGATGGTATCTCCTGCGATCACTTCAATGCCAACATAGAAAAAGAGTGTGATCACCCCCAGTATCAAGTGAGGAAAATGAAAGATCGATGGTTTCCCGGCTGCCGTTCTTTCCTCAACAACACCCTCTCTTTCAGTTTCGATTTCGGGTAGCGGAGCCCGGCGGATGAACAAACCCAAAAGAAGCAGGACGGCAGACATGACTGCATAAGGACCTATGACCCTTCTGGCCAGACCGTTGAGCGCCAATATACGACCCTCTTCAGTCATTCCCTGCAATCCTTTAACGAAGACATCGCCGTCGCTGAGAATAAAGTAGGCCAGGATAAGCGGTGCAACGGCTCCGGCTAACTTGTTGCAGATTCCCATGATGCTGATCCTCCGGGCAGCAGTTTCACTCGGACCGATAATCGTAATGTAAGGATTGGAGGCCGTTTGCAGGATCGCCAATCCGGTTCCCATGATAAAAAGACCCAACAGGAACAAAGCATAATTTCGCAAAAGAGCTGCCGGGATAAACATCAAAGTACCCAAAGCCATCACCCATAAACCCACCATCATGCCGCGCTTAAAACCCGTTTTTTTCAGGAGCCGGCTGGAGGGCAAAGCCATCAGCGTGTAAGAGATGTAGAAGGCAAAAGCAACAAACAATGCTTGGAAATCAGTCAATTCACAGGCGATCTTCAAATAAGGAATCAGAATGCCGTTTAACCATGTAACAAAACCGAAAATGAAAAAAAACAAACCGATAATCGAGATGGAAACGATATAATTGTTCCCTGCTCCCTCCTTCCGGGAGGCCGCCTTAGTAGTCATCATAGCATTGGTTTTTAGGACTTTATTCGAAGTCAACCGTTGCGGCAAAATTAATGGATTTTTTTCCAGAATCATATATTTATAATACTTTTGTAAAGATTGTGTTATCAGGATTATTTCCCGTTGACAGCAGCTTTTAATTCATCACCATGATACCATCACAGGAAAAATTCAACATTCTGATTGTTGATGATCGTATAGAGAACCTGATCACCCTGGAAAGCATCATCCGGAGTGATGAACTGAACATCATCAAGGCCATTTCGGGAAATGAAGCGCTGTCGCTCATGCTGGAGCATGATATCTCCCTCGTTTTACTGGATGTAAACATGCCGGTGATGGATGGGTTTGAAACTGCTGAATTGATGCGGGGTAGCGAACGCACAAAAAGCATCCCGATCATCTTCATCACCGCTACCTTCAGACAACCCAAACAAATCTTCAGGGGATACGAGACAGGCGCCGTCGATTATCTTTACAAACCTTTAGACCGGAAAATACTTCAAAATAAAATCAGGGCCTATATCGAATTCTTCAAACAAAAGCATGCCCTGCAGATCACTACGCGGGAACTCCAGAAGACGATCGAGGCGCTTGACAGGGCTAAAAGGATCGCTGAAGAGGCCACCATTGCAAAAAGCTCTTTCCTGGCTAACATGAGCCATGAGATCAGAACCCCGCTCAATGGAATCATCGGGATGACCGACCTGATCCTGATGGATACGGATATCCCTGAACAATATTACGAACACCTGACCGACATCAAACAAAGCAGCGAATCGTTGCTGGAGATCATCAACGAAATATTGGATATTTCAAAGATTGAAGCCGACAAACTGGAAATTGAAATAACCAGTTTCAGCCTGCGCGACATCATTGAAAAAGTGGTTCACCTGTTGTCCGTCAAAACGTACCAAAAAAAACTGGAATTCTTTTGCCACCACCTCCCCCTGATGCCTGATAAGTTGTCGGGCGACCCTACCCGCATCCGTCAGATCCTGATCAACCTGCTGGGCAATGCCATCAAATTCACCGACCAGGGCTCCGTTACCCTTACCGTCGAAGTGAAGGAAAAGGAAGCGGGGGCCGCTTTACTCAAATTCTCGGTGAAGGATACCGGTATCGGAATTGATCCCGGAAGGTTCGATGCGCTCTTTGAATCGTATGAACAGGGCGATCGATCGATCACCCGTTCGTACGGAGGAACAGGACTGGGACTGACTATCACCAAGAGACTGGTTGAATTGATGGAAGGCGAACTGAATATTAAAAGTGAACCCGGCAAAGGGAGCACTTTCTTTGTCTCCATCCCGGTCCACCTGCTGCCTGACCCCGATCCGGTCCGGAAACCTGACCAGCCTGCAACCGCTGCTGCTCCCTGTTTTCTGATCCTTGAAAACCAAGAACAACACAGCCATCAACTTCTTGATTTTTTGAACGAATGGCAAATCCAGGCCGACCTGGTGACCACAGAAAAAGAGGCCCTGGAATTGATCAGGAGCAATAAAGGAAAAAAATATTCAGCCATCTTTATCAGTTCCCGGCTGCTTTATTGTTCGGGGATTTCCCTGATTCCAATGATTACCGCCGAATATCCTGATCTGTGTGCACCGGTTTTTGTCTTGCTGACCGATGATAAATCGATCCATTCATTAAGGATGATGCAATCAGAAGGAATCAAATTTTTTCTCTATAAACCGGTTTTGCAACGGGAACTTCAAAACCTGATCAAACTCCTGTGTGATCCTTACCGGGAGCAGGGATCCGACCGGAAAACGAACGATTCCCGTACGATGATGGGGAAAATCACCCGCAAACTCAGCATCCTGCTGGTTGAGGATCAACTGATCAACCAGAAAATCGTGGTTCAGTTGCTAACCAGGAAAGGGTGGGAGGTCACCACTGCTTTGAATGGTATTGAAGCCGTTGAAAAAGCCAACCTGTCTCCCTTCGATCTCATCCTGATGGATGTAATGATGCCGGAAATGGACGGATTCGAAGCCACCCGCGCGATCCGGAACACCTCCGGCGGAAAAAATGCCAAAACACCGATTGTCGCACTCACCGCCAACGCGATGAAGGGCGACCGCGAAAAATGCATGGAAGCCGGCATGGATGATTACATCTCCAAACCGCTTCACCCGGAAGATGTCTTTACTACCATCGAAAAATTTTGTTTCTAAACACGCGAGGCTACCATGATCAAAAAATATTTCAACAGGCTAAAAGAGGCAATTACGGGATTTGATTATCGTACGTTGAAAAACATGGGAATCGGAAAAACCCTGCTTCTCTGGTTCCTGGTCATTTCCCTGATCCCTTTGACCACCCTGAGCTATATCAACTTCTTTTACTATTACGAAGGATTGAACGTAATGGTGAAAAAATCACTTTTCACCACCGCGCAATTGCGGATGAATTATCTCAATACTTATCTCCAGGAATTGACAGACTACCTCGAGGAATTATCCCGCGACCGGAACACCCTCCGGCTTTTCGAGCAACTCGACAACGATTACCGGAAAAGCAATGAAGGAGCTGTGAAAGGGAAAACTTCCCCCGAGATCGCTGCCATGGCGCACCAGTTGTCGGTTTCCATCGAAAAAGCTTTCATGCCTGAAGGGATCGTCGACCTTTGTTTTGTCAACGCTAAAGGAAGGCTCCTTTTTGATATGAATGACGCTCCTGAAAAGGGAGAGGATGTTTTTTCAGGTCCGCTTTCAGAAACCGAGTTTGGAAAAACCTGTAAGAAGATTCTTTTTACAGGCAAACCCATGTTCTCGGATCTGGAACGATTCCCGCCGGGGAACAATGACCTTTACAGTTTTATGGGACGGGTCGTTTATAACGAGGCAGGAGAAAAAATGGGAGTTGTTTTGATTAAGATTTCTCCCGAAAAGATTGACAAGATCATTCAGTATGGGATCGGGTTCGGCACTACCGGTAAAGTGTATCTGATCGGAATCGATCTGAAGCTGCGATCGGTAAGCAAAACCGGTGATCGTTCGCAGTTGTTGAACCGCAAGGAAGAAAACGATAAAACCAAAATGTGGCAGGGGGTGAAGGTTAACAACATATCACTGGCTGCCGATGCGCGTCCCATTATTGAAGATGTGAGTATCTATAAAAATTCAGCCGGGGCTTATGTCATGGGACTCTATCAGAACATCAGCATCCTGGAAAGAATGGGCGTCAACTGGGCCCTGGTTGAAGAGATTGACCTGGACGAAGCCCACCTGGTCGCCCGGAAACTCTCCTCTTTCGCCAAGATTTCGCTCATCGTTACCACGATCATGGTGTTGATCATCTCCACCTTTGTGACCCGCCGTTTTGTGTCACCCATCAAGAAAATCTCGGAATGGGCCAAACAGGTGGCTCACGGAGAACTGATCCTCCGGGATGTAAGGGTCGCCAACAATGAGGTGGGAGAGATGAAAGATACCTTCAACTGGCTCGTTAACTCCCTTCGATCCTTCGCCGATGTGAGCCAGAGCGTCGCCCTGGGCGATTACAGTAAAACAGTCACGGTCAGAAGTCCCAAGGATGTAATGGCCCTCTCCATGAACCAGATGGTAGAGAGCTTTAAGAATGTCGTGAAACAGGCCAAAGCCATCGCCAGCGGTGATTATTCTACCAATGTGATGCCCCGCAGCGAAAAGGACACACTGGGAATCGCCCTCTATGAAATGACCATGAAACTCAGGGAGGCCTCCATTGAGATCATGAACCAGGATTGGTTGAAAACCGGGATTAACGAACTTGCACTGAAAATCAGGGGAGAAAAAAACATACCGGATCTGTCGAACGAAATCATCAGTTTCCTCTCCCGTTACCTTAACGCCCAGTTCGGGTTGCTGTACCTCAAAGACGATAGCGGGCTGCTGCGGCTTGCAGCCACTTTTGCCGCCAGTCGGGATGAAAAACTTAAAACCACGTTATCGCCCGGAGAAGGAGTCATCGGCCAGGTAGCAAAAGAGGGGAAATCCATCAGCTTTTTTGCTTCGGAGTATGATACTCCGACGGTCAACATTGGTCCGGAAAAAATTCAACCTCAGCATTTTATTGTTACTCCATTCCATTTTGAAGGACAATTGACAGGGGTTATCGAACTGGGTTCATTTGAGCCCTTTGATGAACAAAAACAAACCTTCATCGAAGTCAGCATCGACAGTATATCGGTGGCCATCAACACGGCCCGGTCCCGTGACCGGGTGCAGGAATTGCTCTCCACCACCCAGGAGCAGGCCAAAGAGATGGCCGAACAGAAAGAGGAGCTGCGGCAGATCAACCAGGAACTCGAAGAACAGACCAAAGCCTTAAAGCTTTCAGAAGAGAACCTGCAGCATCAGCAGGAGGAGTTGCGTGTGATCAATGAGGAGCTGGAGGAACGGACCAAAGCCCTTGAACTTCAACGGGATGATATCCGTAAGAAAAATGATGCATTGGAGAAAGCCCAGCAAGAGATCCGGAACAAAGCAGAAGCTCTGGAGATCGCCAGTCGTTACAAATCGGAATTCCTGGCTAATATGTCACATGAGCTCCGGACCCCGCTCAACAGCATCCTGGTACTCTCAGAGCTACTGGCTACCAACAAGCACCAGGGGATGACCGCCGAAGAGGTGGAATTCTCAAATGTCATCCACTCCTCTGGAAAAGACCTGCTCGACCTGATCAATGATATTCTTGACCTCTCCAAAGTAGAAGCGGGAAAGATGGAGATCGATATTGAAGAGATGAACCTGGAAGAGTTGCAGGATTTCGTGATTCGGACTTTTTCGCCCTTGACAAACAAGAAAGGGATCGACCTGATAACCTCCCTGGCAAAGGACATCCCCCCGTACATCCTGACTGATTCGCAGCGTGTGATGCAGATCCTTAAAAACCTGATGTCGAATGCCATCAAATTCACGGAAAAGGGCAACGTGACTTTCAGCATTTTCCGACCCGATGCACAAACACGTTTTACACTGGAGGAACTGAAAGCAGGGGAAGCGATAGCTATTCGGGTAACCGATACCGGAATCGGAATATCTCCTGAAAACACGAAGGTGATTTTCGATGCATTTCAGCAGGCCGACGGTACCATCAGTCGGAAATTTGGAGGAACCGGGCTTGGTTTGACCATTTCGCGTAACCTGGCCAGAATTCTGGGAGGAGAAATTCAACTTGAAAGCGTCGAGAATGTCGGCTCCTCCTTTACTCTTTACCTGCCACTTGAGGGATCACAAGCCACCATCCCCGCGGAGGAAAAGAGCATAAAAGAAGTTACTTCGGCTCCGAAATTCCAGCCTTCCGACCCCGGGGAACTCTTTGTCTCCAGTCAGCTTCCCACAAGGGAAGAAGTCCTCAGGGAGGCTGTCCATACACCCCCGGGTTTCCTCCCCGATTCCATTTTTGAGAATAAAAAAATCCTGATCTGTGATGATGACATGCGCAATGTCTTTGTTCTTTCAAAGATCCTGGAAGAGAAAAAAGTCCATATCCTGATCGGTAAGAACGGACGGGAAGGGATTGAGAAGCTCAGGGCCCATCCCGACACCAACCTGGTGCTGATGGATATCATGATGCCGGAAATTGACGGCTATACCGCCATGCGTGAAATCAGAAAAGACCCTCGTTTTCAGCAACTGCCCATCATCGCGCTGACCGCTAAAGCGATGAAAGGCGACCGTGAAAAATGCATCGAAGCGGGAGCTTCAGATTACCTCTCCAAACCGGTTCAGATAGAAAAGCTGATGACCTTGCTCAGCGTCTGGCTTCAGAAATGAGGATTGTTCTTTATTCAATCAGGGAATTCAGCCCTATTGGGAAACCGAATCCGGAAAAAGGTTCCGGATTGTCCCGTCAATTCGACGGTTCCTTCCAATTGCCTGCTCAGAATCTGTACAATTTGCAGCCCCATGGTTTGAACCCCGGCATCAAAAGAAAAGCCGGCAGGTAATCCGACTCCGTCATCAGCAATAATCAGGGAGAGGGTCTTTGTCTCCCTTTCATTTTTCATTATGACCTTTACCTCTCCTTCACGATCGGCAGAAAAAGCATGCTGGAAAGCATTATTCAGGATTTCATTAATGATCAATCCGACCGGAATGGCCGTTTCAATATGGAGCGAGGCTTCTTCAACTTCGACAGTAAGCCTTACCATCGGGAGGTTATAGGTGGCAGCGATAACGGAACTGAGCGATTGAAGGTAATCAGAAAATGAGATTTTTTCAAAATCAGCGGAATGGTACAACATTTCATGAACCAGGGCCATGGCTCTGATTCTCAACTGAAGATTTGACAGGGACTGGTTGACCTCAGCGTTGTTTGACTGATCGATCTGCATGTTGATCAGGCTTACCAAGATGGCAAAGTTGTTCTTTACACGATGGTGAATCTCTTTCAGCAGGTTCTCTTTTTGATGGGTGTTTTCCATAATTTCCAATTCACGGTGTTTTTGTTCGGTAATATCACGGGTCACTCCCACGATCTCACGCAATTGATCGGTCTGGGGGTCAAAGAGTGGGTTCAAGAGACTTTCAACCCAAAAATAAGATCCGTTTTTGTGACGGGTGCGGTAGATGAATTTTCTGATCTCCCGTTCCTTCAACATAATGGAAACGGCTTCCTCGTATTTTTCCAGGTCGTCGGCATGTATAAGGTCTGTAGGTTTATGACGCAGCATTTCGGTCACGGTGAAACCATACATCGGATAGCAGGAAGGAGAAACGTAAATCCGTTCTCTGGCATCGTTAAGATGGGTAATTAAATCGACTGTATTTTCGGTAAGGAAACGGTATTGATATTCCCTTTCCTGCGTTTGATGACGTATGTTTTCCAATTCCGACTTTTCGCGCACGAGTCGTTTATTGATGGACTGGTGTGCTTTTCTCAAAGTCCGGGTTCTGCCATAATAGGCCAGGAATACCACAATTCCCATAGCAGCCATCCCGGCGAGGCCGCGGATCAGGTCTGTCTGATTTTTCTGATTCTGGAGGTTGGTTTCGCTGATTTCTTTCTGTTGCTTTAAAATGTCGTTGTTCCTTTGAATTTCCATAATCTTACGATCTGCTTCGATAATGGAATAGTTGGCCTGGTTCTTCATGATCAATAGTGAATCAGCATAGGATGCATATTTCCTGTAAACTTCCAGCGCCTCTTTCCATGCTCTTTTCTTAACAAGGTAATCATAAAGATTTCCATACCCCTCTACCATCAATTGTAACATATTGTTTTTTTGAGCAATGGCTAATCCTTCATTCAGAAAAAGGAGCGCAGAATCAGGACGTTTCAGTTGGAAATAGTTATCGGAGATGTCGATCAGCGAACCGGCGATGCTTTTTTCGTCGGAGGATTTTTGCATTAACAGGAGGGCTTTTTGATTCCATTCCAGCGATTTGGCCGGTTCCGATTTTTTTGAATAGAGATAGGCGATCCGGGCCATGACATGGCTTTTCATGAAGTCATCAGCATCATCGAGAGATTGTCGGAGGTTCTGGTAAAATTGCAAAGCTGAATCAAAGCGCCCTGATTCGGTGTAGAGGGTTCCCAGACCGTCACGTATTTCGTATTCCTGTTGATTATTGCCGAGTTTTCGGGCGACCTTCAATGCCTCATGATAAAACTTCTCTGCATCGTCCGGATGCCCTGCCATCTGCCGGGTCCGGGCAATCTGGTATAAGAAAGATGCAATTCTTTGATTATCTTTTTGTTGGCGGGCTACTTCAATGCCGTGGTTAAAAAATTGTAAGGCCGTCGCATAATCTTCTTGTTCCCGATTGATCGAGCCCGCTATTTCAATACATATCAATGCATTGTCATAGTCACCCGCCTGTTCCAGTATTTTCATGGCGGCCGTCAGGTTATCAAGCGCCAGGTGCGTTTCTCCTCTCATCCGGAAGAACTCTCCCAACATTCTTCGGGCGTATCCTTTCATCGCCAGGTCTCCCGATCGGTTGGCCCGTTGCATGGTTTTGGTCAACAGGGCAAGTGATTGATGAGGCAACGTATCTAATAATTGAGCTGCCATGATCAACATCACTTCGCTACTGCTTTCTTCGGAAAGTAAGGGTAATAACTGCTCTAATTGATGATAGAG
>CALMDO010000142.1 GCA_937862805.1 uncultured Bacteroidota bacterium
TATCGGCCAGGGGGGATAAAATTGTGCCATTCCCAAATCCAGGATCGGTGTCAAGGAAATATTCTAATCTATAAATATTTGTGGATGGTGGATTTAAATTTTGTTGTAGTTCTATAATCCCTACACCATATTGTTGCATGCCATCATATAATCCCCCCCATGTCATTTCATGAGTTTGATAATCCCATGTATCATGGAGATAAATTATATTACCTGCATCATTATATCCAAAACCCAACATGGTATGACCTTGAACTTGGATTAGTACAGGCCTCCCGGTTTCGATCTGTTCTTTATACTGGGCAAATGTAAACCCTGAAGTATTACCCTCATAACCATAGATCAACTGATTATAGTAGGTTGTAATTTCATATCCCTTGGATTCAAAAAATTGTTTTAAACCGAATAATCCATCATTATTGCTTCCATCGCCAATGTATGGCGAGCCATCAGTGTTATACCAGAATGTTGTAGAACCATCAGCATTATTAAAGACAGACTGATTGGTCTTCATGTAATCACCGGTACATTCATCATAATCATGTTGAATCCATCCATTGGTGATATAGGGGTCATCTGCAGCGCTATTGTATGCAATCCAGTAATCATCCACGTGTCCTCTGCCCGTTCGTCCATCAACACCAAGTCTTGTAGCGCTGATAGGGCATTGACTTCTGACTTCACCATTAATTGTAATGGTTCCCCAAATACTATTGTCAAGTGGTGCAATTCCTCCATTGGCAGGGCCAGAGTAAATATCCGGATAGTTTGTCCGGTCATAATAACCGGCTAACATCGCTGCTGAAGTTGCCGAGCAACCAAATGACCAATCATATCCAGGTACATTAGGGAGAATCACCGAGCCCTTGTCAGAGGTAACAACCGGCATCCTGTAATGGTCAGGAGGCTTACCGGGTACTCTGATCCCAATTATTTCCTTTCCGTACCCGTCTATATATTTTTTTACAATATATTTTTCATCAATCTGCGCTTGTAGTGCAATGGGAAAAAAATTCCCCAGGAAAAGTATTATGAACAGAAACTTTTTCATGCCCGTTAATGGCTTTTGGCTTTCACCGTGACATTGATACCGGTATTGGTATTGCCCGAAGTTGGCATGATGATCTGATAAATAGAAGGGATATCAGGCATGCCGGATAAAACATAGGGATCGGTTCCGCCGAACATCCCGCAATCCAGCCCGTCGTTACCCGCTCCTATGGCCGGCGAATACTCTTTTAACTGCCACTGACCGTCTGTGCTGTTGCCGGTTGCTCCCACGAAAACATTAGCCATATCAATACTTTGCTGGTTGCCGTTACCACTGGGGAATTGGGTGCCACTGCCAATATTGTTGTAATAATAGTTATTGTTCAAGGTTTGATTTCCGGTTTTTTGTATGTTGTTTGATACGATTGAATTATAAACATTCATGGAATTAATTAAAACATTGTTGCTAATAATGCAGTTACAGTTATTCGGCAAATCAATACAACGATTGCTTCCGGTAATGTAATTATTGCATATAACAATATTGTTTATTTGTAGACTACCTTGGGCGACATGTATCCCTACAGAGCTGTAATCGTCCTCAACAATATAATTTTTAATAACATAGATATTTGAAAATGAAGTGGTATTAATCAAACTAATGTCGTTTTTACAATAATTACCTTTTAACAGAATGTTACCAACTTTGATATTAATGACCCCCTCAACCACAGAACCACAAAGTATTGAACCGGAACTTCCCGCATTGAAATTGACCGTTCCAAATTGAGCAGAAACCGGGTTTGCCTGCGTTTGCAGGTTTTCTGTCAGAAAATATCCAGGCCCGATGATAACTAACGGCTTGGTGATGGTGATATCTCCGTAGCTTACCGGCGATCCTTCAAAATAGAGGGTATCTCCGTTTGAGGCGACGTTCTGGGCAGCCGTGAAACTGGTGAAGTTCGCGTTAATGCCGGGATTGTTATTGACCCTCCAGATGGCAGCCTGTATGTTGTTTACAAGAAGAACGGCTAAAACTGCAAGTAATAGAGCATGTTTTTTCATATCAAAGTGTTTGTATTTATAAAATATTTTAACCAGATAGGCTGAGGTTCCATGAGGTGAGAGCGCATTGACTTTTTGTTCGAAATTAAGCTTACTTAATTCACTCTAAAAATAATTTTGGCGTCATTTATCAAAAGGCATGAAACAGATGAAAAGCTGTCGTTTTTTAATGGGATGCGGGATGTGATTTTGAAAACAAGAAGAATCAAAGGAGTTAGATTTCTTTTTATATTTGAACCACCCCGAAAAGGGCTTGCTTTCGGTTGTTCTTAACTTCGGCCCATGCGCATAAAAACATCAACCATCATCACCTTTATTGTCTGCCTAGCCATTCCCCTGGCAGTTGGCAGCATCGCCGGGATAGCGACGGCCGATGCGATCAATTCGTGGTACTCCGGATTAGCTAAACCCGCTTTCAACCCTCCGGGATCCCTCTTTGGACCGGTATGGACACTTCTGTACCTACTCATGGGGATTTCGCTTTTCCTTATATGGCGCGCCCCCCGGGGAATTGCCCGTACAAGGGCCTTGTGGATTTTTGCCATCCAACTGGTACTGAATTTCGCCTGGAGTTTTCTTTTCTTCTCCTTTCACCAGACCGGATGGGCTTTTGCTGAGATCATCCTGATCTGGATCGCGGTGTTGACCATGATTCTCCTTTTTACACGCGTGAACAAAACTGCCGCCTTGCTTCAAATCCCTTATATCCTGTGGGTTTCATTTGCCAGCGTGCTGAATGGGACCGTTTGGTGGATTAATTAAATAACATGGAAAAAAACTATTTCCCCTCCGATTATATTCCGGTGCTCGTCCAGTCGGTCGTTGCGCTTGGATTTGTCGTCGTCACGATGGTTTTAACCCATGTCATCGGTGGAAAACGCAAAAAGGTCCACACCCTGGGCAAAGATGAAAATTTCGAGTGCGGGATTGAAGTCAGAGGCAATGCCCGCTTCCCTTTTTCCGTCAAATATTTCCTGATCGCCATCCTTTTTGTGCTCTTCGATGTGGAGATCATTTTCTTTTACCCGTGGGCGGTCAATTTCAAAACGTTCGGTTGGGAAGGTTTCCGGGAAATGTTGCTCTTTCTGGGATTCCTGCTTTTCGGTTTTTACTATATCTATAAAAAGGGCGCTTTAAACTGGGAGGAGTAATGCCATGCAGCCGGATCCGCCCAAATATACCAAAGTAGATCCCCCGGAAGGTTATTCTGCCCCGGGACTGTTTGCTACAACACTCGACCGGGTCATCGGACTGGCACGCAAGAATTCGCTTTGGCCATTGCCCTTTGCCACTTCCTGTTGTGGCATAGAGTTCATGGCCACCATGGGCGCTCATTACGACCTGGGACGGTTCGGCGCAGAAAGGCTTAGTTTCAGTCCCCGCCAGGCCGACCTGCTGATGGTCATGGGTACCATTGCCAAAAAAATGGCCCCGGTCCTGCAACAGGTCTATTCACAGATGGCAGAACCCCGTTGGGTACTGGCCGTGGGCGCCTGCGCCTCCAGCGGAGGCATCTTCGATACCTTTAGCGTGTTGCAAGGAATCGATCGCGTCGTTCCGGTTGATGTCTATGTTCCCGGCTGCCCGCCACGTCCTGAACAAATCATCGACGGGTTTATGAAAATCCAGGAACTGGCAGGGAAAGAATCGCTCCGGCGACGTTATTCCGATGAGTACAAAACATTGCTTGAAAGCTACGGTATTTTAAGATAGGAGCATGGACCACAGCCAGATCATCAATATATTGTATAAGACCTTTGACCGGGACATCTTCGAAGCGGAAAGAAGCGCGGATATCCTTTCGATTACGGTTGCCAGCCCGGTGATCCATCCGGTGATCCGCTTCCTGAAAGAAGACCCATCAATGCAATACACTTTTTTGACCGATCTCTGCGGAATCCATTATCCCGACCGGGGATTGCCCCTGGGCGTGATCTACCATCTTCATAATTTCCGGGAAAACCTGCGCATCCGGGTGAAAACTTTCCTTCCGGCCAATCAGCCTGAAATACCAACAGTGACCGATCTTTTTGCCGGAGCCAACTGGATGGAGCGCGAAACCTACGACTTTTACGGGATCATCTTTTCGGGACATCCCAACCTCAAAAGGATCCTCAACGTGGAGTACATGAATTATTTCCCGCTGCGGAAAGAGTATCCCCTGGAAGACCCCACCAGAGAAGATAAAGAGGATAAAATGTTCGGCCGGATTCAACCAACGAAGCATTGAGAGCATGGAGGAGCGACAATACACGACAATGAACCTTGGACCGATTCATCCGGCCACGCACGGGATCTTTCAGAATGTTCTGACCATAGACGGAGAGAAGATCCTTGACGCGGAACAGACCATCGGCTACATTCACCGTGCATTCGAAAAGATAGCGGAACGCAGGCCCTTTTACCAGATCACCCCTCTGACCGACCGCCTCAACTATTGCTCCTCTCCCATTAATAACATGGGATGGCACATGACAGTCGAAAAACTGTTGGGCATTCAAACAACCAAACGGATTGATTATTTGCGTGTTATCGTGATGGAGCTGGCCCGCATTGCCGATCACCTGGTCTGTAACAGCGTGATCGGGGTTGACAGCGGAGCATTGACGGGTTTTGTTTATGTTTTTCAGGAAAGGGAGCGGATTTACGATATTTTTGAGGAGATCTGCGGCGCCCGGCTCACCACCAACATGGGAAGGATCGGCGGTTTCGAGCGCGATATCTCCCCCCGCGCTATTCAGATGGTACGGGATTTCATCGACCGGTTACCGGCCATCCTGAAAAAATTTGAGAAGCTGCTGATGCGGAACAGGATTTTTATGGACCGGACCATCGGCGTGGGGGGCATCAGCGCTGAACGTGCCCTCAGTTATGGCTTTACCGGCCCCAACCTGCGGGCGGCCGGGGTCGATTATGATGTAAGGGTCATGACCCCTTACAGCAGCTATGATGATTTTGATTTTACCATACCAGTTGGAACACAGGGAGATACCTATGACCGGTTCTGCGTGCGGCAGGAGGAGTTGTGGCAAAGCCTCCGCATCATCCACCAGGCGCTGGAAAATCTCCCTGAAGGAAAGCATGTTGTTGATGGTCCGCACGTTGTACTTCCACCAAAACAGGAGGTTTATTCAAAAATGGAAGCCCTGATCTGGCATTTCAAGATCGTGATGGGAGAGCTCGAAGTCCCGGCCGGAGAGGTCTATCACGCTGTTGAAGGAGGAAACGGGGAACTGGGTTTTTACCTTGTCAGCGATGGCGGCAGAACCCCCTTCCGGCTCCATTTCCGCAGGCCCTGCTTCATCTATTACCAGGCTTACCCGGAGATGATCAGGGGCGGGGTTCTCTCAGATGCCATCCTGACCATGAGCAGTATGAACGTGATTGCGGGAGAACTGGATGCATAAAGGAAACAGACATTGAAGATTATCTCCGGACATGACGAACATAAGCGGTAGAGTAATCCATAAACAATTTGAAAAGGAGGGAAAAACTGTCGCCTTTTCTCCGGAAACCCTGGAGAAGGTGCATACTTTGATCCGGCGCTATCCCGAAGGATACCAGCGATCAGCGCTTTTACCGGTGCTCCATATTGCCCAGGAAACCTTCGGAGGCTATCTTACCGTGGATGTAATGGATTATATTGCAGAGCTTCTCGGCCTTCTTCCGATCGAAGTGTATGAAGTGGCTACCTTCTATTCTATGTATTACCTGGAAAAGCCGGGAAAATATGTTATCGAGGTCTGCCAGACAGGACCCTGCGCCATTTCCGGGGGTGAGACCATTCTTCAGTTTCTTGAAGATTCGTTGAAAATCAAGGCAGGAGAAACCACACCAGACGGATTGTTTACCCTGAAGGCCGTGGAATGCCTCGGTTCGTGCGGTACGGCCCCGGTGATGCAGGTGAATTCCCGTTTTTATGAAAAGCTGACAACAGAAAAGATCATCCTCCTTCTCGAAGCTTTACGGGAAGAGGCCAAAATAGAACAAAACACTTCGGATCGATGGGAAGAGCAATTCTCCTGAACGGCATCGAAATTCCGGGAATCCGGAATTTCACCACGTACCGCTCCCACGGCGGTTATTCGGCTGTGGAAAAGGCGTTGCGTGAGATGACCCCGGCGCAGGTAGCTGCCGAGGTGACCCGTTCCGGACTGCGGGGAAGAGGAGGAGCCGGTTTTCCTACCGGACTGAAATGGAGTTTTCTGGATAAAAAGTCGGACAAACCGCGCTACCTCATCTGCAATGCCGATGAAAGCGAACCGGGTACCTTCAAGGATCGTTTCCTGATGGAACACCTTCCGCACCGGCTGATCGAAGGGTTGATCATTGCAAGTTACGCTTTAGGAGTGAAGACTTGTTATATCTATATCCGCGGGGAATTCAAATACCTGGTTGGCATTCTTGAGAAAGCGATCGGAGAGGCCCACCGGTATGGTTTCGTGGGAGAAAACATCGCCCAAACGCCCTTCAGCCTTGAGATCTATGTCCATCCCGGGGCCGGCGCTTACATCTGCGGAGAAGAAACAGCCTTGCTTGAATCGCTTGAAGGTAAGAGGGGAAACCCCCGGATCAAACCACCCTTTCCGGCTTTCAAAGGACTGTATGGCTGTCCTACCGTGGTGAACAACGTGGAAACCATCGCTACAGTCGGTCCTATCATCACCATGGGGGGAGAGGCCTATGCAGCCATCGGGAAAGGGAAAAGTACCGGCACCAAACTCATTTCAGCCTGTGGAAACATAAAAAAACCGGGTGTTTACGAAATTGAACTGGGGTTGCCCGTGGAAGAATTTATTTTCGGGGAAGAATATTGTGGCGGCATAGCCGGCAACAAATCCCTGAAAGCCGTCATTCCCGGTGGTTCTTCGGTACCGATCCTGCCTGCCGACCTCATCCTGAACACTGCCTCCGGAACGCCCCGTCTGATGAGTTATGAATCGTTGGCCGAAGGTGAATTCACCAGCGGATCGATGCTGGGCAGCGGAGGGTTCATCGTGCTGAACGAAGAGGCATGCATAGTCCGGAATACCTGGAACCTTACACGGTTTTATCACCATGAATCCTGTGGTCAATGTTCCCCTTGTCGCGAAGGTACCGGGTGGATGGAAAAGATCCTTTACCGCCTCGAACACGGGGAGGGAAAAATGAGCGATATCGATCTGCTGGAAAGGATTTCAAAAAATATTGAAGGGAACACGATCTGTCCGTTGGGCGATGCCGCGGCATGGCCTGTAGCCAGTGCTATCCGTCATTTCCGCGATGAATTTGAAGCCCATGTCCGCGAGGGAAAAACTTTCCACGCGACCGTCGGAAAAGAGACGACAAACTAAGAGAAAACAAAAAACATAACAGCAGCAGTCATGATCCGTTTGACGATCGACAACATAGCGGTAACGGTAGAAGAGGGAACCACCATCCTGCAGGCTGCCCGGAAAATAGGCGGGAAAGTGGTTCCGCCCGCGATGTGCTACTATTCCAAACTGAAGGGATCGGGCGGGAAATGCAGGACATGTCTTGTAAAGGTAGTCCAATCCTCTGCCAAAGATCCGCGCCCGATGCCCAAGCTGGTGGCCTCCTGCAGTACCCCGGCACAGGATGGAATGGTTGTACAGAACATCACCTCCCCCGAAGTGGTGGAGGCCCGCAAAGGGATCGTGGAATTTTTACTGCTGAACCATCCGCTGGATTGCCCGGTTTGCGACCAGGCCGGCGAATGTGACCTGCAGGATCTGAGTTACGGGCATGGCACGGAAATTACCGCCACAGAAGAGTACCGGAGGGAGTTCCCGGTGACCGATATCGGCGATCTGATCCAGTTGCACATGAACCGTTGTATCCTCTGTTATCGCTGTGTTTATACCGCCGAACAGCTTACGGATCAAAGAGTTCACGGGGTGTTGTACAGGGGGGACACCGCAGAAATCGGCACCTTTATCGCTCAAAACATCGATAATGACTTTTCTGGCAACATGATCGATGTTTGCCCTGTGGGAGCGCTTACTGACAAAACATTCCGTTTTAAGAGCCGGGTTTGGTTTCTCAGGCCGATGGATGCCTATCGCGATTGCAGGGTGTGTAAAGGAAAAGCGGTGATCTGGATGGCTGGTGATGAAATTTACCGGGTTACTGCCCGAAAAGACCGTTTCGGCGAGGTGGAGGATTTCATCTGCAATGAATGCCGTTTCGATCATAAGCATCCGGAAGACTGGGTGGTGGAGGGACCGCGATCAATCAAGCGGGAATCGGTCATTTCGGCCAATCATTATTTACAAAAAGAAGATCCCGGGGTCATCGATCCGATCAAGGGAACAATAACATAAGGGATGGTCAACGCGGTAGTGTATAAAATGATACTGGCCAGTGGAATCCTGGTATTGAGCCTTCTGGTTGCCATGTACAGCACCCTGGTTGAACGCAAAGTGGCAGGATGGTTCCAGGATCGCCACGGCCCCAACAGGGCCGGCCCCTGGGGATTGCTGCAACCTCTGGCCGATGGCATCAAACTTTTCTTCAAAGAAGAGTTCATGCCCAACACAGCCGATAAATTCCTGTACATACTGGGACCCTCACTGACCATGCTGGTCGCCTGCCTTACCAGTGCCGTGATCCCCTGGGGACCGGATATCGTGATCAATGGTGAATCGTATGCTTTGCAGGTGGCCGATATCAATATCGGAATCCTTTACATCTTCGCCATTGTTTCTGTCGGTGTTTACGGAATCATGATCGGAGGATGGGCTTCCAACAACAAATACTCGCTGCTGGGCGCCGTGAGAGCATCTTCACAAATGATCAGCTATGAACTGGCGATGAGTCTCTCCATCATCACCATCGTGATGATGACCGGCTCCCTTAGCATGCGTGAGATCGTGAACCAGCAACAGGGCTTCAATTGGAACATCTGGTACCAACCCCTGGGTTTCCTCATCTTCCTGATTTGCGCTTTTGCCGAAACCAACCGCGCTCCCTTCGACCTGCCGGAATGTGAAACGGAGCTGGTAGGAGGGTACCATACGGAATACAGCAGCATGAAACTTGGTTTTTATCTTTTCGCCGAGTACATCAACATGTTCATCTCCGGCGCCGTGATGGCCACCCTTTTCCTGGGCGGATACCACTTCCCGGGATTGGATAAACTGGGATTATCTCCCAACGTTTTTGCACTCGTGAGCTTTCTGGTTTTGTTCACCAAGATCACCTTTTTCGGGTTCATCTTTATGTGGGTTCGCTGGACCCTGCCCCGCTTCCGGTATGATCAACTGATGAAACTGGGATGGAAAAGTCTGATGCCGCTGGCTATTCTGAATGTACTGGTTACCGGCGTGATCATTTTGTTTAACCTTTGATCTGTCATAAAAGAAAAAACAATGGAACCCCTTACCCAGCGATCGAAAACCGTGTCGGATAAAAAGATGACCTTCGCCGAGAAGCTCTATCTGCCCGCGATCCTTGGGGGAATGCGCATCACCTTCGGCCATCTTTTCAAAAAGAAGACCACGATTCAGTTTCCGGAAGCAAAGCGTCCTTTCGCCGGTGTTTACCGGGGCCGTCATGTACTGAAACGGGATGAAGCGGGAAGGGAACGGTGTACCGCCTGCGGTTTGTGTGCCGTGGCGTGCCCCGCAGAAGCCATCACCATGGTTGCAGCCGAACGAAAACCTGGAGAAGAGGGATTGTACCGTGAAGAAAAATATGCAGCCGTTTACGAAATCAACATGCTTCGTTGTATCTTCTGCGGTGACTGTGAAGAGGCCTGCCCGAAGGAAGCCATCTTCCTCACCGACCGGTTGGTGGCTTCGGAGTACCAGCGCAAACCCTTTATCTACGGAAAAGAGCTGCTGGTCGAGCCTGCCGATCCTGAAAAACGGATCGACGTATCAGAAAGACAAACCCCGGAAGTATTGGCTTTTAAAAAAGACCGGCAACATAAACACAACAACTGATTAACAGGACAAAAGATTCGGACAGCAATGTTTACAAAATATATCTTCATTCTTCTCACTGTTCTGGCGCTGTACAGCGGCATCATGGTCCTGGTGAGCCGAAAACCGATTCACAGTGTCCTTTTTCTGACACTGACCTTTTTTGCCATCGCGGGGCACTATGTCCTTTTAAATGCCCAGTTTTTAGCAGTAGTTCACGTGATTGTATATGCCGGCGCCATCATGGTGCTCTTTCTTTTTACCGTCATGCTGCTGAACCTCAACAAAGATGAGCATTCCCCTAAATCGAGGTGGGCCAAGCTGCTCGCTGTGATCGCCGGTTGCATGTTGATGCTGACCCTGATCGGTATCTTCAGAAACTACGACCTTGCTGTTGCTTACGACCCCATGATGACACAGATCGGATTGGTCAAAAACTTAGGCAAAATATTGTACGAAAATTACCTCCTGCCCTTCGAACTCTCCTCCATCCTCTTCCTTACAGCGATGGTCGGAGCAGTTCTTCTGGGGAAAAAAGAACAACTTTAAATTCGCCGCTATGTCAACCCTTTCATCCGTTCCGATCGATTATTACCTGGTCTTCTGCTCTTTGCTCTTCTGCCTGGGGGTGATCGGGGTTTTGATCAAACGCAATGCCCTGGTGATCCTGATGTCCGTTGAATTGATGATCAACTCGATCAACTTGTTGTTAGCGGCGTTCTCGGCTTACACCAACGATCCTGCGGGACAGATCTTCGTCTTCTTTATCATGGTCGTTGCCGCCGCGGAAGTGGCCATCGGGCTGGCGATCATCGTACTGATTTACCGTACCACGGGATCGATCGACATCAATGTTTTGAACAAACTCAAGTGGTGATCTTATGAAAATGGAGCTGATCGTTGCTTTGATCCCCTTGATGCCCTTGTTGGGTTTTCTGGTACTGGGTGCGGGATTCCGGACCATTCCCCGGAAAATCACTGCCTGGGTGGGGCCGGGTGTGATCCTGGCTTCGCTGATCCTGGCCCTTGTGCTGTTTTTCAGCAACGGAAAAAACACCGGCCCGACAGAATATCACTTTTTTACCTGGATATCGGCAGGAGAACTTCGCATTCCCTTGGGTTTCCTTATCGATCCGCTTTCTCTGCTGATGATCTTTGTTGTGACCGGCGTGGGATTTATCATTCATGTCTATTCTGTCGGCTACATGAAAGACGATCCGGGATTCAACCGTTTCTTTGCCTTCATGAACCTTTTTGTCTTTTCCATGCTTTTACTGGTGATGGGAAACAATTACCCGGTGATGTTCATTGGCTGGGAAGGGGTCGGACTTTGTTCCTATCTCCTGATCGGCTTCTGGTTCCGGAATCAGGAATACAACAACGCCGCGAAAAAGGCTTTCATCATGAACCGCATCGGCGACCTGGGGTTCCTTCTGGGCATGTTCCTGCTCTTTACCACTTTTCATACCTTGGATTACCACGGTGTTTTCAGTCAGGCCCGATCCCTGCAACCGGGAGATTCAACCCTCCTTGCCATCACCCTGCTTTTGTTTGTCGGAGCGGTAGGAAAGAGCGCTCAAATACCGCTTTACACCTGGCTGCCCGATGCAATGGCCGGCCCCACTCCGGTTTCCGCCCTGATCCACGCTGCAACCATGGTCACGGCGGGGGTATACATGGTGGCCCGATCCAACATTCTTTATATACTTTCGCCGGTTACCATGACCATCATTGCCGTAGTCGCCCTGGCTACCATCCTGCTGGCGGCCTCCATTGCGGTTTTCCAGAAAGATATCAAGAAAATTTTAGCCTATTCCACCATCAGTCAACTGGGCTACATGTTTTTGGCTTTAAGCGTGGGGGCCTTTTCCGGCGCCATGTTTCATCTCACGACCCATGCATTTTTTAAAGCGTTGCTCTTCCTTGGAGCGGGAAGTGTGATCCATGCCCTGGGAGGAGAACAGGATATCCGGAAGATGGGAGGATTGAGAAAAGCACTGCCGGTCACCTGGTTGACCTTTCTCACGGGAACGGTTGCTATTTCAGGGATTCCGCCGCTTTCCGGGTTCTTTTCAAAAGATGAAATTTTGATGAAAACCTTTGGCTCTTCCAGCCTGCTATGGCTCTTTGCCTGGCTGGGAGCGCTGTTGACCGCTTTCTACATGTTCCGCATGTTTTACCTGGTCTTCGGCAATCAATTCCGCGGAACCACCCGTCCGGACCACCCGCTGCATGAATCACCCCTTACCATGACCCTTCCCCTGATAGTCCTTGCTTTCCTCTCTTTTGCGGGAGGCGCGCTCAATATGCCGGGCCTCTTCGGAGGAAACCAACTCCTGGAGCATTTTTTAGCTCCTGTCTTTAGCCGTTCCTCACCGGCATTGCAGGGAGAATTACCGATCTCCCACGCCACTGAATGGCTCCTCACCGGAATAACCCTGGCTGGCGTACTCCTTATGATCTTCTGGGCCTGGCGAAGGTACGTTGTCAAAGGGAAAGGACTGCTCACGGATGAAACACGCAGGCCCTTCTGGGTCCGCATCGTTGCTGAGAAATACCGCATCGACGAACTTTACGATTTTTTGCTGGTTAAACCTTCCCTTTGGCTTTCGCGCTTTCTCCACGACGTAGTGGAGCTTCGTATCATTGATCGAATGGTTAATGGCATCGGGCAGGCCGCGATCCGCACGGGGAACCTTTTGCGCTATATCCAGACCGGGAACGTGGGGTTTTACCTCTTTGTCATGGTGCTGGGAGTGATCCTGATAATGTTTTTCAACATATTGATCTGACCTATGCTGACCCTCGTTCTCCTGCTGTTCCCTTTGGCGCTGTTGCTGATCCTCCTCTTCTTCAGGGAGGTGAAAACCCTGAGGGTATTGGCCTTCACCGGGACATTGGCCGAACTGGCCCTGGCGATCGCTGCCTTCGTTCAGTACAAAACCTCCTGCCATTGCAACCTGCTTTTCTCCTTCGACTGGCTTGATACCCTGGGCGTCAGCCTGAAATTCGGAATGGACGGAATTACCTTGCTCCTGGTTATGTTGACGGCTTTGCTCGTCCCCATAATCGTCTTTTCGACCTTTTCGCATCATTACTCCTCCCCGGCCTCCTTCTACAGCCTGATCCTCCTGATGGAAATGGCGCTGATCGGGGTTTTTACCGCTTTCGACGGACTGGTCTTTTATATCTTCTGGGAAATGGCCCTGATCCCGGCCTGGTTTATCTGTGCTTTGTGGGGAGGGAATAACCGGATCAGGATTACCTTCAAATTTTTTATCTACACTTTCGCCGGAAGCATCCTGATGCTGGTAGCGCTGATCTATCTCTACTTCAAAACACCGCTGCCCCACGCTTTTGATTTTCAGGCGCTTTATGCAGCGGCGCTCACTCCCGCTGAGCAAACCTGGATCTTTCTGGCTTTCTTTTTAGCTTTTGCCATCAAGATACCCGTTTTCCCTTTTCATACCTGGCAACCCGACACCTATACCGAATCACCCGCAGCAGGGAGTATGTTGTTAGCCGGAATCATGCTGAAAATGGGCCTTTTCGGTATGATCCGTTGGATGATACCCATCTGTTCTCAATCCATCCGGCAGTGGGGCGACATGGCCATCATCCTCGCCATCACAGGCATCGTTTATGCCTCCCTGATCGCCTTGCGACAAAACGACCTGAAGCGGCTGATAGCTTGGTCTTCGATTGCCCATGCCGGACTGATGGCCGCCGCGCTCCTGGTGATGAACCTGAAAGCCTCGCAGGGCGCCATGATCCAGATGGTCGCCCACGGGATCAACATCACCGGACTCTTCCTCATCACCGACCTGATCCAGCGCCGTGCCGGGACCCGTAACATCTCCGATTTGGGAGGAATCGCATTGCGAGCGCCACGACTGGCGGCTTTCTTCATGGTCATCCTCCTGGGCAGCATTGCCCTGCCACTTACCAATGGATTCGTCGGGGAATTCCTGATGCTGCTGGGTATTTTTGAATACAATGCCCTCTATGCCGCCATCGCCGGGCTGACCATGATCTTCGGAGCGGTTTACATGCTGTGGATGTACCAACGGGTGATGTTAGGCAAGACACAACCTGCCACGGAAGGATTCCAGGATCTCACGTTAGCTGAGATGGGAATGTTACTTCCTCTGGTGATCCTGATCTTTTGGATGGGTTGTTATCCCTCTTTTTTCCTGGATATCCCCTTTCCGGATGTACAGCAAATCCTCTATTTTGTAAAATGATGAAGGCAAAAATGACAACCGATTTTTTGACTTTTGACAGAATCCTATGACTGCTATAATCGCTTTGACTGTTCTCGGGGTGTTGGTCCTCTTTTTCGGGGTAATAAAGCTGCAAAAGCTGCTTCTGCCTTTGATCTTCACCGGGCTGATCCTCACCATGGCGCTCCTCTTGTCGGACTGGAA
>CALMDO010000143.1 GCA_937862805.1 uncultured Bacteroidota bacterium
ACCTCAGATCATCCTTGCGACGGGCAATGGTCATCTGTAACTCATTGTTGATATATACCCTGCGGTTCTCAGGCCCCAAGGCAAACAATTTAAACTGACCGAGCCAGGGTTGAACCTCCGGATCATCCAGATCGGCACCTGTCGGTGGAAATGAAGCCACCGGTGAGGTGCGATCGAAGCGGTACAGTTCATAGGTCTCGATGATCCTGATCAGGCTTTCGGCATACCGGGGGTTGGTAGCATAACCGCAGGATTGAAGGCCCTTAGCCCAGCTCTTGTAATCGAGTTGATCAAGTTGAAAAAGTCCCTCGTAACGGCTTCGCTGCGTAAGAAAAAGCGAATGGTCACGGTAAGACTCCGCGGGGCTTGCGTACTTTCTGAAACATTCATCAGATAAATCATCATCCTCCACTGTAGTATCCCCGGTCCATCCTTTATGGCATTTTATGCCGAAATGGTTATTGGCCTCGGTGGCAAGCCGGCTTAACCCGGCTCTCGATTCATGGATTCCCTGTGCCAAAGTGATACTTGCCGGAATGTGAAACAAGTTCATTTCATTGATTGCCAATTCATTATATAATTCTATATACCTTTTTACGGCATTCTCATATTCAGTGGGTTGTGGGTAAACCACACTGCCTGACAACAGGAGAATTAGAAGAAAGATGTACTTTTTATCCATTTTGTCTTACAAGTTCCCTGAATCGTTTTCCCCTTTCTTCAAAGTTGTTGAATTCGTCATAGCTGGCTGCTGCAGGAGAGAGCAGGCAAGCATATCCCGGGCGGGTAACCCGGAAAGCGATCTCCTTGAAATCATCAAAGTGATGAATGTAAAATATTTTTTTATTCTGCATCTTTTCCTGCTCCATCATCGTTCCGACCCGTTTTCCGGCTTGACCGGTGAAAATAAAATTCCGGATGGACGAATGACAGAGGAAGGTTGCCAATGCAGCATAATCAATTCCGCGGTCAAAACCACCCGCCACAAGGGTATCGACCCTCGGAACCGCCCGAATAGCCTCCATGCAGGCCTCAGGGATCGTAGCAATCGAATCATTGTAGAAGTGAATGCCCTTGTATTCGCCGACATATTCCAATCGGTGCTCCAGACCTTTGAAGGTGTCAAGTCCATCCTCAAGTTCCTCCCGGGAAATGCCACAGAGTCTGGCCGCAAGGGCTGCTGCTAAGATATTTTTCAAGTTGTGTTCGCCGCGCAGAAACCTTTCCTGGTGGATCTTCCACAAAGCGTGTTCTTTTAACCCGTCATCAAAAAAGAGGTCATCTCCTCTTTTGTATCCTCCCGGATGACAAGGATGGATCAGGGAGAAAGGATAAACTGTCCGGTTATAGATCAACGGCCTGATCCATTCTTCCACCAACTGATCGTCGGCGTTATAAATCAGGATACCATCGGGTGGTTGGAAGCGGGTGATGTTAATTTTGGCATTTTGATAAGAGGTAAAGTCAGCGTATGCGTCCAGGTGTTCCTGAAAGAGGTTGAGGATAATTGCAATATGCGGCCCTTTCCGGATATATTCCAATTGATGGGAGGAGAGTTCTAAGACAATCCTGGTTTTGGGGGTAATCTGATCAATAAAATGAAAAGGCGGGTTCCCGATGTTGCCTGCCAGGATCGAATCCTCCCCCGCTGCCTTTAACAGGTGGTGGATCAGGCTGCTGGTGGTACTTTTCCCCTTGGTTCCGGTAACGCCGATCACCTGATCTCCGTAGGCTTGAAGGAAGAGGTCTGTCTGAGAGGTGATTTTGCGGATGGGGATCCTTCCCCCGCCGGAATCGCGGCCATGACCAGCGCCCGTATCAATCGAAACAAGTTTCCAAATTGGGATTCCGGGTGACCTGACAATCAGATCAAAAGATCCGATCCTGTCGAGGTAATCCGCACCGGTAATCGTTATCAGGTCAGGGTCATTAAGTAGCAGGGAATGTTCCCTGATTACCGGATCCAGATCAGCGACAGCCAACTTTTTTTCAGGAAAGATCCTGCGGAAAAGGGAATAGGAAGCTTGCCCTTCACGTCCGAAACCAAGGATCACAACCGATTGGTTCTCCAGTTTATGTTTGAGCAGTTCTAAGATTCCAAGCATCCGTTAAAAACCTCAGGTATTGTTGTGAAAGGAAATGTTCAGGGTCAGATTGATTTAAGCTGTCTTGAAAATTCAAAGGATTATACCGGTGAAATGGTTCACTATTTTTGTAGTAATTCAACAGGGACGGCAGGTGATCTTCTCTTGTCCGTCGCAGGGTTTCGCACAGAGCAAGGTTCACCTCATCGATCGTCCCGATGCAATCAAAAGGTTTTTCCTCCGCGATGCCCGTCAACTGGTCAAAAAGGGTCTTTATCACCGGATCTGATTCCTCCTCCAGCAGGTTTTTCCCGAAGATATTTATCAATGCTTCCGATGAAAGGAAAGGTGAAAGAATAATATAGGTGAAGAGACATTTGGCACAATGTCCACACCAGCTGTCGGTTTTAC
>CALMDO010000144.1 GCA_937862805.1 uncultured Bacteroidota bacterium
TCATAAAAATTGGCGGCAGAGCTCAGGATCAGGTCTTTTGAATCATCCAGTGAAACCCTTTTGGGTGCGACAGCAGGGTCAAAGAGAAGAGAACTGATCTCTTCTGCTAACTGTTCAGTGGTCTGTCCTGGTTTCAGAGGAAGATTATCGGCTTTAACGCCTGCGATAAGCGTTTTCAGGTAACCGGATGGAAAGGCGGGTACCAGTTTATCGGTTGAATAGTGATGGTGAATTCCGTTACAAAACCAAACCTGTTTCAGATAAACCACGAAGGCTTTGAAGTCGGCGTTTTCCCTGTCACCGCTGTAATTTTGACAGATCGTTTCCAGCGTTTTACGGATCAGCAGGTTGTGCTTGAAATTCTGGTCATAGGTAATGTCGCGGCCACTAAGGGCAGCCATGCTGAGGTAATAAACAAGTTTTTTCTGGTTCAGGCTGAGGGAGTCGAAACCCGGAGCCTGGTACCGGAGAATCTTTGCATCGGCAAATTGTTCAGTTTGTACCTTGAAAGGTTGCTCGTCTTTCACCTCTTTTTTCTTTCCGTTTGTTGTGCAGGAGCCGGCGGCTAATGTCAATACCATGATGGGTAATAAAATTGATTTGTTCATAGTTTGGTTTTTGCTTTATCAATGATTTCTTTCCCGTCGAAAACCGGGATGACGGAGGTTGTATCGGGTGTGAAGGTGTAGGGTACCACATCATCAAGTCCTAAACGTCGCAACCGGTGAAGATGAGCAGCTTTCTGAAGATACGCGAAGAGGTCCTGTTCTGCTGTTTTCCACAGGTCAACGGCTGCCGCCGCTGAATCACAGTGGGTTTCAAAATGGCCGGTTGCAAGCAATTTTTCCGTCAGGGCGCCTGCGAAGAGGCTGTCCTCGATACAGAATTTATTTTTCCAACCTGAACAAAGGATCACAACGTGTTGGTTCTCCTTCACCAGCCATCGTGTCAGGGCTGTAATGTTGATGAAGGCTCCGATCGCAACGGTGTTCACCGGAGGAACCATCATGAGGGCACGGGTCCCGTTGGTGGTGCAATAAACGAGGGTTTTCCCCCCGACCGATTTTCTTGTAAATTGAAAAGCCGAGTTCCCAAAATCAGCAAAATCAAGCTTTTTTCCATCCTGTTCTGATGCCACCAGATACCCTTTCGCTTTCCAGGCTTTGGCTTCATCGAGGGTAGCGACGGGGATGATGGTTTTTACACCCTGTTCAAAGGCAGCACAGATGGAGGTGGTTGCCCTTAGGACGTCGACCAGCACGACAATGAAGGGGTCGCGGGTAATGTGATCGGCAAACAATTTTGGTGAAAAGCAGACTTCGAGGGTCCGTCGTGATGTTTCCTGAGGCTGTTGCATGGTTAAAAGACGATTTCACATCCCGGGTGCATGGCGCGGAGTTTGTCAACCTTTTTTGCAGAAACCTTGGTGCTAAACATTTTAACCGACTTAAGATCAGGCATTTTATCGAGAACATCAATGTTACTGACCTTGGTATTGTAAAACTCGAGCGTGGTCAGGTTGATCAGTTTCTGGAGGTATTTCAGGTTTTTCACCTGGGTGCCACTGAATTTAATGATCTCCAGTTGGATCATGTTTTGAAGCGCCAGGAGGTCTTCGACCTGGGTATTGGAAAAATCGAGTTCTTTGAGGTTGGGCAATCTGGTGAGGGGGGTGAGGTCGTTGACGGGATTGTTCGGGCATCGCAGCGCAACAAGGCTGGGCATGTTGGTAACCGGATCGAGTTTGCTGACCCGTGTGCCGGAAAATTGCAATTCACGCAGGCGGGAAAGATGAAGAAGCGGTGTCAGGTCGGTGATTTGATACACCTCGGCAATCACCACCTTTTCGAGGTTGGCTAATTGCTGTAACTGAAATTTATCGGGTGTTCCGGTAAGGTTCAATTGGAGCAACATCACATCCTTCCATGGTTGATCGAGTCCTTTCCACCAGTTGGTATTGTCAAAGGTCTGAAAGATCAATAAAGCGCCTTTGTTTTTATCGGTAAAACGGTTGGCTTCCGTGAGGTTTATCTTGCTGTTGTCGGCTAAAACCAATTTGAGGGATTGAAGGTTGTAAAGCGGCATAAGTTCCCCCACGGAGGTGTTATCGATCTGGAGTGTCTCAAGATTGGCCAGGTCTGATAAGGGTTTCAGACTGGATATCCTGGTATTGGATGCATTGATCAGGTGAAGGTCCGACAATTCCGACAAAGGGGTCAGGTCGGTGACGGCTGTACTTTGGCAGTACAGTTGCCGGAGCATGATCAACCGTTTCAGCGGTTCAAGGGAACTGATGGTAACCCTTCCGTTGATGTTGATGCTGTCGGTTAAAGCCAGCCGGTGAAGTTGTTCTGTGGTTGCCGGTTCGGAGATGTCAACATAAAAACCAAAGATCTTTTGCCACTCAGCAGGAAGTGTCTTCCACCACTGCTGAAGCGCAACCGACTGGTTAACCAGTGAGGTGCCGGGATGACGTTTTAAAAAGTTCCGGACCTCAGCATCGGTAACCTTCGACTGGTCGCAATAAACTTTCTGAAGGCCTGTCAGGTCGTTCAAGGGATCGAGGCGGGAGACTTTCGTACTATCGCAAAACAGGATCCGAAGCTGGGTCATGTTTTTCAGTGATTCGAGGTCTTCTACCGGAGTGCCGGAAATATTGAGCATCTCCAGGTTGGTCAGTCCGCTGATGGGCGACAGATCTGCGATACCAGTATGCCGTAGTCGCAAATCCCTTATGGATTGCATCTCTCTGACCGGTTCCAGGGTCTTTGCTCCGGTTCCGCTGATGTCTAATGACTCCAACGCCGGAAACACAGGTAAAATATCCAACGTTTCAACGGAAGTACCTTTTAATTTGAGGGTACGGAGCTTGGTACAATACCTTAATGGTTCCAATGAAGAGACAGAAGTGTTGGAGATATCGAGCGATTCAAGTTTATTCAGGTTACGCAGGGGCATCAGGTCGCTTACCGGTGTACCGGCAACGTTGACCGATACAAGTTCAGAGAGTTTGCCCAATGGTTCAAGGTCAGAGATCAGAACATTTCCTGAAACATCGATGGAAGTTAATCGTGTAATCCCCGAGAGCAGGCTATAAAACTGTGATTTGTCGATAGTTATTGGTTTTCCCTCAACCATGGCCACAGTGTCGTTGTATTGACCAATGTTGGCCAGGCGCATGCCATTATCGAAGGTTTGTTCCTTTGCCAGGATATCTTTCCATCCCTGTGATAAGCCGTTCCACCAGCGGCGGAGATCGTCCTTTTCATTGAGCTTTGTCGTGTAAACACTGACGATCTTCATCTGTTGTTTCACCGAATCATAATTCAGCTCGATGTAGCGAACTTTATTGGAGTTGACGGAATCGCCGTTCAGGTTGATGGCTTTCAGGTTCCGGTTGGCGGTGACTTTGAAGTAGGTAAGCCCTTCCTGATTCGCCAACATGCTGACATCCTGCACTATATATTTGAATTTAGCCCCTTTGAAGAAAAAATCAACATCGCTCAGGTAGGCCGGCATATCCTTGTAGAGCGGAACCAGCCGGTTGTCGTCCAGGTCATCTTCTACCTGCACCTCTTCATCCCAGGTAAATTTCAGATAACTTTGGGTAATGATGATCTGTTTTTCGTTGACCGAGTTGCGGCGGTCAGCCAGGAAGTTCAGGGTACTTTCATAAAACTTCACCATGGGGGCTACCTGTGTTTTCAAGGTATCTACCTTGCTTTGAGGAATTTTCCCGGCTTTTACTTTCTGATTTTGTGCGTTAGTAGTGGTACTTTTTTTCTTTGTTCCGGTGTTGCTTTTCTGCTTGGTGGTGACGGGAGGCTTTTTCCCGGTAGTACTCTTTTTCTGTGCAGCGACCGGTTCTACGCTCAAGAAAGCGATCAGGATAATGAGGAAATAAATATTTTTCATCGAAATCAATTTGAACGTGAGTAATTCTCCATTAATTCCTTTTTTTCCTTCTCATTGACACGCAGTATATTGGATATCAACCATCCTGAATTCATTGAATTGCGGTTGAAGTAAGAGACTTCAAAATACCAGCCCGGGACTTGGAAAAAATGAAATTTCACCTGGTCAACCGAAACAAAGGTGAGGTTATTGTTTTTGGTTTCCATTACAAACAAAGCCAGCATATCCGGTTGATACTCGCTTTCCAGGTAATAATCTATATTGCCTGGTTCTCTGAAAATTTTATGCAGGTTCATGAAATCGAGTTCATGGCTCATCGGGTGGATGAAATACTTCAGGTTGGCGGTATCATTCACGTGGGTGAACCAGGAGGCAAACCGGTCGAAATAGACATTGGAGAACATCCATTTGTAGCCGCCGTTTTGTTTTTCAAGTTTCAGGTATAGGATCAGTGTCACTTTTTCCTTTTTATATTGAAAAGTGGCTGACACTTCCGCGAACCATAAATTGCCGTGAAAGTCGAGGAAAACCGGGTTTTTCTTATTCAATGCCTGTTCAATAAAGACAAATTTGGCATCGTCGCTGATTCCGGTATTGGTTTGGTCAAACAGCATGTTGATGTACCCTTTCCGGGCTTTTATCTCGTGGTAGCCGGCATCCCCCGGATAAAGACGTTTGCCCTGAAGGTCCTCCTCTCCGTTGAAGCGAAGGAAGAACTGGTTCATCTGTTTGGTCTGGGCGTAAAAAACAGTTTCATCGGGAGAAAAACTCCCGATGGAACCCTGTGATACGACCCATAAGGGTAAATGAAACAGAAGAGATAACAGTAACAAGGAATTCCTCATTCCCCGTTTATTTGGAAGTTTCTTTGACGCGGATATCGCCAAGCATTACATCCCAGAAACCGATGGTACGGCCCCCGATCTGTGTCTCTTTCCGCTTAACATAGACGGTGATATCCTTCTTGGTGGTATCTTCATAGACCAACCCTTTTTCTTTATCATAGCCCTGGAACCGCTGATAAATCGTGATCACCCCGACATAGGTGCCATCGGGTTGTCTTTCCAGATCACTGACGTACTGAATCTTGTACCAATCGATGGTCACCCGGCTGTAATTCAGTTGCATCAGGCGGTCAAAATATTCCCTGACTTTGTAATAATTCACATCCTGGCGGTTGAGGGAAGAGACTCCGATTTCGCTGTTTTCCATGAAAAGTTCCACCGCCCTTTCGATCACCCGTTGAGCATCAGACCACTGGGTTTCCTTGTCGCCGATGATGCTTATGTACTTGCTCAGGTCCCGGACCTTTTCGAGCGCGAGGCTGTCGATGGCCTGTTTGCGTTGGGGAGACAGATTATCCTGTGCAGTTGCCCGCTGGGAAAAGGATGACAAGGCGACGGCTATGATTACAAAAAGAAGTTTTCTCATGGTTTTACTTTTTGATTAAATCGAGTTCTTTGATTTTTCCGTTGGCATCGAGTTGCATGGCATCAATCTTGTTGTTGCTTGCTTTCTGATCTTTGATAAAGTTCAGGTACCGGTTGATGGTAGTCGGTTTGTCATAATCCACGATCGATCCTTCACGGCTGATGATGATCAATACGGGGACATCACCCGATGAAAAGAATTTCAGGGTATTTTGAATGGTGGCATCTGCATCCGGGAGGTTCCCGGAACGGGCTGCTTTCGCGATGTTTGAAAAAGCGTTTTCAACCTGGGTTTTTACCGGCAGGTTGGCTTCGGAGTTGAACGATCGCATGTCGCGAATCTTTTTCTCGAGCCGGGAGATCAGCTCGCTGATCTCCGCATCCTTCAGGTTTTGGGCTTTAATTGTATCGAGTTCTCTCTCCAGTTGGTCGGCGGTCAGGTCCTCCTTGTTCAGGATCAGGTCGAGAAGTTTAGCCCTTGCCGCGTCGATTTTCAGGGTGTTGGCTTTGGCCTGATCGGCATAAGCCTGTTTCAGTTTTTGCGATGCTTCGATCAATAACTGGTTCAGGGCAGGATCTTTATAATTCTTATTGGTAATGTCGGCGATGAGGCGGTCCTGTTCATCTAATGATAAGGTAGAGGTACCGTCGATGATCGTCTGAAGTTGTTTTTTAGCAGTTTCTATCTGGGCTTTTCTTTCTTTTTTTGTGAGTTTCCCTGTGGATTTACATCCTTCGGTTCCCAGAGCTAAAAGGCCGATCAGCATAATAAAAACTACATGCTGCCACCTGATTGTTTTCCATTTATCGAGAATTTCAGCCATAAAAAAGTGGTTTAAATTTGAAAACATGCAATGATCTGTTATTTGTTAAGTCCTTTGTAAAAGGGCAATTTTACAACTTTAGCCCGGAGGATCTTTTCCCGTATCCGGATATGGATTTCACTGCCTTCTTTAGCCAAAGCAGCAGGAACATAGCCCATTCCGACAGGGGTTTTAACAGAGGGGCCCATAGTACCCGATGTTACTTCTCCGATCTTGTTTCCGCCGGTATCAACAATCTCGTACTCGTGGCGGGGAATTCCTTTGTCCACCATTTCAAAACCCACCAGACGGCGGGTAACACCCTCCTGCTTTTGTTTGAGCAGCGCCGGTTTATTGATAAATTCTTTATAATCGGTAAATTTTGTGATCCAGCCCAGCCCGGCTTCGATCGGGGAGGTTGTATCGTTGATGTCATTCCCGTAAAGACAGAAACCCATCTCAAGACGCAGGGTATCGCGGGCGCCTAAGCCTACTGGTTTGATGCCGAATTCTGCTCCTGCTTCAAAAACAGCTTTCCAGATCCTGGGTGCATCTTCGTTGGCCATGTAGATCTCACATCCGCCTGATCCGGTATAACCGGTGGTAGAAAAGATCACGCCCGTAACACCGGCAAAGGTCAGCTTTTTAAAAGTATAATACTCCATGTCGGTAACGGGCGTATCGGTGAGTTTCTGCATCGCCTGGAGTGCTAACGGGCCCTGGATGGCCAGTTGGGCTATCTCATCGGATGCATTGTAAAGGGTAGCACCCATTTTGTTTTGCCGGTTACACCAGTTCCAGTCCTTTTCAATATTGGCAGCATTGACCACGAGCAGGTAATTGTCGTCGGCCATTTTGTAAACCAACAGGTCGTCAACAATTCCTCCTTTTTCATTGGGGAAACAGGAATATTGGACTTTTCCCGGAACGAGTTTGGAGGCATCGTTAGAGGTGACCCATTGAATAAAATCGAGGGCATAGGGCCCTTTCACCCAGAACTCTCCCATGTGAGATACATCAAACACTCCGAGGGAGGTGCGAACCGTTTCATGTTCTGCGTTGACTCCTTCGTACTGTAATGGCATGTTATAGCCGGCAAAAGGAACCATTTTAGCCCCGAGGGCTTCGTGAAAATGGGTAAATGCTGTATTTTTCATCGCTTTAAGATATATTGTGTAACGGTGCAAAAGTAGGAAAAATTGTTCCTTGGTTTTCCCGATGTTCATATTATAAAGGAAATGTTGATATGTTCATCTGGATTTTCATATTTTTGATCCATGGTAATATCAAGGGAAAATTCACCACGCTGGCTGATCTTTCTGATTGACGGAGTGATCGTTATTTCATCAGTTATCCTGGCTTATCTCTTACGTTTCAACTTCAACATTCCTCCGGTGGAGTTAAAACCCCTGCCGCAGATTTTTCTTTACATGGTTTTCATCCGGTCGGTCAGTTTCCTGATTGCCCGTTCTTATGCCGGCATTATCCGTTATACCAGTACCGGCGACACACTGAGAATCCTGGCAACCCTGTTGACAGGGAGTGTGATTTTCGCGCTCACCAATGTCGGAACCTACTTTTACAACCACTTTTTTTTCATCCCTTTCTCGATCATCATTATCGAACTGCTTTCCACTTCCTTCGGAATGGTATCGTTCCGGCTGCTCGTTAAACTGGCCTACCTTGAACTGCAACACCCGGTAAGAGCCAAAGCGGAAGTGGTGATTTACGGTGCCGGAGAAGCCGGAATTTCCGTCAAAAGAACCCTGGATCGCGATGCAGAGACTAAATTTAAGGTGGTTGCCTTTATTGATGATAATCCCAACAAACAAGGTAAGAAACTTGAAGGGGTGGGGATCGTCGCTCCTGATAAACTCCCGTCGCTCCTATCCCCCCGCCGGGTATCCCAGCTCATCCTCGCAGCCACATCTTTCGATTCTCACAAGAAACAAACCCTGGTTGATCAATGTCTGGAATATAATACCCGTGTACTTACCGTTCCGCCCATCTCACAATGGATCAACGGAGAATTGAGTTTCAGACAGATCCGCACCCTGAACATTGAAGAGTTGTTAGAAAGAGAACCCATCCGTCTTGACGAACAAAAGATAGCGGAAGACCACACCGGGAAGGTTGTTTTGGTGACCGGCGCTTCCGGATCCATCGGGAGCGAAATTGTTAGGCAGATCTCCGGTTATAACCCGGGAAAGCTGGTACTGATCGATCAGTCGGAGACCCCGTTGCACGCACTCACACTCGAATCATCTGAGTTTAGGAAAGGCGCTTCCATCGACTTCATCCTTTGCGATATCTGTAACGAAGCCAGGATGCGGAAAATATTCGAATCGTGTAAACCCGATCTGGTCTATCA
Source organism: uncultured Bacteroidota bacterium (assembly GCA_937862805.1). Taxonomy (GTDB): domain Bacteria; phylum Bacteroidota; class Bacteroidia; order Bacteroidales; family FEN-979; genus CAIVAT01. The sequence goes on from CALMDO010000144.1 coordinate 8,520, forward strand.
TGCTGCGGCCTACAAACATGTACCCATGATGGAGAACAATCCCGTGGAAGCAGTGATCACCAACGTGAAGGGAACCCGGATCGTGGCTGACCTTGCCCGTGAATTCGGAGTCAGAAAATTCATCATGATTTCCACCGATAAGGCGGTGAATCCTACCAACGTGATGGGCGCCTCGAAAAGGGTTGCCGAAATGTACGTACAGGCCATGAATGGGTCAGGCCCCACGCGGTTTATTACTACACGGTTTGGCAATGTACTGGGATCCAATGGATCAGTGATACCTTTGTTCAGAAGCCAGATTGAGAAAGGAGGACCCGTGACAGTTACTCACCCTGAGGTCACCCGGTATTTCATGACCATCCCTGAGGCCTGCCAACTGGTTTTGGAAGCGGGTTCCATCGGCAAGGGAGGGGAAATTTTCATCTTCGATATGGGTCAACCGGTCAAGATTTTAGACCTGGCACGGAAAATGATCCGGCTTTCAGGTTTTACACCGGAAAAAGAGATACCCATCCGGTTCACCGGACTGCGGCCCGGAGAAAAACTCTATGAAGAACTCCTTAATTCCGGAGAAAATACCCTTCCGACCCACCATCCGCTGATCATGATCGCCAAAGTCAGGGAATATTCCCCTGCAGAGGTTGTAGCTGCAGTAGATGGACTGGTCAAAAAGGCGGTTACCGGTTCCAATTTCGATCTCGTCCGGGCCATGAAAACGATTGTTCCGGAATTCAAGAGCCAGAACTCCGTTTACGAACAACTCGACCAATGATCACCATCCTCGGTCCGACGGCTACAGGTAAAACCGATTTGGCTGCCAGGGTAGCTTTTGAATTGAACGGAGAGGTCATTTCAGCTGATTCCAGGCAGGTTTACCGCGGTATGGACATCGGGACGGGAAAGGATCTCAGCACTTAC
>CALMDO010000145.1 GCA_937862805.1 uncultured Bacteroidota bacterium
GCCGGCCGGAGTCGTGCAAAACGCAGGAGCAGTTGCTTTTGTCCGGCGACAGGAAAGAAGACGGTGGCTTTTTTGTCGGGACCTGCTCCTTCTACACTGATCACTTTGCCTTTTCCGAACCGGTCATGGATGACCTCCATTCCGGCAACGATTGTTTCGGTATCTGAAAGGGGCGCCTTTGACGGCTCAATGTCGGGTGGATTTTTTATTGTACTGATTTTCTGAAATTTACCGGGAAGGGTTATTTTTTTCGGTGGTAAATCAAGTCCCGGGAGGGAAGCAGACCAGTTGGATTCGCGATGAAAGCGGGTTTGTTGAATGGTTTTACGGGGGTGGTCGATCAGTTTTTCAGGAATTTCGCTGATAAAGCGGCTGGGCTCGCAGATGGTGGGAGTTCCCCATCGATAGCGGTTTTCAGCCCAGGAGATGGTGAGGTTTTGCTGTGCGCGGGTGATGGCAACGTAGAAAAGCCTTCTTTCTTCTTCCAGGTCTGACCTCGAATTGAGTGATTGGATGGACGGGAAAAGGTTTTCTTCCAGCCCGACGACATATACGAATGGGAATTCGAGTCCCTTGGCCGAATGGACAGTCATCAGTGTGACTTTGTCTTCTCCTTCTGTATTTTTTTGGTCGGAATCGGTGATCAGTGCGACATCCTGCATGAATTCGTCCAGTGTCCGGATACTGTCTGATTCGATTTCCCCGGTTTCGAGGTTGGTCCGTGGCGATTCCGAGAACTCTTTAATGGCATTGAGCAACTCTTCAAAGTTTTCATAACGGCTTACACCTTCGGGTGTTTTATCGTCATAGAGTTCTTTCATCAGCCCGGAGGATCCGGCGATATGGCGGGCCAGTTCAAAGGCATTTTTGGTCTTAAGCATTACTGCAAAGCTCTGGATCATCGTGATGAAGCCGTGCAGCCGGTTGGCTGTTGCTTCCGGGAACCGGAGGTTGCTGTCGGACCGGGTCAGCATTTCAAAGATGGAGGTCTTTCGTTCGTCCGCGGCCACCACCAGTTTCTCGACGGTTGTTTTTCCTATACCGCGAGCCGGAAAGTTGATGATTCTCAACAAGGCATCCTCATCACTGTGGTTGATGGTAAGCCTGAAATAAGCCAGCAGGTCTTTGATCTCCTTTCTTTGGTAGAAAGATAGTCCCCCGTAAATCCGGCAGGGAATGTTGAGTTTCCGCAGCGCCTCCTCATGGGCTCTTGACTGAGCATTGGTGCGGTATAGGATAGCAAAAGCGTCATTTTTAACCCGGTGGTTCATTTTATTTTCAAAGATGGACTGGGCGACCAGATTGGCTTCCTCGTTATCGGTGGAAGCCTGAAGGAGTTTTATGGGTTGGCCGGACTCATTATCTGTCCATATTTCCTTGAAAATCTGATGTTTGTTATTTTCGATGATTTTATTTGCAGCTTCCACTATTGTTTTGGTCGAGCGGTAATTCTGTTCCAGTTTAAATACCTTGTGGTCTGGATAATCTCTTTTGAAGTTGAGGATATTCTGGATATTGGCGCCGCGGAAGGCATAGATACTCTGGGCGTCATCACCGACCACGCAAAGGTTTTCATTGTTGGCAGCGAGTTTATTGACGATCAGGTACTGGGCGTAGTTGGTGTCCTGGTATTCATCAACCAGGATGTACCAAAATTTAT
>CALMDO010000146.1 GCA_937862805.1 uncultured Bacteroidota bacterium
CCCTCTATCAGAAACGGAGCCTACAAGAAAGAAAATTTTTATTATGAGTTGCAACCCTTTACGCTGAAAAGTCTCGATATTGTCACCACCGACAGCCTCCGCTTCCTGGGAACCCTCACCTCTGCCGGAATTTTTCCGGCCATTGAAGAACCTTTGAGGGTGCGTCCCGATTTTTCTCTTGGTTTCGAGAAGATGACTGATAGCAGCGGTTTGGCTCTTTACGGGGGAAAAGGGACTTTCTACTCGCGCATCGACCTGAGTGACAGGGGTTTGATGGGAGATGGGAGCATCACTTACCTTAATTCCACCTCCTCCGCCGGTGAGTTCGTCTTTCTTCCTGAATCGATGCAGGCGACGGCACGTTCTTTCAGCATTGCCGAGACCCTCTCTCCTGCTGAATTCCCGGAGGTCACGGCCGATTCTGTCCGCCAGCACTGGTTGCCTTACCGCGATTCACTGCTGATCACTTCCACAACAAAGGCAATGAATTTTTTCAGGAATGAAGCCACTTTCAATGGCACCCTGGCGTATTCACCCGGAAAACTAACCGGAGACGGTACTTTAAAGATCAACGAGGCTCAGATGGATGCCAAAGATTTCGATTTTGCAGCCAGAGGATTTGATGCCCTGACCTCCAATTTCAGAATAAACTCAGCCGATAACAAAAAACCGGTACTGACAACCCGAAATTACCAATCGCATTTTGATATGGATCGCAAAAGGGGTCAATTTGATGCCACGGCCGGTCCTTCTAAAGTCGATTTTCCTTTTAACCAATATACCTGTTCAAGCGACCGTTTTGAATGGAAGATCGATAGCAACAGGGTGTTTCTTAACAACGATGGGAATCCTGTAATGGCAGCCGATACTTCGAATTACCAACGGTTTATAAGTCTGGATTATACAGGATCTGAATTCATCTCCACTCATCCCAAACAGGATTCTTTAAGGTTTTTTGCTTCAGGAGCTGCCTATGACCTGCATGATCAGGTGATCCGGGCTGTCAACGTAAGGATTATCAAAGTCGCCGATGCTGCTGTTTTTCCGGATTCGGGAAAGGTTAACATCTTCCCCGATGCCCGGATACAATTATTAGAAAACGCGGTGGTTATTGCCGATACCGGAACCCAGCTTCATCACTTTTTCAATGCGAAAGTTTCTCTTTCTTCAAGAAAATCTTACACCGCGACCGGCGATTATGATTACAAGGATCGCACCGGTGAAATAACAACCCTTCATTTTGACAAAATCAAAGTAGATACATCCGGCCAGACCACGGCCACCGGCTCCATTCCCGATTCTTCCGGGTTCATGATGAGTCCCGAATTCGCTTTCAAAGGAGAGATCATCCTTTTGGCTGCTCAGCCGGCACTCCGTTTCGATGGCGCTTTCAAGACAGTGACCACTTGTTTACCTTACAAAACAGAATGGATCCGTTTTGAAGGAGATATCGATCCGAAATCGGTGATGATTCCCTTGCAGATGCCGCTGAAGACTCTCAACAACGAAAACGCCTTCACAGGGATGGTCTATTCGAACAGCGAAACCCGGGTGATCCCGGCGCTGTTCCGCCGGAAAGGCTCTTTCAGCGATTCCACCATCCTTGTTGCCGGCGGTTTTGTGACCTATTTACCTGAAAACAAGGAGTTCAGGCTGGGAAGTGAGGAAAAAGTTCGCAATCTTTCAGCGCCCGGCGATTATGTTTCACTCAACACCTACAACTGCAGGATCAGAGGAGAAGGGAAGCTTAACCTGGGGATTCACTCCGGCGGAATGAAAATGGAAACCTATGGAACGATAGACCATTACCTGATTCCTGATTCGACCCGGATTGTCGTTACCATTGCCCTTCAGTTTCCCTTTTCTGACCAGGCGCTCCAGCGGTTCATCACCCTGCTGGAATCGGTCAACCTGACGGGGGTCAACCTCCGGACTACTCCGTACATTTTGGCTATGGAGAATTTATTAGGGCCGGAGGAACTCACCCAGGCCCGCTCTGAAATGGAGATGATCGGTAAATACCGCAAATTCCCGGATGCCCTGGATCGTACCCTTTTCCTGGCTGATGTGACCATGATTTATGATACTGCCAGCAACTCGTGGGTTTCTCAGGGTCCCATCGGTATCGCCAGCATCGGGAAAACCAGCGTTAACCGTTATGTAAACGGGATCATCGAGTTTTCCAAAAAACGGAAGGACGATGATTTTACCCTCTATTTTCAACTGGATCCTGACGAGTGGTTCTTCTTTAATTTCCGTGGAAACATTCTCCAGTCCATTTCTTCTGATTTGAATTTCAATGATATACTAACGGCTGCTGTACGGTCAAAAGCTGAAATGGACCGTGTTGATAAGCTGGTCAAAGGATACCGGTACACCATTTCCACCGACCGGAAGAAACGCGATTTTCTCCGGAAATTCGAAACACCGGAGGAACCCTGATTTTTTATTACTTTGCAGCCCATTGAAGTTGTGTAAGATTTACTGTTAAAATATTGATATTCAATGTATTTATACATAATTTTCTGTTTAATCCTGGCTTACCTTCTGGGAAGTATCCCATCGGCGGTCTGGTTTGGAAAATGGTTTAACGGGATTGATGTCCGCGAACACGGGAGCGGTAATGCGGGAGCCACCAACACCATCAGGGTGCTGGGGTACAAAACCGGCATTCCTGTATTGCTTTTCGATATTTTCAAAGGGTTTCTGGCCGTTAAACTGGTTGGTTGGTTACATTGGCCTGGGATTTCAGACACTTCCCTGGTCTATGTTGAAATAGGGGCGGCCATGGCGGCCGTGACGGGTCATGTTTTTCCGCTTTTTGCGGGTTTCAGAGGGGGCAAGGGGGTGGGAACCCTGGCCGGCGTTGGCATTGCACTCTACCCGCTGGCGCTGCTGATCGTGTTGGGTGTTTTTATTGTCGTTCTGGCAATCTTCCGGTATGTTTCGCTTGCTTCCGTTACTGCTGCTCTGCTTTTCCCCGTGGTGGTGGTTTTCATTACCGATGAAACCCGGCCGGCCATGGTTTTGTTAGCTGTAGCGGTAGCGCTCTTCATCCCGATCACCCACCGTAAAAACATCCGCCGGCTTTTCAAAGGAGAGGAAAATAAATTTGATTTCAAACGCACGAAAGAGAAGCAAAAAGGACCCTTCCCGAAATAATTTTCAAGGCATTGGAAATAGGAATAATTCGTTGTATCTTTGACGTACTTTTATAAACCGTTCATCTATGAAATTTATCATCTCCAGTACTGTTTTACTCAAAAATCTTCAGGCGATACAAGGTGTTATCAACACCAACAATACTTTACCCATTCTGGACGATTTCCTTTTCGATCTTAAAGGGGATTCTCTGACCATTACCTCCTCCGACCTGGAAACCACCATCCGGGTTACCGTTAAACCGGATATGTCTGAAGAAGACGGCTCCATCACCATCCCCTCCAAGATACTGGTCGATACCCTCAAAACTTTCCCGGAAATTCCAGTCTCTTTTATCATTAACACGGATACGCTACAGGTTGAAATTTCTGCCAACGAAGGGAAATACAAGCTGTCGGGCCACAAAGCCGACGAATATCCACGTGCTCCGGAACTTGAAGATACCACTGCCATTAAACTGGATTCCAAACTCCTGTCACAGGCCATCAACAAAACTTTGTTCGCCACGGGCAATGACGAGTTGCGGCTGGTGCTCTCCGGCGTCTTCTGTGAATTATCACCGGATGACGTTACTTTCGTAGCTACCGATGCCCATAAATTGGTCAGATACAAAAGATCTGACGTCAAATCCCCCGAAGGAGCTTCCTTTATCCTTCCCAAAAAACCAATGAATCTGCTGAAAAATATCTTTTCGGGATCAGAAGTTCCGGTGACCATTGAATACAACAAGACCAACGCCT
>CALMDO010000147.1 GCA_937862805.1 uncultured Bacteroidota bacterium
GTCGGGGTAGCAGGATTCGAACCTGCGACCTCCTGCTCCCAAAGCAGGCGCGATGAACCGGGCTACGCTATACCCCGTATTATCAGGAAAACTTGAGAAGCGACTGCAAAACCCGCCGGCATTTCATCATTTTCCCAAAAATCAATTCGGATGCGGAGAAGGGGGGATTCGAACCCCCGGTACAGTTTCCCGTACGACAGTTTAGCAAACTGTTGGTTTCAGCCACTCACCCACCTCTCCGGGTTAATTCTGAACGATCACCGGTTTTTCTACCGGGCTGCAAAATTAGAAAATCTCCCGGGTTAAACAAAATTTTTTTTGCTACTCCACTTACCGATACAGGAGAAAGAAAGAAATCAAAAATTTTTACATAAAAATTTTTTTGTGTTTTTACTAAAGGGTTGTTGTTGGCGACATCCGGGATATTTCCTAAATTTGAACCGCAAGAAAATAAAAGCCATCTAAACTTTATCGATATGAACGGAAAAACTTTTGCTGAAAAGATCTTCGGAGCTCCCAAAGGGAGCATCGTCTTTGCAAGACCTGACCTGATCCTTTCTCATGATAACACCTCAAGTATATACAGTACCTTCAAAAAGATGGGAGGAACCGAACTGTCAAACCCCGACGCCCTGGTTATTACCCTCGACCACAATGCCCCACCTACCAACTCCAAATTAGCCAACGACTACCAAACCATTCGCGACTTTGTTAAAAAGTTCGGCATCAGAAAATTCCATGATACCGGCGACGGCATCTGTCACCAGTTAATGGCCCTTTATGCCCGCCCGGGAATGATCGTCGTGGGCAGCGACAGCCACACCAGTACTGCCGGATCATTCAATGCCTTTGCTGCAGGCATCGACCGCACCGAAACCGCAGGGTTGTGGAAACAAGGAGAAACCTGGTTCCGTGTTCCCGAAACGATCAAAATCACCCTCACCGGAAAATTTCAACAGGGAGTATATGCTAAAGACCTGGCCCTGTGGATCATTGGCATGATCGGATCGAGCGGTGCCGACTATATGTCCATCGAATACCACGGCGAAGGCGTTAAATCACTCTCCATCGCCGACCGGATGGTCTTGTCGAACCTGGCTTCAGAAATGGGTGCTAAAAATGCCGTTTTCCCGGCCGATGAAACGCTGGAAGCACACTTGGGATATAAGCCCTCAGGTGTATGGGCCGATCCGGATGCCATGTACCTTAAAGAAATTTCCATCGAACTGGATAAAATCTTTCCGGTAGTGGCTGCGCCTCATCATGTTGACAACGTGAAAGCGGTCGCCGAGGTAGCCGGTACCTCCATCCAACAGGCGATGATCGGCACCTGTACCAATGGGCGATTAGAAGACCTACGGGAAGCGGCCGCCGTGCTCAAAGGCAAAAAGATCCCGCAATTCATGCAGTTGCAGATCATCCCTGCCTCCAAACAGATCTACCTGCAGGCGCTACGGGAAGGATTGATCGAGACCTTCATGGATGCCGGTGCCAACGTCCTCTCCTCCTCCTGCGGCCCCTGCCTGGGAACGGGGCAGGGAATTCCCGCCGATAACTACAACGTGATCTCCACCGCCAACCGTAACTTTAAAGGACGCATGGGCAACAACGCCGCCAACGTCTACCTGGCATCGCCTGCCACTGTAGCCATTTCAGCCCTCCACGGCAAGATCACCGACCCGAGAGACATCCCTGGAAACGAGCAATTCCCTTACCACGCGCCGCAAAGCGCCACGGTCGATATCCGACCCGACGACGACCGTTACGCATACGGCACCTGGAACTACGCGGATGTTTCTAACCTGAATACCGACCAGATGTTCGCTGGTAACCTCACCTATAACGTTCAAAGTTCGGAACCGGAAAAGATCATGCCACACCTCTTTAAAGGGTTTGACAACAGTTTCGCTGAAAGGGTAAAAGCCGGCGACATCATCATGGCTGGCGCTAATTTCGGTTGCGGCAGTTCACGGGAACATCCTTCCGTCGGACTGGCCTTCGCCGGGATTAAAGCAGTGATCTGCAAATCAGTCAACAGAATTTTTTATCGCTCCGCTGTGAACCAGGGATTGCCGATCATCCTGGTACCACAAGCAGTAGATGCTTACCATCAAGGGGATCAGGTAACCATTGATTTTGAAAAAGGTGAGATCTCTGTCGGCAACAATATTTTTAAGTTCGCCCCACTACCGGCAAAACTCATGGAGATTTTTAAAGCGAAAGGGCTCGTCAACTATGTGAAAAATAAATGAGGAGACACCTGCCCTTTCTGATTGTCGCGATTATTGCCTTTTCCCTGGTTCTGATCCTCCATTCTGCATTTCCCAATTACACGGGTTTTTTGCGGGTCTTCTTCTTTATCCTTTTGATCGATTTATATTTGTGGTGTTCTCTAATCAGAGGTTTTCGGAAAACAGGCAACAGGAAGTTCGGAAAAAGATTCTTCCTGAAAGGCGATGGCAGTCTGAGATACGAAGCGGTTCTCCTCTACTGGTTCCCCTTTCTTTTACTCTTTGGTTCTATAGTGGCCGGATTCATAGTGCCTTTTGCAAAATGGTACCAGCCTTTACGAACCCAGGTGGTCAATTTGATCCTGATCCTTTATTTCTCCAAATTACTGCCATTTCTTTCATTGCTGTTTACAGATTTTGTGCGGTTGATCCGTCTTTTTGTTTCATACCGTTTTCGGGATGGCATTTTCCGTCGGCCTTTCAAGATGATTCCCAGAATCAAGTCCTTATTGATAGCCGGATGGATCAGCGGAGGGATCCTCTTCCTCATCCTGACCTACGGGATCCTTGTAGGGAATTACCGCTTTACGATTAAGGAGCAGACAATTCCTGTCGCCGGTCTTCCTGATTCCTTTGACGGATTGAAAATCGTTCAAATCTCTGACATTCACCTGGGTAGCTGGAGTTGCCCGGCACAGCTCGAAAAAGCGATAGAACTGGTCAACGGGTTGAAGCCGGATATGATTTTTATTACCGGTGATTTGTTCAATTATTGCACCGAGGACGGTAAAGGGTTTGAGCCGATCCTTTCCGGTCTTCATGCGCCCTTGGGCGTTTTCGCGGTAATGGGCAATCACGATTATGGTGATTATCTGAAATGGCC
>CALMDO010000148.1 GCA_937862805.1 uncultured Bacteroidota bacterium
CTACCGGGATCCAGTACATCAGTTTATTGGAACCGGTCAGCACGATGGAATCCCACTTCCCGTAAGTAGGTGAATTTTTCCGGATATCGACTGCTACATCCATCACTGCTCCCCTCATGACCCGCACCAGTTTCCCCTGGGCAAAAGGTGGCGCCTGGAAATGTAAACCGCGCAACACACCTTTTTTCGAGCGGGACTCATTGTCCTGAACGAAATCCAGTTTCAGCCCCGAATGGAGGAATTTGTCCCGGTTGAAAGACTCAAAAAAGTAGCCCCTGTCATCTTCAAAAACATCTGGTTTAATTACAAGAAGTCCTTCAAGGGTCGTTTTAATGATTTCCATAGATGTGATTTCAGAAACTGGTTTTTACAAATGAACGCACTCCCCGTATGCTTGTGCTACCGCTTCCATCACGGCCTCGCTAAGGGTGGGGTGGGGGTGTACTGCTTCAATGATCTCCTTTCCGGTAGTTTCCAACTTTCTGGCTACCACGATCCCTGCGATCATCTCGGTTACGTTTTCGCCGATCAGGTGGGCACCAAGCCACTCCCCGTACTGTGCATCAAAAATGACCTTGACAAACCCTTCGCGGTTGCCCGATGCAGTGGCTTTTCCGGAAGCCGTAAAGGGAAATTTCCCGATTTTGATCGTATAACCCGCTTCTATTGCCGTTTTTTCTGTCATCCCCACCGAAGCGATTTCAGGGTGGGTGTAGGTACATCCGGGAATGTTACCGTAATCAAGTGGTTCGACACTTTTTCCGGCGATTTTTTCAACACAAATGATGCCTTCGTGCGAAGCCACATGGGCCAGGGCCGGGCCCTTGACGATATCGCCAATGGCATAATAACCCGGAATATTGGTGCGATAAAACTCATCCGTCAGTACTTTGCCCCGTTCTGTCTGAATACCGGTTTCTTCCAGCCCGATCCCTTCGATGTTGGTCGCCACTCCAACTGCCGAAAGGATGACTTCACATTCGATCACCTCTTCCCCTTTTTTAGTTTTCACAGTAACCTTACATCCGGCTCCCGAAGTGTCAGCCGATTCAACTGAAACGCCTGTCATCACTTTCATTCCTGATTTTTTGAATGAACGTTCAAGGGCTTTGGAGACCTCTTCATCCTCCACGGGTACAATATCAGGCAGGACTTCAATAAGGGTCACCTGTGTGCCGATCGACTGATAAAACCAGGCAAATTCCGATCCGATAGCTCCGGATCCTACAACCACCATGCTGGCCGGTTGTTCAGGCAGGGTCATCGCTTCGCGGTACCCTATGATCTTCTTTCCATCCTGCGGAAGGTTGGGTAATTCCTTTGAACGGGCTCCCGTGGCAAGGATGATGTGGTCGGCTTCAAAAACAGATTCCCGGCCTTCGGTGTCGGTAACCAAGACTTTTTTCCCGGGTTGTACCTTTCCGTTACCGATGATGGGATCGATGTTGTTTTTCTTCAGGAGGAACTGTATGCCTTTGCTCATGGTTTCAGCTACGCCACGGCTGCGTTTTACCATGGCCGTGAAATCGGGTTGCACATCACCGGCGGTAATCCCATATTCCCCGGCATGTTTCAGGTATTGAAATACGGAGGCGCTTTTCAG
>CALMDO010000149.1 GCA_937862805.1 uncultured Bacteroidota bacterium
ACCTCAGATCATCCTTGCGACGGGCAATGGTCATCTGTAACTCATTGTTGATATAAACCCTGCGATTCTCAGGCCCCAAGGCAAACAATTTAAACTGACCGAGCCAGGGTTGGACCTCCGGATTATCCAGATCGACACTTGGCGATGGGTATGAAGCCACCGGTGAAGTGCGATCGAAGCGGTACAGTTCATAGGTCTCGATGATCCTGATCAGGCTTTCCGCATACCGTGGATTGGTAGCATAACCGCAGGATTGCAGACCCTTCGCCCAGCTTTTGTAGTCGAGCTGATCAAGTTGAAAAAGTCCCTCGTAACGGCTTCGCTGGGTAAGAAAAAGCGAATGATCACGGTAAGACTCTCCGGGGCTTGCGTACTTTCTGAAACATTCATCAGATAAATCATCATCCTCCAACGCAGTATCTCCGGTCCATCCATTATGGCATTTGATCCCGAAATGGTTATTGGCCTCGGTGGCAAGCCGGCTTAACCCGGCTCTCGATTCATGGATTCCCTGTGCCAAAGTGATACTTGCCGGAATGTGAAACAAGTTCATTTCATTGATTGCCAATTCATTATATAATTCTATATACCTTTTTACGGCATTCTCATATTCAGTGGGTTGTGGGTAAACCACACTGCCTGACAACAGGAGAATTAGAAGAAAGATGTACTTTTTATCCATTTTGTCTTACAAGTTCCCTGAATCGTTTTCCCCTTTCTTCAAAGTTGTTGAATTCGTCATAGCTGGCTGCTGCAGGAGAGAGCAGGCAACCATATCCGGGGCGGGTGACCCGGAAAGCGATCTCCTTGAAATCATCAAAGCGATGAATGTAAAATATTTTTTTATTCTGTATCTTTTCCTGTTCCATCATCGTTCCGAGGCGTTTACCGGCTTGACCGGAGAAAATAAAATTCCGGATGGACGAATGACAGAGGAAGGTTGCCAATACAGCATAATCAATTCCCCGGTCAAAACCACCCGCCACAAGGGTATCGACCATCGGGACTGCCCGAATAGCCTCCATGCAGGCCTCTGGGATCGTAGCAATCGAATCATTGTAAAAGTGGATGTGCTTGTATTCGCCGACATATTCCAACCGGTGCTCCAGTCCTTTGAAGGTGTCAAGTGCATCCTCAAGTTCCTCCCGCGAAATGCCACAGAGTCTGGCCACAAGGGCTGCGGCTAAGATATTTTTCAGGTTGTGTTCGCCGCGCAGAAACCGCTCCTGATGGATTTTCCACAAAACGTGTTCTTGCACCCCGTCATGAAAAAAGAGTTCGTCCCCTCTTTTATATCCCCCCGGTTGACAGGAATGGACCAGGGAGAAAGGATAAACTGACCGCGTAGAGATCAACGGCCTGATCCATTCTTCCACCAACCGGTCGTCGGTGTTATAAATCAGGATACCATCGGGTGGTTGGAAGCGGGTGATGTTAATTTTGGCATTTTGATAAGAGGTAAAGTCAGCGTATGCGTCCAGGTGTTCCTGAAAGAGGTTGAGGATAATTGCAATATGCGGCCCTTTCCGGATATATTCCAATTGATGGGAGGAGAGTTCTAAGACAATCCTGGTTTTGGGGGTAATCTGATCAATAAAATGAAAAGGCGGGTTCCCGATGTTGCCTGCCAGGATCGAATCCTCCCCCGCTGCCTTTAACAGGTGGTGGATCAGGCTGCTGGTGGTACTTTTCCCCTTGGTTCCGGTAACGCCGATCACCTGATCTCCGTAGGCTTGAAGGAAGAGGTCTGTCTGAGAGGTGATTTTGCGGATGGGGATCCTTCCCCCGCCGGAATCGCGGCCATGACCAGCGCCCGTATCAATCGAAACAAGTTTCCAAATTGGGATTCCGGGTGACCTGACAATCAGATCAAAAGATCCGATCCTGTCGAGGTAATCCGCACCGGTAATCGTTATCAGGTCAGGGTCATTAAGTAGCAGGGAATGTTCCCTGATTACCGGATCCAGATCAGCGACAGCCAACTTTTTTTCAGGAAAGATCCTGCGGAAAAGGGAATAGGAAGCTTGCCCTTCACGTCCGAAACCAAGGATCACAACCGATTGGTTCTCCAGTTTATGTTTGAGTAGTTCTATGATTCCATGCATCCGTTAAAAGCCTCAGATACTGTGGTGAAACGAAATGTTCAGGGTTAAATTGGTTCAAACTGTTCTGAAAACCCAACAGGTTGTACCTGCGAAACGCTCCACTCTTTTTATAATATTCCAGTAAGGTCGGCAGGTGATCTTCCCCCGCCCGTCGGAGGGTTTCGCACAAGGCAAGGTTCACCTCATCGATCGTCCCGATGCAATCAAAAGGTTTCTCCTCCGCGATGCCTGTCAACTGGTCAAAAAGGGTTTTTATCACCGGATCCGATTCCTCATCCAGCAGGTTTTTCCCAAAGATCTTCATCAATGCTTCCGGTGAAAGGAAAGGCGAAAGGATAATATAGGTGAAGAGACATTTGGCACAATGTCCACACCAGCTGTCGGTTTTACTTCCCGCATTACAACTCCGGAAAAGTGCGTGATAAGCGGTGTACCCGGAGAAAAGGGCAGCGATCCGAAGTTCATTGAGCGGGCGAAGAAAACTGAAATAATTGATTTCCCCTGAAATGTATTGACGGACATATTTCCGGAAATCGGATTCAAAGGCTACAGATTTTGAATATTGGTGGTTGATGGTAGTTCCTTCGATGGTCGCCTCGTTAGCGCTGGATTCGTTGGAGAGGGCGATGTCACACCGGCCGGTCATAGAAGCAGCTAACAAGGTATAGAAGGCCAGAAGGGCAGAAAAGGGAGTGTGGCCGTTCAGGTAGCCTTCGCTGTTCATCTGTAATAACCGGGGATCGAGTGTTCGTTGGATCTCAAAGTACCGGTTGCTGTCATATCCCTTCGCAGCAATGGTTTCGAGGGTTGCTTTCCGCGGATTCATGATAAGGGGCAAAGCCTTTCTTCCGGTTCCCAGTATCTCCAGGGTAACGGCCGAGTCTTTTCCTCCTCCGATGGGGATGATCAAGCCGTTCAAACCGCGCGATTTCATCCGTTCGGCCTGACATCCTGATTCGGCCTGAATTTGCATAAAAGACGCCTCATCCGCAGGAATTGAATTAAGGTAAAAAAATTCTGCCAGTCCATTGAAATAGAGTTTTTTCCAAAAACTGATCTGGTGAGGCGTCAAGGCAAAGGGACCAATTATAACTAACGGGGAGCAGGTCAGTTTCCAGTAACTGATGAGTTCGATAAGGCCAATGTTAAAAAGGAGGATGGACAACTCTTTGGAAAAATGTTCATCAGCCGTCATGAAATCCTTCCTTGGAATATAAAAGGAGGGTTTAAAATAAAAGCGGTCGGATAGATTAAAGACATATTCTACGTTCAGCCCATTCTTCGACAAGTGATAATCCTGGCTTTCAAATTTAAAAAAAGGGTAAGCTGCGCGCAACGTATGAAATTTTTCTGAATGATTATGTTTCACATTGAATTGGTATTATATTTGTCGAAGGATGTGGATACAAAGGTATAAAAAACGAAAGAAGCTATGGATAAGCCGTTGATAAAACCCAGGCAGGGGATCATTTTGATTTCTGAACCTTCGCTCAGGGACTTTTATTTTCGTCAATCGGTGGTATTGTTGGCAGAACACAACGAAGAAGGGACTTTCGGGGTGATCGTCAACAAACCCATCGAAGCGCGTATCCAGGATATCATCAAAGACTTCCCCGATTCCGATCTTCCGGTTTATCTTGGAGGACCTGTAAAAACCGACAGTATCTTCTTTATTCATACCCGTGACGACATTGACCAGAGCCTTCCGATCATGCAAGGACTTTACTGGGGAGGTAACATCGATCTTATCAAAACATTGCTTGAAAACGAAGAACTCACTGAACATCAAATCCGATTTTTTGTGGGCTATTCAGGATGGCATCCCCATCAGTTAGACCGGGAAATAAAGGAAAAATCGTGGATTCTCTCTCATACAACCGCAGCAGAGATCATTGGCAACAACACTGAAAGGCTGTGGAGTACCTACCTTCGCGCCATGGGAAAGGACTACGCCATCTGGGCCAATTTTCCCGCGGATCCAAGCTTCAATTAAAAGGCTGCGCCTGAGTTATTGAGAACATAAAACATCCCATCATGAACGATCACGATCTGTCGACGACAAGTTATTATGGAGACAAACCGGGAGAGCTGATCAGCGACCGCGAATCCAAGCCCGAACCCTCCCTCCGGGCAAAAAAAGCCAGAGATCTCTATTTTGAAGCCAAAT
>CALMDO010000150.1 GCA_937862805.1 uncultured Bacteroidota bacterium
CTTTGGTCCCGTCGCGGTTGGGACAGGTAAATCCCCCGTCAACCACTACTTTCTGAACCCTGCCCCCGAAGGTTTTGCGGATGTATTCTGTATAGGAATTAAACCTCCTTTTATGATCCCGGTCAAATTCCATCGGGTTGTCCTGGTTTATGCTAAACGGCTCATTTGGTGGCTGCTTCCAATCGTTTCATGATCGAGAAGATGAAGATAGCCGAGAGGACGCAGCAAACGATAAAGATGGCCCAAAGCTCCCAAAGGGGAAGTTTTGCCCAGAATTTACTCCCAACAAACAGGAACTTATTCCCAACGGCTGTGGCCAGTAACCATCCGCCCTGCATCAAACCCTGGAAGCGCGGAGGGGCCACCTTGGACACAAAAGAGAGGCCCATCGGACTCAGGAAAAGCTCGGCAATGGTAAGGACCAGATAACCGCTCATCAGCCAATAGGGAACGACTCTTGAGGAATCCGGTACAGGATTGTACCTGGTGGCTCCTGAAGAATCAAGGTACTGGAGTTCGTAAGGAGAGATCAATCCTAACGAAGCGATCAGTATGATGGTAAAACCGATGGCAGCAATGATCATCCCGATCCCGATCTTTTTGGGTGCGGAGGGTTCCATGTTTTTCTTGTTCAACCATGCAAAAATTCCCATGATGGGGAACGTGAGTGAAACGATGAACAGTGGGTTAAATGACTGGAAAATCTCCGGAGCAATGGGATTGGACGATTTGTAGGTGGTTATAAAGTAATAGGTAATTCCTCCGAAAACAAGGAAAGTGGCAGCGCCAACCAGTTTCATGGAGTTCTTCTTGTTAAAGAGCATTACCAGACCGGCAATGGCGGCAATGAAAGTGAGGATCGATTCAAGATTGAAGAAAATATTGGTGAATGCTCCCACCTCTTTAACTGTGTAATCCCTGGCGAAAAAGGTCAGGGTCAGACCGTTTTGGTGAAATGACATCCAAAAGAAAATGACCACAATAAAAACCATGATCAGGGAGGTGACCCTGGGCCGCTCCTCTTTCGTGGAGATTTGGAACATGATAGCTACGAACCCGATAAACAGGCCAATGGCTCCTCCCAGCGCAGCAGGATCTTTTACCACATCCCGCAGTAAAAAGAAACTGATGAACGAAGTGGCAATCATCAGCCCGCCTCCTAAGAGAAACGTGACGAGGTTGGCATTGGTTCCGGTTTTTTCTGTAGTAGCAGTTTTCTTTATCTTTTCGACCGACGGAAGCAGTTTGTTGAAGATAATGTACACCAGGAGCGACAAAATCATTGCTCCTGCTGCCACACCAAAAGCGTAATTGTAACCTCTTGCAAAGGCATCAATGTATTGCTGGGCAAAGAGCCCCAGGTCTGTTACGTGGGTACCGCTGACTTTATCGGCCAACTCCTGGAATTTTTCGACATGTTCCAGGGTCTGGTTCTGATAGGCATGACATAGGGCAGGAAGACTTCCGTCGTGGAGAAAACCCTGCGTTTTCAGGAACCAGTTTCGGACTCCGGTAGCCACGAACGGGGCAAAGAACGCGCCGATGTTGATGCCCATATAAAAAATCATAAAAGCAGAATCCCGGACTTTCGAATATCGGGGATCGTCGTACAATTGGCCGACCACCGCCTGCAGATTGCCCTTAAATAACCCGTTCCCGAAAGCAATGGTGAAAAGTCCTGCAAGGGTCAGCGCCAGCGGATTCCCGGGAAGGGCCATGATGACGTATCCGGAGAACATAACAATGATTCCGGCGAGAATGACCGTTTTGTATTTTCTTGTAGCATCCGCCAGGATGCCTCCTACCAGCGCCAAAGCATAAATCCCAAAGTAAAACCAACTGTAATAGTTACCTGCGTCCTCTTCTGACAAACCGTACTTGGCTTGCAGGAATAAAACCAGAATGGCCATCATGGTGTAAAAACCGAACCGTTCCCCCATGTTGGAGAAAAAAGCTACAAAAAGTCCCTTGGGATGTCCTTTGAACATATCGCTAATGTTTTATTGATGAATCAGTGAAGATGAAAAGTACCGTTTGCAAAATTAAGGAAATTTGAATGTTAGCCAAAAATCTGCCCTGAATTCCGGAAATTTGCGTTTTTTTTCCTGAAACTTGTAATATTCTCATTCCTAAGTCGTCTTCTTTTTATATGAATCTTCAGGAATTCCAAACCCGGGTGTACCCACTGAAAGACAAACTTTTCCGGTTTGCAAACAAGATACTGGGGCATACAGAGGAAGCGGAAGATGTGGTTCAGGAAGTGTTCCTTAAATTATGGAAGA
>CALMDO010000151.1 GCA_937862805.1 uncultured Bacteroidota bacterium
TTGAAATAGAGCCAGTTCAGGTCGCGGTTCAGAATGGGAAATTTGGGTTGGTCCATCGTTGCTGGAGTCGTTGGGTGAAACCTGAAAGGAAAAGTCAGGGGAGTTGCTTCGGATAAACGATGAATTCACGGGTAGCGCGGGCAGTCCGGATTTCTTTCCACCGGTCGACAGGAAAGGAGAGGCAGACGACGCTGGAGGTGGGCATGTTCTCGATGCCTGGTTTCAGAAAATGGTTGGCCAGCCGGCTGATCACCGGGTTATGGCCTGTGATCAGGATGGAATGTATTTCATCCGTTTTTTCACTGATCAAATCAAGGATGTGGTTATGGAAACCGGTATAAATCTTTCGTTCAATACGGATCTGTCCCTCCGGATAATTCAATCCTTTCGCTATGATGAGTGCTGTGTCCAGGGCCCTTGTGGCGGGACTGGAAAGGATGAGATCCGGTTTGATCCCTTTTTGCAAGAGAAAAGTGGTCACCTTTTGCGTGCGTTCAATACCCACCGGGAGGAGGGGGCGGTCTGCATCCGACAGCCCGGCCTCCTCCCAGGAAGCTTTACCGTGACGTACAAGATATAACCACTTCATAAGCGGGTCATTGCAATATTGATTGGTGATTCTCAGCCTTGGAACAGCGGGAACTCAGCCATCATCTCATTTACTTTTTTTCTGACTTTCAGAATCTTATCTTCATTGGTGATATCACTGATCACTTCGTCGATCAGGTTGACGATCTTGGCCATGTGTTTTTCTTTCATCCCGCGGGTAGTGATGGCAGGCGTGCCAACGCGCAACCCGGAGGTCTGGAAAGGAGAACGGCTGTCGAAAGGAACCATGTTTTTGTTGACGGTGATATCGGCCCTGACCAGCGTATTTTCGACTTGTTTTCCGGTGATATCCGGGAATTTGCTTCGCAGGTCGATGAGCATCAGGTGGTTGTCGGTTCCGCCGGAGATCACGTGATATCCTTTAGCGATAAAGGCTTTGGCCATGGCATCCGCGTTCTTCTTTACCTGCACGATGTAATCCATGTATTCATCGGAAAGGGCTTCGTAGAAAGCAACGGCCTTGGCGGCGATCACGTGTTCCAGGGGTCCTCCCTGGATGCCGGGGAATACTGCGGAATCCAGCAATTGCGACATCATTTTGATTTCGCCTTTGGGAGTGGTCAAACCCCAGGGATTAGGAAAGTCCTTGCCCATCATGATCATCCCTCCACGCGGTCCGCGTAAGGTTTTGTGGGTGGTTGTTGTCACCACATGGCAATAGGGCAGGGGGTCGTTCAGCAATCCCCGCGCGATCAGTCCTGCCGGGTGTGCGATATCGGCCATGAGGAGGGCGCCTATCTGATCGGCAATCTTCCGCATCCGGCGATAATCCCAATCGCGCGAATAAGCAGAGGCGCCGGCAATTATCAGCTTGGGCTTTACAGCCAGGGCTTTTTCTTCCATTTTATCGTAATCGATCACCCCGGTTTCCTGTTCCACCTGGTAACCCACCGCTTTGTAAAGGATTCCTGAGGAGTTGACCGGTGAACCGTGGGAGAGGTGACCACCATGAGCCAGATCGAGCCCCATGAAGGTATCACCCGGTTTGAGACAGGTCATCAGCACAGCCATATTGGCCTGTGCTCCCGAATGGGGCTGAACATTGACCCATTCAGCATTGAACAGCGCCTTGGCCCGGTCGATGGCCAATTGTTCAGATTCGTCAACATTTTGACAACCACCATAATAGCGCTTACCGGGGTACCCTTCGGCGTATTTGTTGGTCAGGCACGATCCCATGGCTTTCAATACCTGGTTGCTCACGAAGTTCTCTGAAGCGATCAGCTCCAAGCCACTGGTCTGGCGGTGCAATTCATTCTTAATAACCCTGAACAGTGCATTGTCTTTTTTCATAATGAGATAAAATTTTGATGTTTTATTATCGTTAATGTGCTATGAGTTCTTTAGGTGAAACAAAAGTATGACAAATTCCGTTATTAACGGATATTTCCGATGCGCTCTTTTCCTGCTTTTTTCCCTGACCGGATCCGGAGTACTCATGGCCCAACTCAGACCATTGCAGGATGTGACCATCAGTCCGGGCGTACCGGTGCGTTTCGCCGCGGAGTATGGAGAAGTGGCAACCGGAATACAATTCACAACCCAAGATGGTGTGGAGGGCCCTTTCCCGATAGGTTTTAATTTTTCATTTTATGGCGTTCCCTACAACCAATTTTGGGTGGGTGCCGAAGGGTGGATCAGTTTTGTTCCCAACAATGCAGCCAATGGGGTGAGGGATGCATTTTCAGTGCCCACTGCGGCGAACTTTGTTCCAAAAGCGTGTATTTTAGGCCCTTTCCAGGATCTATCTCCCGTTACAGAAGGGGCCCCCTTCGTTTTTTACAGGACGGTCATTGAGAGTGGAAAGAAGAAATTAGCGGTCATGTGGTGCCAGTGCCCGGTGTATCAGTGTCCTGATTCAACCGTCACTTTTCAGATCGTACTCAATGAGGTTTCCAATACCATCGAAAATCATATCTACCAAAAACCGGAATGTTCTCTTGGAGGAACAATAAAGGCTACCCAGGGTATCCAGGATGCAACCGGGACGTACGCAACCGCGGCTCCCGGGAGAAACAACACCGTGTGGTCTATCGATCCGTTAAGGAAAGAAGGGTGGTTGTATGAGCCCACTTCCAGTACCTCTTACAATTTATCTCCGATTAACTATCAATTCGTCCCTATCGCACCCCCCGAGAAAATTACCTTTCGCTGGTATGAAGGCTCAGACCCTGAACCTGTTTCCCATGACTCCACCTTGGTTGTAACACCGGATGTGACCACCCTCTACAAGGTAGTTGCTACTTTGTGCAATGGGGAGGAGTTTGACGAAAATGTGACTGTCAATGTCACCGACCCCATCCCCACTGCATTTACACCCAATGGTGATGGGGTCAATGATTTGTTCGTGATCGAAGGAACTCCTGCTGATCAGATCACCTTGTACAATCTCAGGATCTACGACCGCTGGGGACAAGAGGTTTTTACCTCCGATAAAATCACTGATTTATGGAACGGAAAACGCAACAATGCCGGTGAGGATTGTCCTGACGGGACTTATGTCTGGGTGATCTATTATGAGAAATCAGATAAGACCAAAGTCACCAACAAAGGCTCCAT
>CALMDO010000152.1 GCA_937862805.1 uncultured Bacteroidota bacterium
CCTTTTTCAATCCTGCCTCTGTCCGGCCCATTCCCACGTGTTCCCACATGATTTTACCCAACTCCTTGTGGAAATGGTCTACCGTCTTGGTCCCTTTTACTGCCATCAGCTTCTCCAAACGTTCGCGTACCTTCTTTTCCGCTTCAACAAACTCGGATTTATCAGTGGATATCCGGGCTACTTTGATCTCTCCCGAAAGGTAATTCTGCAGCGTGTAAGGAAGGACAAAATAGCCATCGGCCAGTCCCTGCATCAGGGCAGAAGCACCCAGCCGGTTGGCACCGTGATCACTGAAATTCGCTTCACCTGCGACGAAAAGTCCGGTTATCGTGGACATCAGTTCATAGTCAACCCAGATGCCTCCCATGGTGTAATGGACTGCAGGATAGATCATCATCGGATTTTCATAAGGATTCTCATCGACGATCTTCTCGTACATCTGGAAAAGATTCCCGTAACGCTCCTCAATGACTGCCCTGCCAAGCCGGCCGATTGACTCCTTGAAATCGAGAAATACCGCCAACCCGGTGGAACCGACACCAAAGCCGGCATCACACCTTTCTTTGGCAGCCCTTGAAGCCACATCGCGGGGCACCAGGTTCCCGAAAGCAGGATAGCGCCTTTCGAGGAAATAGTCGCGTGCCTCTTCCGGGATGTCGTTGGCTTTCAGCTTCCCTTCACGGTGGGCGAGGGCGTCTTCTTTCTTTTTCGGAACCCAGATGCGGCCGTCGTTTCGAAGGCTTTCGCTCATCAACGTCAGTTTCGATTGGTAGTCGCCGTGGACCGGGATGCAGGTCGGATGGATCTGTGTGAAACAGGGATTGGCAAAATAGGCGCCTTTCTTAAAGATCTGCCAGATGGCGCTGCCATTGGATCCCATGGCATTGGTCGAGAGGTAGAAGACGTTCCCGTAACCGCCCGAAGCAATTATCACAGCGTGGCCGAAATGGCGTTCCAGTTTCCCGGTGATCAGATCGCGTACGATCAACCCGCGGGCTTTTCCATCGACCATGACCAGATCCATCATATCGTGCCGGTTGTACATTTTCACCGTTCCCAGTTTGATCTGCCGGCTCAGGGCACTGTAAGCCCCCAGGAGCAATTGCTGCCCCGTCTGTCCTCTGGCATAAAAAGTACGCGAAACCTGTGCCCCGCCAAAAGAGCGGTTTTCCAGCGAACCACCATACTCCCTGGCGAAGGGAACACCCTGTGCCACGCACTGGTCGATGATGGCATTGCTCACTTCGGCCAAACGGTAAACGTTCGCTTCCCGCGCCCGGTAATCACCTCCTTTGATCGTATCATAAAACAACCGGTAAACACTGTCGCCATCGTTAGGATAATTTTTGGCAGCATTGATCCCTCCCTGCGCCGCGATGCTGTGCGCCCGCCGGGGACTGTCCTGGTAGCAGAAAATCTTGACATTGAACCCCATCTCACCCAGGGAGGCAGCCGCTGAAGCCCCGGCCAGGCCGGTTCCCACGACAAGGATGTCGAGTTTTCGTTTGTTGTTGGGATTGACCAGGTTCTGGTGATCTTTGTAATGGGTCCATTTTT
>CALMDO010000153.1 GCA_937862805.1 uncultured Bacteroidota bacterium
TTATTGCCGCGAACACGGGATAACGGTGGTCAATGCCCCGGGTTGTAACGCCGGTTCGGTGATGCAATATGTTGCTTCCGGGTTGTTTACCCTTCTCCAGAAAGATCACCTTTCTCTTACCGGGAAACAGATCGGGATCGTCGGTGTGGGCAATGTGGGAAGCAGGATCGAAAAACTCGCCCGGAACCTGGGGATGGAGCCGCTCCTTAACGATCCACCCCGTGAAAGAAGCGAGGGCAGCGCCGGTTTTATATCCCTTCAGCGCCTCCTGCAAGAATCGGACATTGTGACACTCCATGTTCCGCTGACCCTTCAGGGGAATGATCCGACCTTTCACCTGATCGGAAGGGAGGAACTCCGCCTGATGCAGCCCGGTACCTTGCTGATCAACACCGCCCGCGGAGAGGTGATCGATCCGGTTGCACTCGAAGCTTCGATCAAAGAACACCGATCTCCCCAAGCTGTACTGGACGTTTGGGAAAATGAACCCCGTATCGATCACGCCTTGCTGCAGCATGCCAGGATAGCGACCCCTCACATTGCAGGCTATTCAGCCGATGGCAAAGCCAACGCCACCCGGATGATCCTCTCCGCCCTGGCCGGATTCTTTGGTTTTCCCTTCTCCTCTTTCTCCCTGCAGATGCCTCCTCCTCCCACAACCCCCGTGATCCGGTTATCCGGCAAAGGGAAAGATCCCCTTGTTATCGCCGCAGAAGCTGTATTGCATACCTACGATGTTTTGTCGGATGATGCCCGCCTGAGGGATCTTCCCGGCAATTTCGAACACCAACGCGCTCACTACCCCCTCCGCAGAGAATTCTCCGCCTACCGGGTCCTGCCCGACCGGGATGCCCTTCCCGCCTTACCCCTTCTCAACGCCTTGGGTTTTACCGTAATCACGGGATAATGTCACGCCGGGTTAAGGGCTTAGGGTTCAGAGTTTCAGAGTTCTGGGCACTATTTCCTATTGCCTATTTTCAATCGCAATCGAATTAATCCTACTTCTCCACTGCCCATCAAAAATATTTTCCAACCTATCAAATTTCTTTCTATTTTTGGAAACATTGTTGGCAGTAAACAGAATCGCTGTTCTTTCCCCATGCCTCTCTTTTTTCCCGTTATCATTTCCTCTATATACTTCCGAAAAATTATTATTTTCTCAATGTAATGTATTTACGATGAAATCACGGTTACTTTTCTTTTCCCTGTTGGCTGTTCTGCCGTTTTTCTGCAATGCACAGCCTTTCTCTCACGACCAGCGTTCTCCCATGGAACTGCAGTCGGTACGGGTTTCCACACCCGATAACCTGAACCTCTTCACACTTCAACAGCCGCTGGCTCCTGCTGAAGAAGGTTTTCAATTCGATTCATTGAATGTGACTTACCGCGGTTCCTGGGCACTGGGACAGAGTTGCTCGATCTCCTGCAACGGTCCCGGTAACATCCTTTTCCTCGGTTCCGGGGCAGCAGTGATCATTCTCGATGTCACAGTGCCTTCCAACCCGCTCCACCTGGGCGAGATCAACACCCGCGGGCTGGTCGATGCCATTTATTACGATGAAACAACCGAACGTTTGTACCTGTGTACCTACTTCTCAGGATTCGAGATCTGGGATGTGAGTGATTTTACAGCCCCGGTGAGAATCGGCAGGGGCTCCACCACCGGACTCCCACGCGGTGGAATCTTCGCCTCGGGGAACTATGTTTACGTGGTGACTGTTGCCAACGGAGTACAGGTCTTCGATGTGACCGACCCTGCCAATCCCGTCAACACCGGCACCTGTCCCCTTTCATCCACCAACTTCGCCTGGAATTCAGCCAAAAGCGGTAACAACATCTTCGTGGCCATCGGAAACGGGGGAATGAAAGTGGTCGATGTTTCCAACCCCTCCAATCCGCACGTGGCAGGAAGTTCCAACATGCTGACCACCGGGGTCTGGGTCGCCGGAAACTACGCCTACATCGTGGGTTACAACTTCGGGATCCGCATCCTCAACATCAGCAACCTTACCAACATCACCCAGACGGGATACAAGACCATCACAGGCTACCCGAACCGCATCCGCGTGATCGGTAACTATGCTTACATTGCCAACGCTACCAACAGCACAAGCGGTGGCGGGATCAACGTGGTGGATGTCACCAACCCCGCCTCTCCCCAACTGCTGACAACCTATCCCGATTACGCAGAATACATTGCAGGCAACGGTTCTATGGTCGGCTATTCCGGCGGTGGCTATCCTTGTAAAATATTAGATATCAGCAATCCCGTTAATCCCGTGCTTGCCTGCACCTACGATCTTCCGCTGTCAAGCCAGGATGTTCAGATCAGAGGAAACTACGCCTACACGGGCAACAATGGTTTCCGGGTTTTCGACATCACCGACAAATCCCTACCGGTACAGGTGGGCTATGACACTACCGATGGAGCCATCATCCGCCTTACGGGCGATAAAGCAGTTTTCATCCGTGCCAGCATGACCGCCGACAACCCTGTGATGATCATGGACGTCTCCGATCCGCTTCACCCGGGGTTTGTCGGACAATACATGGCGCCGGTCATGACCTGGGATCTCGATCTGAAAGACCAATTGGCTTATGTGGCCTGCTGGTGGGACGGTGTCCGGTCGGTCGACTTCACCGATCCTGCCAACCCGGTGCTTTATAAACACTTCTTCGGATGGCACAACGGAGCCGTCCCGGGAACCGATTATTGCTACGTACAGGCCCTGGATGTGGTGGGGAATTACCTCTACCTGATCGATTACGGCCCCTTCGAAGCAGAAGATACGCGGGGACTCTACATCTTTAGTATCTCCGATCCTGCGAACCCGGCGCTGTTGTCGCGTTATACGGGAATGCTCAGCAAGCCCAAAGATATTGCTGTGATGGGCGACTTTGCTTACCTTGCCGATGAATACGGTGGTATGGAAGTGATCGATGTCACCCTGAAACAAAGCCCTGTCGCACGAGGTTACGTTTCCCTGCCCGACGCCCCTACAGCCATCACCGTTACAGAAAACCATGCTTTTCTCTCTGCCTATATCAACGGGGGAATCCAGGTGGTGAATGTCTCCAACCCCGATAATCCCGTTGT
The DNA here is from genome assembly GCA_937862805.1 of uncultured Bacteroidota bacterium. Classification (GTDB taxonomy): domain Bacteria; phylum Bacteroidota; class Bacteroidia; order Bacteroidales; family FEN-979; genus CAIVAT01. Next base: position 3,098 of record CALMDO010000153.1, read on the forward strand.
CGATGGCTATTATACGCGATCCGGCTGTTTTGCACTGGGAGTAAACGTTGATGGGAATTATATCTACCTGGCCGACGGCATTGCCGGTTTCCAGATCTATCAAACCGACCTCATTACAGGAATGGATCAAACGCAAACCACCGAAAACCTGTCATCAACAGCTTCCCCGAATCCTTTCAACGACAGGGTAACCATCACCCTGAAGGGCCTTTCCTCAGCGAAAACCACCCTGGAAATCTATGATGCAGCCGGTAGAAAAATGGTCACCCTGCTTCCCCAAACATGGGGCGACAAAGGGTGTGTCTATTCCTGGAATGGCAGAAACAATGCAGGTCAGGAAGTTGCTACCGGTTTCTATTATTACAAGACGGTTGCCGGGAATACAACAGGTAAACTGTTAAAGATAAAATAGTTACGGATTTCTGATCACCTTTACGACCGTTGTCATCCCACGGTCGCTGAGTCGCAAGAGGTAAACTCCGGCCGGTAGGTTTTCCATGTGAAGGATGTACCGGTCACTTCCGGCCAGGAGTACCTCCAGCACTTTCTCACCGGTCATCCGCCGGATCTCTGCCATCACCGGCAGGTTATCGCCCTTGCTGCCATCAACAAGGGTGAACTGCTCCCTGAAGGGATTGGGATAAACCGTGAAACGGGTATCGGACACCGGTCCGGTGGTGGTTGTGACTTCTTTTATTGCAGGCACGGGAAGGGTTTTGGTGCCGCAATAGGTTGAAGTTTCCGTGATATAACCGAGAAATGAAGCACCGGCAAGGATGGAGCTCCCTTCCAGGATCAGGATGTTCTGCCCTGCGACCAGTGTGGCTCCGGCACCTGCTTCGACGACAAAGGTCTTTCCGTTACCGGCCACCGTGATGGTCTGCGTGGCGTTATAACAAGGCGCCTGGGGTTCTGTGATGATCCCTTCCACCTGTAACTGTTCAGG
>CALMDO010000154.1 GCA_937862805.1 uncultured Bacteroidota bacterium
TCCATTTTTGAACATTCGACCAGTATCCGGTCGTTCCTGGCATCGATCAGCTCCATCAGTTTTTTTTCAAGGATGTTATAATTGGTGGTATCCAGCCGCCCTTCAATCCCGATGATGGTACACTGCGGGGTTTTCTGTTCAGATAATTCCATAATCTGGTTCTTATTGGTTTAGAGGTTTTTGTATAAAGTCACGATATTCTGTCCTTCGATGCGTTGGTATTCAACCTGGTCCATCATTTCTCTGACAAAATGGATCCCAAGTCCCCCGATATGCCGTTCTTCCAGGGGCTTATCAAATTCATCACGAACCTTGGCTTCCAACAGGTTGAAAGGTTTTCCGTCGTCAGAAAGGCGGATGATCAACTGCCGGGAAGCAGAAAGGGTAAAAGTCAGTCGGATCGGGTGCTCCTCTTTTTTATCGTCGAAAGCATAGAAGACAATGTTGGTAAAGAGTTCTTCCAATACCAGGTTTAGTTCCATGACAGTTTTTGCAGGAAGGTTCCACGACCCGGCCAATTTTTCAAGTTCTGTCACCAGTTTATCAAGTTCTGTTAACTGGTTAAGCAGGGTGAGTTCCATGGTCTCCATGGCATCAGGTTTTGATACGGTTTGATCTTTGTATTGCAAAGCCAAAATGGTAATATCGTCAGCCTGTTCGGTTCCGGTGGAGAACCGTTTCAACTGGTAGATCAGGGTTTCTGTCAATTCTTTGGAACTTTTATCGGCCAATGCAGCAAGGGATTCGGCTAATTGTGCCTCTCCAAAGAAATCGTTCGATTGGTTGAGCGCTTCGGTGATCCCGTCGGTGGATAAAACCAGGATTTCCCTTGGTTGGAAATGAAACGTCCCTGAAGAGTAGCTGCCTGTATCGAAGATGCCCAGGGGCAATCCGTTTCTTACCTTTAATTGCCTTACCTCTCCGTCGGATGAGATGATATAGGGATAGTTATGACCGGCATTGCAAAACTCCATAGAACCTTCTTTCAGGTTCACAATGCCTGCAAAGAAAGTTACGAACATCTGGTTTGGATTGTCCAATGACAATTCCTGGTTGATGCTCTGCATCACTTCATGGATGGGCTTGTTAGCGATCAGTTTGGCTCTCAGCAGGGTGCGGGTCACCATCATGAAGAGAGAGGCCGGCACGCCTTTTCCAGCCACATCGCCGATGGCGATGCAAAGATGATCGGGATCGAGGTAGAAAAAGTCGTAAAGGTCTCCTCCCACCGCTTTGGCAGGATCAACGGTAGCAAAGAGGTCCCAGTTGGCAGGGGTGCTGAATCCCCTGGGGAGCATTCCCATTTGGATGGAATGAGCAACGTTCAGTTCGCTTTCGATCTTTTCTTTGGCCGAAGTGGTTTCCTGAAGGTTTTGGATATAATTGCGTAATTCATCCTGCATCACCGAGAATGCCTTGGTCAATTGGGCGATTTCATCCCTGGAGCGGCGTACCGGCAGGGCAGCATTGAAATCTCCCTGACCGATTTTGCGGGTGGCCTCCACCAGCCGGCTGATGGGTTTGGTGAGGCGACGTGTGATCAGGACAGTGGTGATCAGTAAAGCGAGGATGCTGATAGCGAAAATCCACAGGAGATCTTTGAGAAACTGGATCAAATCGCCTAACAGTTCCTCAGCCGGGAAAAGCACCCCAAAAGACCATCCGGTTGAGGATACCGGTGCATAACAGATGAAACTGGCGTTTCGCTTGGCGTCCAGACCATCCATCGAAGTAAAACCCGATTGACCGTCCATCATGGCGCGGACGGCGCTGATGGTTTCCTCTCCTTTACCTTTCTCGGCTAACTCGAGGATGTTCTTGTTGACAAATCCCGGCTTGGGAAAGGTCAGGATCGCTCCCTCGTGGGAGATTAAAAATCCATAGCCCGATTTATAGACTTTGATGCCATCCACCATCTTCTGAAAGGCCTCCAGGGAAATGTCCATGGTCAGCACCCCTACAAATCGGGTTTTGCTGTCAGCGCCGGGGCGATATATCGGGACAGAATAGGTACACATGAGGGTATCCCCTCCGCCCTTATCAAAATACGGTTCGCTCCAGACCGGTTTGCCCAGCAGTTTTGGCAAACGGTACCAATCTTTTGAGAAATAATCATAGGAGGGATTGCCCAGGTTTTTTTGGATCGTCCGGTTTTTGGTTTCAAAGGTGTATGGCGCGTACCAGTAAAGGTCCTTGTCGAAAACGTAAGGTTCAAAGGCCAGGGCGCTCCCGAAAACCACCTCGTTCCGTAGTACGAAATCCCTCGCGATGCGGATCACGTCGTTGTAACTGACATTGGGATTTTCCAGCGAATTGACCAGTGTTTGCGGGATAAGTTCTACGGGTTGCAAGGTGTTTTCAAACCGCACGATGGTTTCACGCGTAAGGATATCGGCATCTTTTTTTGCCCCTTCAACCAGCAATTTTATGGAGTAAACGTAGCTATAAAAAAAGGCGATCAGAAAGATGATCACGATGGCTGAAAGGAAGAAAAAACTGTACCGGAAGGCCAGACCCCAAAAGCGCAGAAACTTTGGAAATTTCAACCGCAAACCGCTGAAAGTTTTAAATCGCGGGTAAAGATAAAAAATAAAAGCGGTTCGAATCTGAATTGTAATATTTTTGCACTGGATCAATCTTAAATCAAATCAATTCCCATGAACAGCTCTTTACAGCAACTCCAGCCAGCACGTCTCTGGCACTATTTCGGGGAGATATTACAGATTCCCCGTCCGTCGAAACATGAAGAGCGTATCGCCGCTTATCTGGTCGATTTCGCACGACATCATTCCCTTGAATACAAAGTCGATGCTGTGGGCAATGTCCTGATCAGGAAACCTGCCCAACCGGGTTACGAACACCTGAAAGGGGTTATTCTGCAGTCGCACATGGACATGGTGTGCGAGAAGAACACTGACAAGGTGCATGATTTCATGAAGGATCCCATTCAGCCTGTTGTTGACGGTGGGTGGGTAAAAGCGGCCGGTACCACGCTGGGAGCCGACGACGGCATAGGGATCGCAGCCACGTTGGCGATCCTGGAACCCAATGAGATTCCTCACGGGAGACTGGAGGCGCTTTTCACCATGGACGAGGAGACCGGGCTGACCGGTGCTTTTGGACTTACTCCGGATCTGCTGAAAAGCAGGATTCTGATCAATCTCGATTCTGAAGATGAAGGACAATTGTTTATCGGGTGTGCCGGGGGCAAAGACACTGTGGCCACGCTGCCATTGGATTGGATGCCGGTACCCGAGGGCCATACAGCTTACAAAGCCAGTCTGACCGGCTTAAAAGGCGGTCATTCGGGAGATGACATCCACAAAGGGTTAGGAAACGCTGTCAAGCTAATGAACCGGTTTTTGTGGAATGCACAACAAACCTGTGAAATAGCTCTTTCCGGTTTTACAGCTGGCAACCTGCGCAACGCCATTGCCCGCGAAGCTTTTGCAGTATTCACAATCCCTGTTGACAACAGCGCCGATCTGCAAGCTTATGCCGATAACTATACCCGTGATCTAAAGGAGGAACTGCACGTAACGGAACCGGGACTCACTTTCACTTTAGAGCTGGTTGACCTGCCTGAACAGGTGTTGACCGATGCGGTTCAGGCCGATTTGCTGGATGCCCTGTACGCCTGTCCCCACGGCGTTATCGCTATGTCGCGGGAGATTCCCGGGTTTGTAGAGACCTCCACCAACCTCGCTTCGGTGCGGATGGATCAGGAAAAGGCGGTGATCACCACCAGTCAGCGCAGCAGTGTGGAGTCGTCAAAGAAGGATATAGCCGACATGGTGGCGAGTGTTTTTTACCTGATTGACGC
>CALMDO010000155.1 GCA_937862805.1 uncultured Bacteroidota bacterium
ATGCGAAGCTGATGCAACTCACCGGGAATCCCAAAGTCAGGTTCATGCACTGCCTACCGGCCTTCCACAACAAGGACACCGAGGTGGGTCTTGAGATCTTTAAGAAATATGGTCTTAACGGATTGGAAGTTACAGATGAGGTGTTTGAATCGCCCGCATCCATCGTTTTCGATGAAGCAGAAAACCGGCTGCACACCATTAAAGCGGTGATGGTCGCTACATTGGGAGATTGACGGGGAGAACTTTCCCTTGTTCACACATAACGGTACGGGCGGGGTACTTGTCGAAAAACGTGTAATTGTGCGTTGCGACAACCACCGCCCGACCTGTTTTGGAGATATCGGTAAGCAGACTGATGATGCCTTCCGAACTTTCGGGATCAAGGTTTCCCGTAGGTTCATCCGCGAGGATCACTTCCGGATCATTCACCAATGCACGGGCTATAGCCACCCGTTGTTGTTCACCGCCCGATAATTGGTGGGGCATTTTAGCTCCTTTATTACCCAGGTTGACTTTAGCGAGGACTTCAAGCAATCGCTTCTGCATCTGGCGTTTGTCTTTCCAGCCGGTGGCACGCATCACGAAGAAGAGGTTTTCGTTCACCGAACGGTCCATCAATAATTGAAAATCCTGGAAGACGATGCCCAGTTTTCGACGGAGGAAAGGAACATCCCGCGTACGTAACATCTTGAGGTCGTATCCCACGACCCTGGCCGTTCCCGCACGGACAGGCAGTTCGGCATAAATGGTTTTCAGAAGACTGCTTTTGCCGCTTCCCGTTTTCCCGATGAGATAGAGCAGTTCTCCTTTGTGGATCGCAAGGCTGACATTGGCCAGGATCAGGTTCTCGTTTTGATAAACCGAAGTTTTGCTGAGTTCAATGATCGGATCGCCATTCATGATTGTGGTTTCATTTCAACAAAAATAACCATTTTCCGGATCTTTCCGTATTCAAGTTCAGCGGCTGTTTGCAGTATCTGATCCATGTGGTCGAGCAGGTTACATCGGGCCAGAGAGGTACGGGGATTGCTTATCTTGAAATAGGCGATCAGCTTGAAATCCTCATCACGGATTTGGATGTAATCGGGAACCCTCCGGGTACCTTCTATTTTGAGGAGGAAAAGGACCAAAGTGTTCAATATTGAGGAAAGAAATAGGGGGAATAATTCATAAGGTCGTTCGTTGCCTGATCGTTTCATAAAGAAGGATACCGGCTGCTACAGAAACATTGAGTGAATCGATCTCACCCATAACGGGTATACGGAGCAGGTGATCGGTCATCCGTAACAATTCGGGGGAGATGCCTTCCCCTTCGTTACCAAGGATCAGTGCCGCCGGCTTGTTGAAATCAGCTTCAGTGTAAAGGTGATCGGTTTTTTCGGTGGCAGCGAACAGGGCAATGCCGCTCTCTTTCAGGTAACGGACTGATTCTTTGAGGTCTTTGCACCTGACGACAGGAAGTTTGTACAAAGCGCCGGCCGAAGTCTTGATGGCGTCGGAATTGATCTGGGCAGATCCTTTGGCGGGGATAAGCAGGGCAT
>CALMDO010000156.1 GCA_937862805.1 uncultured Bacteroidota bacterium
AAAAATGAAAAACAATTTTTATGATTTTTCGGCCGTCACCCTGCAGGGGAAAGAGGTCGGTATGGAGGCTTACAAGGGCAAGATGGTATTGGTGGTCAATACGGCGAGCAAGTGCGGACTGACGCCCCAGTTTGAAGGGTTGGAGAACCTGTATCAGAAATATAAGGAGAAAGGTCTGGTCATTCTGGGGTTTCCGTCCAACCAGTTTGCCAACCAGGAGCCGGGCGATGAAAAGTCTATTGCCGAGGGGTGTGTGATCAATTACGGGGTGACTTTTCCGATGTTTGCCAAGGTGGACGTGAACGGGGAGGAGGCGCATCCGCTCTTTCAATATCTCCGGAAGTCGCTGGGAGGATGGTTTGGTAACAAGATCAAGTGGAATTTCACGAAGTTTCTGGTTGACACTACCGGTAAGCCCATAAAGCGTTTTTCTCCCTTTACGAAACCCGGGAAGATCGACAGGTATCTCGCTGGTATCCTGAAATAAGAAAAATTCCAGATCAAAGGTGAACTATCGCCTGACCGCTTCCTGTCAGGAATCCTGAAGTAGGGTTGTTCTGGTAAAAGGGTATCTTTGGAAAGGCTGGCGGGGATGTTTTGACCGGGAGCCGGCGAATGGATATAAAATGCCGGGCGGATAAAGCCAGGGTGCAGGTCGCCTTCCGGCAGGTAAAAGTGTAATAATGGTTAAAACCCGTGTTTTATGGATTATGAACAGTTAAAGCTCGGCAACCAGTTTTGTTTTCCGGTATATGCTGCTTCGCGGCTGATCATCAGGGAGTATCAGCCATACCTTGATGAGCTGGGGATCACTTATCCCCAGTATCTGGTATTGCTGGTGTTGTGGGAGAGTGACGGGATGACGGTCAACGAGATTGCGCACAAGCTGATTCTCAACACCAACACGGTGACGCCGTTGCTGAAGAGGATGGAATCGGCGGGGTTGTTGCAGCGGAGCCGGTCGGGCGAGGATGAGCGGAAGGTAGAGGTCCATCTGACCTCTGAGGGCATCAGGATGCGTGAGACGGCTGCTTCTATTCCGGAGCGGTTGGTCAGGGGAATCCATACCGGGGATATCGGTCTGGAAGAGATGGTGGCCATGCGGGATCAGCTCAACCGGCTGATTGCCCACCTTTCTGCCCGGGAGGATACCGGCAAGGTATCCCCCGGTGATGCACTGCTTTAATCTCCTCTTTTCCCGGGATCGGGTAAATTGCGCTCTATCCTGTTTTTGATAACCTTCCAGGTGGAAGTGATCAGAAAGCTTTCTTCCATGTGTTCCACCATGGTTTCGAAACGCTTCACAGGTACGGCAAAGGTCAGCATATTCCCAGGTACAAAACGCCGGGCTGAGGGGTCGAACATCCCGATGACCGCCCGGGGTTGTTCCCTGAATCCCTCCTGATACGGGTACTGGATGATGGAGGTACATCCCGCCCCGAAGGGGGTGATGACCCCGTCCAGTCCGGGAAAGTCGTAGTTAGCCAGGGTAAACAGACCTGAAATCACATGGGGGCTCGCAAAGAAAATGACCACCTCCGGAGTATCCTGCTCTTCCAGGGTGTCCCATCGCCTGAACACCAGTTT
>CALMDO010000157.1 GCA_937862805.1 uncultured Bacteroidota bacterium
ATTATTAATAATTCAATTAAAAGTTCATAGATGGATAAGTATGATTCGGAGTCCCAAGAGTAAGGGTTTCATGACCGATTCTTACCATCCTTAAAATAAGTGATGATGACTTTAAGAGTCTACCCGGGAACCGGGCAAACTAATTTATTAACTGAAGAATTTCGGAGGGGGATTTACGGGATGAATGTAGACATCCGGTAAGTGCACGGTGAAAGGTTCAAAGAGGAATCCGTCAGAAGGAATCTGACTGGGTTCGAGCAGTGGTTCGCAAAGCGCAACAGTGAACAAATGCTCTAATAATTGCTGGTTCAACTTACTATTGGCCAGGCGGCGGTACCCTTCGTTCAGCTTTTCTTCTTTAATATCCCTTTTACAAAAAAAGATAGTTTTGTGATCTTGTTTGATAACCTTCAGCACATCGAAAAGTTGGTCCTCGTATATGAATTCCCTGTCGTGCACCCAGCGCAAGGTCCCGAGGGCTTCAGGTGTATGGAAGGTCAGTATGGTCAGTTGGTCAGAATGATCTCTGAGCCATGCCTGCATCTCTTGTCTGATCATTGATTTGTTCAGCTCCCAGATAATATAATAACCTACTGAATTGAACAGGAATACAACGACTGTACAGATGATCATTACCTTCTTTAACCGGGTAGCCATACGAGAGAGCAAAGATAAAGAAATCCTTGAATACCGTTCAGAAGGAGCATCAATTCTCCTATTTTTGCATTTTAAATTGAAAGAATGATAAAAATATCGGCTGTTTCTTACCTTAACACCTATCCTTTTGTGTATGGTCTTCAGCGGTCAGGGTTGCTGGATAATTTGAGGCTGGAGTTGGATGTTCCGTCTGTATGTGCTTTCAAACTAAAAAATGACCAGGCAGATATTGCGCTTGTACCGGTGGGTGCTCTCCCTGATTTCGACCAATATGAGCTCACTTCGCGTTATTGTATCGGTGCAGTAAACCAGGTAAAAACGGTCTTGTTACTTTCGAAAGTTCCGCTGAAACAAATCAGCAAGGTACACCTTGATTTTGATTCCAGGACCTCGGTGCGCTTGGTCAGGGTGTTGGCAGAGCATTGCTGGCAAATCACTCCCGAATGGGTCGGACTTCAACCAGGGCAAGCCTCAAAGCTTACTTCTGTGGAATCAATGGTAGCTATTGGTGACAAGACCTTTGCTTTAAGAGTTCATTTCCCATACGTATATGACCTGGCGGAGGAGTGGATCGGTTTCACCGGGTTGCCCTTTGTATTCGCAGTATGGTTGTCCCTGAAAAAAATCCCACAAGAGCTCCTTCTCCCCTTCGAGAACGCACTCCATTTCGGAGTTCAGAACATTCCTGCCTGCCTTAACTATTTCAGGAATTCGCTACCTGCAGGTGTCGATTGTCGAGAATACCTGGAGAAGAATATCTCTTACATCCTGGATGAAGAAAAGCGAAAAGGATTGGACAAATTTCTCGCTTACCTGCGTTGATAAATCACTATTTTTTCACTTGATAACCACCTGATTTAGCCATCTGTTCCAGTCTTTTCTGGAAACCTGATTTCTTGACCGGTTTTTTCCGATTGGCTTCAATCTGGGCGTGGAGTTTCCTTTCATCGATGGTGGCCCGGATGATGTATATCTGGGCGAAGGTCAGCAGGTTGGCCAGCAGATAGTAGTAACTCAGACCTGAAGAGTAGTCGTTGAACCAGAAGAGAAACATGACAGGCATCAGGTACATCATGGTTTTCATGCCTGGCATTTGCTGCTGGGAGGAGCCCATCATCTGGTCGTTGATGCGGGTATAGATCACACTGGAGATGGTCATAAGCAGTGCAAAAAGGCTGACATGGTCGCCATACCACGGAATGGTAAAGCCTCCGGGGAAATTCCATATCGAATCGTAGGAGGAGAGATCTTTGGCCCAAAGAAAAGCCTGTTGCCGGAGTTCGATGGAAGACGGGAAGAAACGGAACATGGCGATCAGGATCGGCATCTGGAGCAACAGTGGAATACATCCGGCCATCGGGTTCACCCCCGCTTTTTTGTACAGGTCCATGGTAGCCTGTTGCTTCTTCATGGCATCCTCTTTTTTGGGAAATTTTTTATTCAACTCATCTATATCGGGTTTCAGGACCCTCATTTTGGCCGACGATTTGTAAGTTTTGAAGGCGATAGGGAATAGTACAATTTTAAGTAAGATGGTAAGGATCAGGATGATGATCCCATAATTCCATCCCAAGTTTCCGAAGAAGGTAAAGACAGGAATGACTGCATAAATATTGATCCATGCCATCAGGAAGAAACTCCACCCTAAGGGAATCTGTCGTTCTAAATTGAGGTTGTACTTTTTCAGCCCGTAATACTTGTTAGGGCCGAAGTACATCGACATGGAAACCTCTTTATTGATTTTTGGGTCGAAGGGGATGCCGACCTCCGCCAACATTGTTTTCACGTAATTTCTTTTACCCGGAAGGGTTACGGTTTTAATCCTGGGCTCGCTAAAATAGTCGCCGGCGATCAGGGTGCTTGAAAAGAACTGTTGCTTGAACGAGAACCATTTGATCTTCTCATTTTTCAGGTATTTTTCCTCATCCTTGGTCTCAGAGAGATAATCGACTTTATCTTCAAAAAAGTGATAATAGAGGGTCGTGTTCATGTGCTCCATTTTCAGGCTTCTTTCCACCTGCTTCAAATTATCGCTCCAGTTGAGAACCAGGTATTTGGTGGATGGATCCATTACTTCCTCCATGCCATGGAATTTCACTTGGTAGTGCATCATGTATTCATTTCCCCTGATGGTATAAAGAAATTCAATGTATTTACCGGTATCGAAGGAGGAATCAGTGGAAGCGATATAGACCCTCATACCCATTTGAACCGAATCATTCCCTGAGACTTTCACCTCGTTTTTCCCCTGGTTCGCAGGATCGGGCCAGAAGGGTTGAAAATAGAGCCGGTCGGTATTTATCAGGCGATTTCCCGCGAAAAAAGAGAGGCCAAACCGAAGGGAATCTTTATCCATCAGGATGAGCGGCTTTTTATCCCATGTCAGGTAATCTTTGAGTTCAACTTTACCGATCTTTCCTCCAAGGGTCGTGAAGTTAAGTTTCAGATGGTCGCTTTCGATGATGATGGTAGAATCTTTTCCGACTGCCGCATTGGCAAAGGCACCCAATTCATCTTTCAGGGTAATCCGAAGGATAGTCAGTGAATCAAGCGTTTGGCCTGATTCAGTAATCTTTTGTTTTTCGCGGGCTGCTTCCAGTGCACGAAGCCTTGCATTGGCACGGATGGTGGAGTCACGGCGGAACTGGTTAACCTGCCAGATCGAGTCAGAAGTCCGTTTTTGACGCATTAGCTGGTCCTGTGACGGTGTCATCAGGTAACTGTACAGGATGAAGATTCCGAAAATGAGGACAAGTCCTATGATTGTATTTTTATTCATACGGGTTTTTGGGAAAAACGGTGCAAAGGTATAAAAATGTCGTTATCGCCCGGCGTAATCCTTTGCTGCTTTAACGAAGCTGACAAAGAGCGGATGCGGTTGGGCTACGGTGCTTTTAAATTCGGGGTGGAATTGCACCCCAACGAACCATGGGTGGTCAGGTATTTCAATGATTTCGACGAGGTTATCTTTTTCATTAATACCGACCGGGACCATCCCTGCTGCCGTATATTTTTCGAGGTACTCATTGTTGAATTCAAAACGGTGCCGGTGTCGTTCCTGGATGTTTTCGGTCTTGTAGATGGTTGTGACCTTTGATCCCGGTACAAGCCTGCATGGATAAGAACCCAGCCGCATGGTTCCTCCCAATCCGGAGATCTTCTTTTGCATCTCCATCATATCGATAACAGGGTAAGGGGTGGAGCGGTCAAATTCGGTGGAATGGGCGCCTTTCAATCCCAGTACATTTCTCCCGAATTCTATGACAGCGCATTGCATTCCAAGACATATTCCAAAGAAAGGAATTCCCTTTTCACGGACGAAACGGATGGCAGTGATTTTTCCTTCGATTCCTCTTTCGCCGAATCCGGGAGCAACAAGCACTCCGTCGAGGTTGCCCAATTTTTCTTCAACGTTGGTATCGTTGATGAACTCTGAATGAAAGGTTTGTATCCGTACCCGAACGCCATTCATTGTTCCGGCATGGATGAAAGATTCATTGATCGATTTATAGGCATCTTTCAGTTCGACATATTTTCCGACCAAACCGATGTTAACCTCACCTGCCGGATGTTTCATGGCAAACAGGAACTGTTCCCAGTCGGTGAGATCGGGTTTGGTTTCGGTAGGCATATCGGTTTTGCGCAGGATTTCGACGTCGAGATTTTCCTGGCGCATCTGGATGGGGACATCATAAATCGTTTCCACGTCGATACATTCGATCACAGAGGTGGGGGCCACGTTGCAGAAGAGGGCAATTTTGTGCCGGATCCCCTCGGTGATGTGTTTATCGCAGCGACAAACGATAATGTCAGGCTGAACCCCCGATTCCAACAACGTTTTTACAGAATGTTGGGTAGGTTTGGTCTTCAGTTCACCGGCGGCTGCAAGATAGGGTACCAGCGTAAGGTGGACTACCACACAGTTCTTTCCAAGTTCCCAACGCAACTGACGGACGGCTTCGATGAAGGGTAGCGATTCGATATCTCCCACGGTGCCACCAATTTCGGTGATGATAAAATCGTAGGGTTTTCTTTTTGCAAGGAGTTTGATGCGGTATTTGATCTCATCGGTAATGTGAGGGATTACCTGAACCGTCTCACCCAGAAATTCTCCTTTTCGCTCTTTCGTAATGACCGACTGGTAGATCACGCCGGTGGTCACGTTGTTGGCTTGAGAAGTGGGAACGTTGGAAAAACGCTCATAATGCCCCAGGTCGAGGTCGGTTTCAGCGCCATCGTCGGTAACGAAGCACTCGCCGTGTTCATAAGGGTTGAGGGTTCCGGGGTCAATGTTGATGTAAGGATCCAATTTTTGAATCGTTACAGAGAAACCACGGGCTACCAGTAATTTTGCAATAGAGGAAGAAATGATCCCTTTGCCCAGCGAGGAGGTAACACCGCCGGTTACAAAAATATAACGTGTTGGTGACATGAGATGGAAGTTGCAGAAGTTCCTATCTGCAAAATTACATCAAATATTTCAGAATCCCAGAGCTCTCAACCCTGGTTAATGATTTTCTTCTTTCTTTACGGATGGTGTATCCTTCGTTTTATGGTCAGAATTTCGGAGGCAATCTCTTCAATGGGTTTGTTGGTAACCTGGATGACCGGCCATTCAAATCGATTAAAAAGGTTCTGTGCAAAGTTCAGTTCGCGCCTTACATTATCCAGCGAAGAGTATTCACCCGTCGAGCCGCCCAGGTATTGTTGTCTCGCCTCCCTTAAACTCGACAGGTCCTGGGGTTGCGTCATGAGTCCAAAGACTTTTCCATAAGGCAGTGACTCAAGGTTGTCCGGTATTTCAGCGCCCAGGACAATCGGATAGTTGGCAACGAACCAACCTTTAAAAGCGAGATAGATGGAAAGCGGGGTTTTAAAGGTCCTCGACACCCCGACAAGCAGGATCTCCGCTTTGTCGTAATCGTAGGTACGTTGTCCATCATCATGGGTAAAAGCGAATTGCATAGCGTCAATTCGTTTGAAATACTCTTTGTTGAGACGAAAAAAAAGTCCCGGTTCCCCCGTGGGGGAATCAGAAAAATGGTGGGTCAGCCGGGAAAGCAAAGGTCCCATCAGGTCAATCGAATCGACGTTATGGATACGGCTTATCCGCAAAATGCTCTCCCGTAGCGAGGCGGATACAAGGGTGTGTACGATGATCGCTTTTTCTTCCATCGCTTCGTTTACAATCGTTTTTACCTGGTTTTCAGATAAAACCTCATATTTGAGAACGATTTCCGCTTCCACGCTCGGGAATTGTGTCATGGCTGCCATGACTGTCTGTTCGGCTGTACGGCCGGTGCCATCAGATACAACAAAGATTTTTTTCATGGTTGTTGATTGAAAAAAGGCGCGTATTTTCGAAGTAAATCTACAATAAATTCATCGTTCCCACAGTTTACACCCTGAGTTTTAACTTATCAATATTATCCTTACTTTTGCAGTCCTTTTTAACCTAAGTTACAGAAGTATAATTAAAACAGAGAAATATGGGAACAATTAAAGTTGGGATCAACGGTTTCGGACGCATCGGGCGTTTAACATACCGTGCCCTTTTAAAGAAAAACAATATCGAAGTGGTTGCCATCAATGACCTGACCGATGCCAAAACGCTTGCTCATCTTTTAAAATACGATTCTGTTCACGGTAAATTTCCCGGAGAAGTTTCGGTTGAAGGTGACTCATTGATCATTAACGGCAAGAAACTGAAGGTGATGGCTGAAAAAGATCCGGCCAACCTTCCCTGGGGAGCCCTGGGAGTGGAGATCATACTGGAATGTACCGGGATCTTCAGAAATCGTGAAAAAATGAATAAACACATCACTGCCGGTGCTAAAAAAGTGTTGCTTTCGGTACCTGCTGATAACAAGGATGATGTGGATGCAACCATCGTGATCGGGGTGAATGATCATACCTTGAATGCCTCCATGCAATTTGTCTCCAACGCTTCCTGCACTACGAACTGCCTTGCACCGGTAGCCAAAGTCCTGAACGACAGTTTCGGAGTTAAGAGAGGATTAATGAACACCATCCACAGTTATACCAACGATCAGATAATTCTGGATGCCCCGCACAAAGACCTGCGCCGTGCCCGTGCTGCCGCTCTATCCATCATCCCTACCAAAACCGGGGCAGCCAAAGCCATCGGTCTTGTAATCCCTGAACTGGACGGAAAAATGGACGGTTTCGCAGTCCGCGTCCCGACCCCCGATGCCTCACTGGTTGACCTCACCTGTGAGCTCAACCGTGAAGTGACCAAGGAAGAGATCAATGCTGCCATGAAAGCTGCAGCCGACGGACCTATGAAAGGCGTTTTGGAATACCTTGATGAACCCCTTGTAAGCTGTGATATCATCGGCAACACACACTCCTCCGTTTACGATTCAGGTCTGACCAAGATCCTGGGTGGAAACATGGTGAAAATAATCGCCTGGTACGACAATGAGTATGGTTATTCCAACCGGCTGGCCGACCTGGTAGAAAAAGTTGCCAATCCGTAGTTGAACCTTTCAGGCTTTTTAACAAAAAGGCTGTTCCTGAACATTGAACAGCCTTTTTTATCTATATTTGTCAATATTTCCACATTCTTTCCCCTTCTCCCCGCTCTCTCCCAACAATCCTTTATTCAACTTTTATGGAATCAATCAAAGAGATTTTCAAAACCGGATATGGCCCTTCCAGCAGCCATACCATGGGGCCCCGTAAAGCTGCAGAGATCTTCAGGAAGAATAATCCGGGGATCATCAAAGCAAGGGTTACCCTTTTCGGTAGTCTGGCTGCGACAGGCAAAGGCCACATGACAGACAAGGCGATTCTTGAATCGATGCGCCCTGTTCCCACCGAGATAATCTGGCAACCTGATATTTTTTTACCGGCTCACCCTAATGGCATCCGCTTTGAAGCACTCGACAAAGCCGGCCAGGTGAGGGAACTCTGGACCACATACAGCATCGGAGGCGGCGACATCAGCGATTCCGGAAAAAGAGATACGACCGCTTCCATCTACCCGATTGACACCATGTCCGATATTTTGCAATGGTGTGAGACCAATGGGAGAAACCTTTGGGAGTTCGTGGAGATGCACGAAGCCCCTGATCTGTGGGATTACCTGTCGGAAGCCTGGAAAGTCATGCAGGAAGCCATCGAAAGAGGGATCGACGCGGAGGGAGTCCTTCCGGGGAGATTGAACCTGGCCAGAAAAGCCTCTTCCTATCATACCAAAGCCGGCAGTTTTAAAGGAACCTTAGCCCGGAGAGCTTTCACTTTCGCTTATGCTTTAGCGGTAGCGGAAGAAAATGCATCCGGTGGAAAAATCGTGACTGCTCCCACTTGTGGTTCCTGCGGTGTGGTACCCGCCGTGCTCTACCTGTTGAAAACACAGTATGACTTCAACGATAAAAAGATCCTCCGTGGCTTGGCAACTGCCGGACTTATTGGCAACCTGATCAAAACCAATGCTTCCATCTCTGGTGCGGAAGTGGGTTGCCAGGGTGAAGTCGGCAGCGCCAGTTCGATGGCAGCCGCTGCTGCCGAACAGATGTTCGGAGGCACGCCCGGGCAAATAGAATATGCTGCTTCCATTGCCATGGAACATTTTCTGGGACTTACCTGCGATCCGTTGTTAGGCCTGGTCCAGATTCCTTGCATTGAGCGCAATGCATTCGGCGCCGCACGTGCATTGGATGCCAATATGTACGCCCTTCTTTCCGACGGAAAACACCTTGTGAGTTTTGACAGGGTGCTCCAGGCGATGAAGCAAACCGGCCACGACCTTCCACGGATTTACAAAGAAACAGCCGAAGGAGGACTGGCCGCGCTGGGAATTCGTTGATAACCGGTATCCGATTGGCGACAGATCCCTCTCACTGAACATTTTTGAACACAGACCTTTAATTCAAATTGCATGATGACATTTAAAGAGTTGGGCATCGATAGAGATATCGTGCTTGCCCTCGACGAGCTGGGTTTTGAACATCCGATGCCGGTCCAGGAAAAAGTTATTCCTTTATTACTGGGCCCCCCTGCTGATATTGTGGCGCTGGCTCAAACGGGGACCGGAAAAACAGCCGCCTTCGGACTTCCACTTATCCAGACCGCCCACGGTGATGATCCGCTGCCCCATGCACTGATCCTCTGCCCCACCCGCGAGTT
>CALMDO010000158.1 GCA_937862805.1 uncultured Bacteroidota bacterium
AAACTATTTTTTCCTCACCTCCTGCTTAATCCTCGCCAAATGCCCTCTTCCTAACGCTTTCACTTCGCAGCCTAATTCAAAGTACCTTCTGATCTGTTGATCGGAGAGGATGCCAAAGGCGTCGATGATGGCGAGGGGAGCACCGGCCCAGGAGACGATTTCGTCAGGATCGAGGTGGAGGTATTGTTTGTGGGGAACGGCCAGGATGAGGGCTTCGGCGCCTTGCAATATTTTAGGAAGATCTTTTTCCACGACCGATTCATTCAGGTGTTCCTGATTGCGGAAATAGCGTTTCCAGGAGTGACCGGGAGCGGGATAGGTCTCTTGTTCCTCTAACTCATACCAATGATCCACGTAAGGGTCGTGGATTTTGACGTCGGCGCTCATCTCGGTGAGTTTTCTGACGACCATCTCGCTGCCGCTGTAACGGGTGTCGCCCACGTCCTGACGGTAACTGGCGCCGGCCAGAACGACCCGTGCGCCGGCAATGTAACGTCCCATGTTGCGTAAGGCATCCCGTACCAGTTCTGCAACGTGCAGGGCACGGGTGTCGTTGATGTCGATGGCCGTGGGGGTGAGTTTGAAGAGTTTATCGCCGTCTTCAAAACCCAGGATGTGTTTATAGGACCAGTACCCTAATCCGCCGTCTTTGGGAAGGCAGTAACCACCGATACCCGGTCCGGGGAAGATGATGTTGCTGTGGGTGGGTCGCATCTTGATGGCTTTGATCACCTTGATCAGATCCACCCCGTTGCGTTCGGCAAAGAGGCTCCATTCATGCAGGTAAGCCAGGATGGTAGCCCGGTAGGAGTTCTCCACGATCTTGGTGGTCTCCGACTCGATGGGGCGGTCCATCACGGTGAGAGGAAAATCTTTGGTATTGAGTACCTCATGCAGGAACTTTTCCACCCGCTTTCGGGCAATCTCTTCACATCCCGAGCAAACCCGCCAGAAGTCGCGGATGCTGGCGACATATTCCTTGCCGGGCATCACCCGCTCGAAACTGTGAGCTAATAAAGGTGTTTCTTTCATTCCCCGTTTAGCAAAAGCTTTCTTCAGGATGGGCCAGGCGACGAACTCGGTGGTTCCGGGAGCTACCGTGGTCTCTATCAGTACCAGACATTCGGGAGGGATCTTCTGGCCGATGGTACGGATCGTATCTTCCAGGGCAGCCATGTCGGCCTCCCCGCTCCGCATGTTACCCAGCTCTTTCTTAGAGAAGTCGCATTGCACATCGACTACCACGCAGTCGGCAAACTGCAGGCAATCGCTGTTGTAGGTAGCCACGAGGGTTTTGTCGTGCAGCACGCACCGTTCGATCAGTACGTCCACTTCGGGGTCTTCGGCTTTGACGGGAGCCACCCCGCGGTTGATCAGGGGGATCTTCCAGTAAGAGCGGGAGGAGGGGCGTTGGCAGCCGATCACGAACTTGCTGTTTTTACCGTCTTTGTCTTTGGTATCGGCCACAATGGCGGCCATCACGGCGCCGACAAAGCCCAGGCCCATTACCACAACGATCTCCTGACCCTTGTTGCGGGCTTGGTTGACCAATTGTTCAATGCGCCGGAGTTCGGCATCGTAGTCACTTTTTAATGGGAGGGTGAAGGATTCACCGGAGGGGGAGAGAGAGGTTTGAGATGCCATGGGGAATTAGGGTTTACAAATGAATATTAGAGAACTAAGGAGGGTTTCAGGTTTCAAGTTTCAGGTTTCAGGTTTCGGGTTTCGGGTTTCAGGTTTCGGGTTTCAGGCGGGCGGCGATGGCAAATTGCATGAACCACTTCTCAATAGAGGGATCGTCGCGTTCAAAAAGGGCCAGCAGGAATTGATCTCTCGCGCGCAATACCTCTTTTGAACGGTGTGATTTCTGCTGAATAAGGGGTTCTGTCGTGGCATCGAAAAGATCCAGGGCCCGGATCAATGCGCCTTGAAAATCTTTTCCCTCCCTTTTCAACCGGAGCGTCCTTCCCACTTCGCTTCCTATATTTCCTAACTGGTCGAAGATTGACAACCGGTTCCATCGCTCCCTGTCCACCGTATAAAATGAGGATCCTGATTTTTCCATGGATGATTTTATTTCAAGACCTTACTTAAAACAAGGTTGATGATCCGTTTTCTGACCTTCGCATCTTCGACCCCTCTCGACATATTTTGTTGCCTGGGACGGATATTGATCATGGAATCAAATTCAATGAATCCATCCGATCCATATTGTTGCGGATAGAGGTTGATACCCCAAAGGTTCTGTTGATCGGATCCCAGTTCCAGCAGGTATTGTTCCTGGTCAACGTGCAGCTCCGCATCAACGACCAAAATCCCAAGTTTTATATCTACCACAGCTTTAACCAGAGTTCCATACATGGAAGCAGCCATGATGCTTAGTTCTGAAATTGTTATTTTCTCAACTTTTTGCAAGGGGTTTCAGGGTTCAAGTTTCAGGGTTCAGGGTTTTTGTATTTAAGGCCGGAGATTTCTGTTGATTTCAGATATTTTATCAGGGTCGAGGTTTTTTTGCTGATTTGGATGGTTCTTTCATGAATCATGTTGAATTGTTCCTGATCAATATAACCATAATCCAAGGCACGATAGCATTGTGATCGTGTTTCACCGCAAGATCCTTTTGCAACATTTAGAAATTGGATAAACTCTTTCTTTCCGTCTCTTTCAAACCCTTCGGCGATATTGTCCATAATTGAACCCGATGAACCTCTGATTTGGTCCCTGAATTTGTAATCCTGATTCAACCCTTTTTCACTGGTAATATCTCTGATAAGTTGGCAAAGCTCCCTGGCCTCTTTCCAAATTTCCAACTCTTCAAACCGCTCAATTTTCATAACCTGAAACCTTCAACCTGAAACTTGAAACTTGAAACCTGAAACCTGAAACCCTCGTCCTTTATTTTCCGTTTTTTTCCCAAATAAGGAGTATCCCGGGATAGTC
>CALMDO010000159.1 GCA_937862805.1 uncultured Bacteroidota bacterium
CCATGGATGATCTGAACGCACGTAAAAGGGTTCGTAAGCCGGTTGTCACTGAAACGGTGTTTGAACACGGAAAAATCCCACCCCAGGCAACTGACCTGGAAGAGGCTGTGTTGGGGGCCATGATGCTTGAAAACGACCGCTTAGCCGAAGTAATTGAGGTATTAAAGCCGGAAGTTTTTTATAAAGAACAACACCGGGTGATTTTCACAGCCATCCAGCGGCTCTTCGGGCAAAATGAACCGGTGGATATCCTGACGGTCACCGAAGCATTGAGAAAAACCGGAGAGTTGGAAATTGCCGGGGGCCCCTATTACATCACGATGCTGACCAATAGAATTGCTTCTGCGGCCAACATCGAATTCCACTCACGCATTATCCTTCAGAAATTCATACAACGGGAACTTATCCGGGTTTCCTCAGACATCATCAAAGATGCTTATGAAGACACTACCGATGTTTTCGACTTGTTAGACCGTGCGGAAAATGGATTGTTTGCCATCAGCGAGAGCAGCATCGGGAAGTCGTACATGGATATGCAATCGATTATTAGGGAGGCGATCAAGGAAATCGTAGCCGGAAGGGAGCACGAAGGGCAGTTGCGCGGAGTGGGCTCGGGTTTCACAGAGCTCGACCGGGTTACTTCAGGGTGGCAGAAATCTGACCTTATCATCATTGCCTCCCGTCCCGGTATGGGAAAAACAGCTTTTGCCCTCACCATGGCCCGTAACGCCGCGGTTGATTTCAAGAAACCCGTCGCGGTTTTTTCTCTGGAGATGTCGTCCATCCAATTGGTGACACGTTTGATATCGAGCGAGACAGAAATTCCTCAGGAGAAGCTGAGGAAAGGAACCATGGAAGAACATGAATGGACACAGCTCCACACGCGGATTGCAGCATTGATCGATGCCCCGCTTTTTATTGACGATACCGCTGCTTTGTCGATTTTCGATCTCCGGGCTAAATGCCGACGGTTAAAAGCCCATCACGACATACAAATGATCATCGTAGACTACCTGCAACTGATGCAAGGCAGCCAGGAGGTTAAAGGCAACAGAGAACAGGAGATCAGCAGCATCTCGAGGGCATTGAAATCATTAGCCAAAGAATTGAACGTGCCGGTGATCGCCCTGTCACAGCTCAGCCGTGCTCCTGAAAAACGATCTCCAGGCGCCAAACCCATCTTGTCAGACCTCCGCGAATCGGGTTCCATCGAACAGGATGCAGATATGGTTTTATTCATCTACCGGCCTGAATATTATAAGATTGACCAGGATGAACATGGCGAATCGACCTCCGGAATGGCTGAACTCAGTATCGCTAAAAACCGTAACGGCCCGCTCAAAGATGTGAAACTGCGCTTCATCTCAAAGTACGCCAAATTCGTGGATGAAGAGGTTTCCTTCAGTACGGGTAAACCCATTCCGGCCAACACCACCTTCGACGGTTCAATCCGTACAAAGACTATCATGTCGAAAATGGATGATGATGAACACGACCAGGTACCGTTTTAAGTTTACTCTCGTTGCGCTCATTTTTTTCCTGTTGTCGGGCTTCGGGAACTTGCGGGCGGCCTACCTGCTCGTACCAATGGACAACAGTCAGCAAAATCACCTGAAAGCCTACGGTATTGCTTTCTGGGTGCTAAAGCAGGATATCGAGGTGAGCTGGCTGTTGAATTACCGGGGCGGAAGTTTTATGTTTCAGTATGCCAAACCCTTAGAACAGGAATGCGTGATCCGTGGTGTTAGTTTCCAGGTTGTGGCCGATGTTCAGGCCTCTGCCATCTTTCTTGAAATCGCCGATCCACAGGTCAATATGGAGACCATTAAACTCCACAAAGCGCCCAGGATCGCAGTCTATTCCCCCAAAAACAAACTTCCCTGGGATGATGCCGTGACCCTGGTACTTTCCTATGCTGAAATTCCTTACGATGTGATCTACGATGAGGAGATCGTGTCAGGAGTATTGCCATTGTACGACTGGTTACACCTTCATCATGAGGACTTTACCGGGCAATATGGAAAATTTTGGGCTGCGTACCGTAACTTTCCCTGGTACCAGCAGGATGTCACAGCCCAGGAGGAGGCCGCCCGCCGGTTGGGTTTTGCTAAAGTTTCACAGATGAAACTGGCAGTGGCCATGAAGATCCGTGATTTTGTGGCAGGAGGTGGCTACTTATTTTCAATGTGTTCAGCTCCTGACAGTTACGATGTCGCTTTATCAGCCGAAGGGGTTGACATTTGCGATGTTATGTTCGACCATGATCCGATAGAAGCAGGAGCTCAGTCAAAACTGAATTTCGGGAAGTGTTTTGCTTTTGAGAATTTCACCATCAGCACCAATCCTTATGAATACGAAATCTCCTCCATTGATGTCACCGAAACACGCCCCAAAAGCATCACCCGCGAGAACGATTTCTTCACCCTGTTCGATTTTTCCGCCAAATGGGACCAGGTACCCAGCATGCTCTGCCAGGATCATGAGACACTGATCCACGGGTTCATGGGACAAACCACGGCCTTCAACAAGAAGTACCTGAAATCGAATGTGGTGGTATTGGGTGAGACCAAATCATTGAATGAAGCCCGTTACATTCACGGGGATTTTGGGAAAGGAACATGGACCTTCCTGGGCGGGCATGATCCCGAAGACTACCAGCATCTGGTAGGGGATCCCCCGACCGATCTGAACCTCCATCCCAATTCGCCCGGCTACCGGCTGATCCTCAACAACGTGTTGTTCCCGGCTGCCAAAAAAGAGAAGCGGAAAACCTGATCCATCCGATTATTTTCGGGAATAAATCTCAAAGGTATAGTTGAGCCCGCTGGCCGGGTCATGCTGTATTTCACCGGCCGAAATGCATTCCCAAAGTTCAGAATCGATTTCAGGAAAAAAGACATCCGCTTCAAAAGCGCAGTGCACACGCGTAATATAGAGGCGATCGGCAAAATGTAACAGCTGCCTGTAAACAGAGGCGCCTCCGATGATGAAGGTCTCCTCGGCCGGATCGCACAATGCGATGGCTTGGTTTACAGAGTGGACGGTCTCGCACAGCTCCAGCGTTTCGTCAGGGCGATCCGTGATGACGATGTTACGGCGATCGGGCAAAGGGCGCCGGGGTAACGAAAACCAGGTATTCCGGCCCATGATCACCGGATGGCCGCGGGTTACCTGTTTGAAATATTTCAAATCGCCGGGCAAATGCCAAAGCAATTGGTTATTTTTTCCAATGGCATTGTTTTCAGCAATGGCTACGATCAACGAGAGCATGAGAACGAATTTAAACGGAAATATCTCCTTTGATATGCGGATGACACTGATAACCTGTGAGTTGAAAATCATCAAAACGAAAATTATCGATATCGGTGACGTCCGGATTCAGGGTCATCATGGGTAACGGGAAAGGTTTCCGGGTCAGTTGAAGTCGAACCTGTTCGAGGTGATTCCGATAGATGTGGGCATCGCCCAGGGTATGGATGAACTCGCCCGGCTGAAGTCCGGTCACCTTTGCCACCATCAGGAGAAGAAGCGCGTAAGAGGCAATGTTGAAGGGCACGCCCAGGAAAATATCACAGCTTCGTTGGTACATCTGGCAGGATAATTTTCCGCCTGCAACATAAAACTGGAAGAGGATATGACAGGGTGGTAAGGCCATTTTGTCCAGTTGGCTGACGTTCCAAGCGCTGACGATGTGCCTTCGGGAATCGGGATTCTGCCGGATGGAATCAATCACCTGCCGGATCTGGTCGATCGATCCGCCCGAACCATCGGGCCAGGAGCGCCACTGAACCCCGTAAACAGGGCCTAATTCACCGTCCTGACCGGCCCATTCATCCCAGATAGTGACCTTATTTTCATGGAGATAACGCAGGTTTGAAGAACCCTGAAGAAACCAGAGCAATTCATGAATGATGGAGCGAAGATGGAGTTTTTTAGTGGTCAACAACGGAAATCCCTCTTGTAAATCAAATCGCATCTGGTAGCCAAAGACGCTGAGGGTTCCGGTACCGGTACGGTCTTCTTTTGGAACACCGTGGTTCAGCACATGATCAAGAAGGTCAAGGTATTGTTTCATTCTCTGACAATTTGATGATCAATGGACCGGCGCCGTTTTAAACGCTTCGGGATCGTGTTTATGCTTGAAAAACAGTGCGAACAGGATGGCAACAACCAGGGCGTACGCAGAGAATGAGAGCCATATCCCTCTCCAGTCGAAAGAGCCATCTGCCCGGGTAAAGAATGTATCGATCACGATGCCGCTGATGCGGCTGCCGAAAAAAGCTCCGAATCCGTTGGTCATCATCATGAACAATCCCTGGGCGCTGGCCCGGATACCGGGTTCGCTCTGGCTTTCTACGTAAAGAGAGCCGGATATGTTAAAGAAATCGAAAGCCATTCCGTAGATGATGCAGGAAGCGATGATCATCCAGAGGCCGTCGGCCGGGTTCCCGTAAGCGAACAAACCAAAGCGAAGCACCCAGGCGATCATGCTGAAAAGCATCACTTTTTTGATTCCGAACCTTCTCAGGAAGAAGGGAATTGCAAGAATAAACAAGGTTTCGGAGATCTGGGAAATCGACATAACGATGGCTGGGTATTTTACTGCGACCAGGTCCTTGTATTCCGGTATGTTTTTGAAATCGTGCAAGAAGGTATCCCCGTAGGCATTGGTCAGTTGAAGTGCGGCGCCCAGCAGCATGGCAAAGATGAAGAAGATGGCCATTTTATAGCTTTTGAAAAGGCTGAAAGCATGGAGGCCTAAAGCGCTGACCAGGTTATGTTTTTGGGCTTTCCCGAGGGGCGGGCAAGCCGGAAGCGTAAAGGAATAGAGCCCAAGGAAGAGAGAGGCGGCAGCTGCGACATAGAACTGTTCCGGAGCAGTTTCAAGTCCTGTCAGGCTGATGATCCAGAGGGCGACAATAAAACCCACGGTCCCCCAGACCCGGATGGGAGGATAGTCTCTTACAACATCCAATCCTTTGGTTTTGAGGGCTGAATAAGCGACTGTAATCCCTAAGGCAAGGGTCGGCATATAAAAAACCATATCGGCCATCATCACCCAGAACATGGTGTCGGGGTCGTTGATGGCAGGGACCGTAAACAGAATGGCTGCACTGATGATATGAAATATTCCGTAAAGTCTTTCCGCGTTGACCCACCGGTCGGCAATGATACCCGCAATGGCAGGCATGAAAAGGGAGGCGATCCCCATGGTAGAAAAGATGGCGCCAAAATCGGTTCCCGACCAGTTTTTATTCTGGAACCAATAAGCGGCAATGGTTAGCAACCAGGATCCCCAGATGAAAAATTGAAAAAAATTCAGAATTGTTAAACGTGCTTTAATTCCCATATACGCAGTAGGTTAAAGTGGGTGGATAGTTTTGGGTTGTCGGGTGGTGGAAAAGGTTATTTTCTCCGGTTGATTTCATCCCTGATTTTGGAAGCTTTTTCGTACTCTTCACCAGCGACGGCATTTAGCAACATCTCCTGTAACTCCTCGAGGGTCAGATCAGAGAAGATATCAGCAGGTTCATGTTCCGGTTCTTCCGGGGTCTCTTCGGGAGTGGCAGGCTCATTTTCTTCATCCATCACAATACCTGCGGTTGCCATGATGCTCTCATAGGTATAAATCGGACAATTAAACCGCAAAGCAAGGGCGATGGCATCTGATGTCCGGGAATCAATCTCCCGGACTTTTTTCCCGTCTGAACAAATCAGCAAGGCATAGAAAACCCCCTCGCTGAATCTGTTAATGATAACTTCTGACAGTACTACATTAAAAGCCTCTGAGAAAGACCGGAAGAGGTCGTGGGTGAGTGGCCGGGGGGTCTTGATCTTTTCAAGTTCAATCGCGATCGCCTGGGCCTCAAATCCTCCGATGATGATTGGCAGCCTCCGCTTACCTTCCCGTTCAGAAAGGATCAGGGCATACGCTCCGCTTTGCGACTGGCTGTATGACATTCCAACAATTTCCAACCTGATCTTTTCCATGCCTGAGCACCGGTTTTTACCCCATACAAACCTACGTCATTTTTGCTGAACCGACAAAACATCTGGAAAAAAACCGGGATTAATAAAAAACTTTCTATTTTTGTAACTCTACCAAAAAACAAATAAATGAAAAGACTTTATATGCTCTTGGCAGCCATGATGCTGCCATTGTTCAATTTTGCCAGCGAGGCGGATTTGAAGATTCCCGACCTTGAAACCAGCCAGAATCACCTTCTCCTGTTCGGATTTGTGGTTTGTTTTTTGGGCCTGCTTTTCGGATGGTACCAGTTCCGGAAAGTCAGGAAACTGAAAGCCCACCAATCGATGCTGGATGTTTCGCGGATCATCTTCGAAACTTGTAAAACTTACCTCATCCAGCAAGGGAAGTTTCTTGTCATGCTCTTTCTCATCATCGGACTTTGTATTGCTTTTTATTTCGGTTTCCTCCAGGCGATGCCCATTGGCGGAGTGATCCTGATCCTGGGTTGGACCGTCATCGGGATCCTTGGTTCTTACAGTGTCGCTTGGTTTGGCATTCGAATGAACACCCTGGCCAATAGCAGGATGGCTTTTGCCTCTTTGAAACGACAGCCGATCCGGCTGCTGAGCATTCCCCTGGATGCAGGGATGAGCATCGGCGTGATGCTTATCTGCGTTGAACTGATCATGATGCTGATCATCTTATTGTTTGTTCCCCGTGAATTTGCCGGAGCCAGCTTTATCGGTTTCGCCATCGGAGAATCTTTGGGCGCCTCTGCCCTTCGTATCGCCGGAGGAATCTTCACCAAGATCGCAGACATTGGTTCCGACCTGATGAAGGTAGTGTTCAAAATCAAGGAAGATGATCCCCGCAACCCCGGGGTGATCGCCGACTGCACCGGTGACAATGCCGGTGACAGCGTAGGTCCGACTGCCGATGGCTTTGAAACCTACGGAGTGACCGGTGTGGCACTCATCAGTTTCATCGTGCTTGCCGTTGGTTTTATCCCGGGAATGGATGAAACCACCCGCATTCTTTACCAGACAACCCTGCTTACCTGGATCTTTGTCATGCGCATTCTGCTTGTGATAACCTCAATCGGAGCCTTTTATATCAATAAGTTCCTCAGTAAAATTCTTTACGGGAAACAGGATGACATGGATTTTGAGAAACCCCTTACCAATCTGGTCTGGATCTCCTCCATCCTCTCCATCGTGATGACCTTCCTGGCCAGCTACTGGCAATTGGGCGATCTTCCGAACAACCTCTGGCTTACACTGTCAATCATCATCAGTTGTGGAACGCTTGGAGCAGCGCTGATCCCCGAATTCACCAAAATTTTCACCAGCCCGAAATCGAGACACGTCCGCGAAGTGGTACAGGCTTCGCGGGAAGGAGGCGCTTCACTTACCATTTTATCTGGATTGGTAGCCGGCAATTTCAGCGCTTTCTGGAAAGGGATCGTTTTCCTTGTGCTCATGTTCATTGCCTATATCGCAAGCACTTACGGTTTGGATTCCTTGATGATCTATCCTTCTATCTTTGCTTTCGGACTGGTTGCTTTCGGATTCCTGGGAATGGGTCCGGTCACCATCGCGGTCGACAGCTACGGTCCTGTCACTGACAATGCCCAGTCGGTTTACGAACTGTCACTGATTGAGGAAGACAAAGAAAAAGCCACCAGCGAGATTGAAAAAGAGTTCGGTTTCAAGCCCGATTTTGAAAAAGCAAAACACTATCTTGAAGCCAACGACGGTGCAGGCAATACTTTTAAAGCAACGGCAAAACCGGTGTTGATCGGAACCGCCGTGGTCGGTGCCACCACCATGATCTTTTCGCTGATTCTGGTCATCAAGAACCATTTTGGAATAGAGCCAGAACAACTCCTCAACGTCCTGAATCCCTATACCATTTTCGGATTTCTGATGGGCGGTGCAGTGATCTACTGGTTCACGGGCGCCTCTATCCAGGCTGTTACCACGGGAGCTTACAGAGCTGTTGAATACATCAAACGAAACATCCGGCTCGATGCCAATGCCGATAAAAAAGCTTCCGTTGAAACTTCCAAAGAGGTGGTCAGGATTTGTACCCAGTACGCCCAAACCGGAATGTTCAATATTTTCATCGCTATTTTCTCTTTCGCCTTAGGCATCGCCTTCCTTTCAGGTTATCAAAATTCTTCTTTTGACATCCATACCCCGCTACGTTATGAGGCGGCCTCCTTTTTCGTAGCCTATCTGATCGCCATTGCCTTTTTCGGTTTGTTCCAGGCAATCTTCATGGCCAATGCGGGAGGTGCATGGGACAATGCAAAGAAAGTGGTGGAAGTGGACCTGAAGGAAAAGGGAACCACCCTCCATGATGCCACTGTGGTTGGTGATACCGTTGGAGATCCGTTCAAAGATACCTCTTCGGTAGCACTGAACCCGATCATCAAATTCACTACCCTTTTCGGAATGTTGGCCATGGAAATCGCTATTTCGGAAAGTTTTTACACCGTAGCGCCTTTTATCGGCCTCGTCTTTTTCGCGATTGCCCTCTATTTTGTTTACCGTTCGTTTTATAAAATGCGGATAAAAAAAGAGCACTAGCGCAAGCATTGACATTAATATTTAAAAACTATTTTCATGATCACTAACAATTTTGCCAGACGGCACAACGGTCCGTTTGGAGACGAAATCCGTAAAATGACGGAAAAGATCGGGGTCTCGTCGATCGAAGAACTCATTGACCAAACGGTTCCTGCTCCCATCCGGATGCAGAAACCCCTGGATTTACCCGACGGCATGAATGAACATGAGTACCTCAACCATATCCGTTGTATCGGTTCAAAAAATAAGTCATACAAGACCTTCATCGGAATGGGGTATTACAACACCATTTTGCCGGGCGTGATCCAGCGAAATATTCTGGAAAACCCGGGCTGGTACACCGCTTATACCCCTTACCAGGCTGAGATTTCCCAAGGCCGGCTGGAAGCTTTGTTCAATTTTCAAACCATGGTTGCCGACCTCACCGGTATGCCTATTCCCAACGCTTCCTTGCTGGATGAAGGGACTGCCGCTGCTGAAGCGATGATCATGCTTTTCAACAGCCGTTCCAGGGATGCCATCAAACGGAATGCCCGCCATTTCTTTGTATCTGACACCCTGTTTCCCCAAAGCATCGATGTCATCAAAACCCGGGCTTACCACCTTGGAATTGCACTGGTCATCGGAAAAATGGATCAGGTCGTTTTCAATGATCAGCTCTTTGGAGCAGTGATCCAATACCCCGATCAATACGGGGCGGTGACCGATTACAGGGATTGGGTTGAAAAAGCACATGCCAACGGAACAACTGTGGCAGTAGCCACTGACCTTCTGAGCCTGACTTTGCTGACCCCTCCGGGAGAATGGGGCGCAGATGTGGTGTTTGGTTCCACCCAGCGATTCGGAATTCCGATGGGTTATGGCGGGCCCCATGCCGCTTTCTTTGCCGTGAAAGAGGAGTACAAAAGGCAAATTCCCGGACGGATCATCGGGATCTCGGTGGATGCCAATGGGAACAAAGCCTTTCGTATGGCCCTCCAAACCCGTGAACAACACATCAAACGTGAACGGGCCACTTCTAACATCTGTACTTCCCAGGTGCTGTTGGCCGTAATGGCCGGCATGTATGCTGTTTACCACGGCCCGAAAGGAATCCGGCAGATTGCACGCCATATCAATATCCTAACAGGCGTTTTGGCCCGGGAAGTTGAAAAATATGGCTACCGGCAACTGAACCGTAATTTCTTTGACACTGTATGCATCGAATTACCCGACGGCGTTTCCATCGAAGCCATCCGGAAGGATGCCCTGGCACATCAATTCAATTTCAGGTACATCAGCGACCGACACATCGGCATCAGTCTGGATGAAACAACAACCCTCAAAGATGTCAACACCATCGTGGAGATCTTAGCCAAAGCCCATCGTAAAGAATACACCTTGTTCGTTTGCGATCCGGCGGTTTGCGGGAAAATAACGACCTTCCCTGCCGAACTGACCCGTCAATCGGAATACCTGACTCATAAGGTTTTCAACAGCTATCATTCCGAGACCGAAATGATGCGCTACATTAAAAAACTGGAAATCAAAGACCTCTCGCTCAACCGTTCGATGATCCCCCTGGGATCGTGCACCATGAAACTCAACGCGGCCAGCGAGATGTTTGCATTAAGTTATCCCGAATTCGGAGGAATCCATCCCTTCGTTCCCAAAGATCAGGCGGAAGGATATCAGGAGCTAATCCGTCAGTTAGCCGGTGACCTTGCCACCATCACCGGCTTTGCAGCCGTTTCCTTCATGCCCAATTCAGGAGCTGCCGGAGAATATACCGGATTGCTGGTAATCCGTAAATACCATGAATCAAAAGGCGACGATCACCGCGATATTTGCCTGATCCCCTCTTCAGCGCACGGAACCAATCCTGCCAGCGCCGCGATGGCAGGAATGAAGGTCGTTGTTGTTCAATGTGACGATCATGGCAACATCGATCTGGATGATCTCCGGGAAAAAGCGACACAAAATAAGGAACACCTGGCCGCTCTTATGGTGACCTATCCCTCAACTCATGGGGTTTTTGAAGAAGAAATACTGGAAATCATCCGGATCATCCATGAAAACGGTGGACAGGTTTACATGGACGGCGCCAACATGAACGCCCAGGTGGGGTTGACCAGCCCCGGGCTGATCGGAGCCGACGTTTGCCATCTTAACCTGCATAAAACCTTTGCCATCCCTCATGGCGGCGGAGGTCCCGGCGAAGGCCCGATAGCCGTTGCCAGTCACCTTGCCCCCTACCTGCCCGGCCATGTTTGTGTTGAAACAGGAGGCGACCAGGGCATCACGGCCGTATCTTCAGGCCCTTATGGCAGCGCCCTGATCCTGACCATCTCTTATGCCTACATAAAATTGATGGGAGGAGCCGGACTTACTGAAGCCACCAAAATGGCCATCCTTAATGCCAACTACCTGAAATCATGCCTGGAGCCCTATTATCCGATTTTGTATTCAGGCAAGAATGGCCGTTGCGCCCACGAAATGATTGTCGACTGCAACCTCATCACCCGCCAGACCAACATCGGTGCCATCGATATCGCAAAACGACTGATGGATTATGGCTTTCATGCCCCCACGGTAGCTTTCCCGGTGCATGGCACACTGATGGTTGAACCCACTGAAAGCGAACCTTTCTATGAGTTGAACCGCTTCATCGAAGCGATGGTTTCCATTAAAGCGGAGATTGATGAAATTGCTGCCGGTAAAGCCGACAAGACCATCAATGTCATCATGAAAGCGCCGCATACGGCCTGTATGGTTTCAGCCGATCAATGGGAACTCCCCTACACAAGAGAAAAGGCAGCTTACCCTGTCGAATCGCTGAAAGAGGATAAATATTGGCCCACGGTAACCCGCATCGATGATGCTTTTGGTGACCGGAACCTCGTGTGCAAGGGCTAAAGATCCTTGTACTGTTGACGTTTCCTGCGACGGCCATCGTCGTGAGAAAGGCTTGTGCATCCCGGTCCAACTCCATGGGCTTACATTTGCCCCAACGAATCTTTGATCCGCTGCCATGAAGTTTCAATGTCATCGTCAAGTCCGACAGAAAAGCGGATCAATCCTTCGGTCAAACCCATTTTCTTTTGGTATTCCTCAGGTATCTCAGAGGAAGTACTCTTTCCTGAAT
>CALMDO010000160.1 GCA_937862805.1 uncultured Bacteroidota bacterium
GGGGAGGAACCCTATACCCTTGCCATTCTTCTGAACCAGGAATTTTTGGATTTGAAGGATTGGAATGTTCACCTGCTGGGAACCGATGTCAATCAGTCGTTTCTTGAAAAAGCGAGAAAAGGTGACTATACCCGTTGGTCATTCAGGGAGACCCCTCCCTATATCCAGCAGAAGTACTTTTCGGAAAAGGATGGGGTATGGAGCATCGACGACAAAATAAAGCGGATGGTGAAGTTTAGCGCACTCAACCTGGCCGATGACCTGTACCCATCGGCTGCAACGGAAACCCTGAACATGGATGTAATTTTCTGCCGCAATGTCCTGATGTACTTCACACCCGTCCAGATCAAACAGGTGGTTAAACGATTCTATAACTCTCTGAACGACTCAGGGTGGCTCGTTACCAGCGCCGTTGAATTAAACGACCAGTATTTTGGGGAATTTGAAACCATTAAATTCGATTCCTGCATTCTTTACCATAAAAGTAAGGTGAAACCACAACTTATCGTCTCAAGAGATGTAATCAGGAGCACACCCAGGCAGGTCCGATCCAGGTCAAATACTTTGAAAGCGGTCAGACCTCCGGTTACATCAGGGACTTCGGCAAACCATAGGCCAAATTCGGAAGAGAAGCCGAAAATGGCTGCTGAACAGGCTAAAGAACTCTTCGGCCAGGGAAAATATGAACAATGTATCGTACTTTGCGAATCAGAATTGAACAAATCGCCCGACCAACCAGACCTGATCCTTTTGACTGTACAGTCGATGGCTAACCTCGGAAGGCTTGACCAGGCCCATGAATGGGCAGAAAAACTCAGAACCAGCCCGAACGTCAAGGCGGAGCACCTTTACCTTTACGCTCATATCCTTTTGGAAAAAAATGATTTCGAGGAGGCTCTGAAAAACCTCAAAAGAGCATTATATTTGAATCCCCATCACCTGATGTGCCACTTTCTATTAGGGAATATTTATACAAGGCTCGATAATAAAGCAGCGGGAATGAAACACTACCAAAATGTCAGGGATTTATTGGCATCATACCAGGCTGACGATCTGGTACCGGATTCGGAAGGATTGACTGCCGGCAGGCTGGAAACCATCGTTAAATCTTTAAATTGATACGGTCATGGCCAGAGATCCCCGGGAACTTTTACAAAAACGCGCCCACATGATTGCAAGGCGACCGGCCGAAACCGAAGGCGCCTCAAATACTATCATGGTGGTTGAATTTTTGCTTTCCCCGGAATGGTATGCCATTGATACCTCTTTTGTTACCGAAGTACTCCCGCTCGGGAATCTGACTTCCCTGCCGGGAACTCCTCCTTTTGTGGTAGGAATCATGAATTTAAGAGGGAAAATTATTTCGATCCTGAATCTTAAATCCTTCTTCAACCTTCCACAAAAAGGATTGTCGGCACAGAACAGGGTCATTGTCCTCAAACATCAGGCGATGGAATTCGGAATTGTGACCGACGACATATCGTCCACCCGGACCATAAAACTCGAAACACTCAGCAAACCACCGACATCTCTTCATGACACGGGATCGGCATATATTCAGGGAGTTACTAACAAAGGCCTGATTCTGTTGAATGCTGAAGCGCTCCTGACTTCGAACGCCATCATTATTAACCAGAAATAAGATATCAACGGAGGAAACAACATGAAATCATCAATCAGGACCTCATCACGACTTAAACTCATTATCGGGTTTGTTTTAATCCTGCTATCGATCATCTCCATCCAGGTTATCAATTTTATCGGGATCGAACGGATTAAAAAATCGCAAACCTTGCTGGTTTCCTCTTTTCAAACCTCGCAATCACTGTTGAGTTTGCGTAATGAAGAAAACCGCATCCGGGCACTGACGCTTGAAATGATAATAACTCGCGACCAGGAGGAACGCGATGCCCACATCATGGAAATCAGACAAAGGATTGGTTTGGTTGATGAGGCTATTGTAACGATTCAAAAACACCTCGCAGACGACCGTGAAGCAAGTGATAAATTTGGTGAAATCATGAATCTCCTGAAGACATTCCGATCGAACCGCGAGAAGCAACTGATCCTGATCAACCAGGGAAAAACCGACCAGGCCCTCGACTTTGCCCTGACAGTTCAGAATCCTTTCTACGAATCGATCCAGTCGAAAATGAGCGTCCTCGAGCAGATATTATCGGAACAAAATGAAACTATCCGCGGGCAAAATGAAGCGCTCACCACCCGCATCGTTACCTTCCTGGGAATCCTGGGCAGCATAATCATCCTGATTTCACTGGCATTCATTATCTGGACATTCCGGCTCCTGCACAATTTATCACTTGAGATAAAAACAGGTGTCAACATTTTAGGAACCTCGGCCGCTGAAATCCTTACTACGGTCAATGAAGTCTCAACCGGAGCGACTGAAACAGCAACAGCGGTTTCAGAAACCACAACCACTATTGAGGAGATCAGGCAAACTGCCCTGCTCGCAACACAGAGAGCTCAGGCCGTATTAGAGAGTTCGAGAAAGGCCTCTGAAGCTGCTGAAAATGGCAAAGAGTCTGTTCAAC
>CALMDO010000161.1 GCA_937862805.1 uncultured Bacteroidota bacterium
TTTTAACGAACCACCATTGTATGAAAATTGCTCTATTGGGTTATGGAAAAATGGGACAGGAAATAGAAAAACTGGCCCTGAAAAAAAAACATGAAATCATTCTGATCATCGACAGTCTTGAAGATTGGGAAGAAGAAGGAGAACGCCTCTCCGAAGCCGATATCGCTATTGATTTCACCTCTCCGGTCAGCGTTGTTGACAACATCTACCGCTGCTTCGACGCACATGTACCCGTCGTGACCGGAACCACCGGCTGGCTGGATGACCTCGAAAAAGTTCGGCAGGATTGCATCGACCGCGGTGAAACCCTCTTCTTTTCCCCCAACTTCAGCATCGGGGTCAACCTGTTTTTCGAACTCAACCGCTCCCTGGCGAGCATCATGTCGAAATGGAGCGATTACGAGATTTCCATCGAAGAAACCCATACCATCCATAAACAGGATGCACCCAGCGGTACAGCCATCGTGCTTGCCAACGACATCATACGCTATTCTGAAAAAAAAGACAAATGGGTGAAGGAAACCGTCGAAAACCCTGAAGAATTGGGTATTAAATCATTCCGGACTGACAACGTCCCGGGGACCCATGTCGTCCGGTATGAATCGGCAGATGATACCATCGAGATCGTCCATACCGCGAAAAGTCGCCGTGGGTTTGCCGCCGGAGCACTCAAAGCAGCGGAATGGGTTGCAAATAAAAAAGGGTTTTTTGAACTCCGTGACCTCCTTGCTTCACAGATTTTATCATCCCACAAATAAGAAAACAGCGCATCCGTCGTTACTTCTATCTATCAATCCCAATACACCCCCCATGAATCTTTACATGATCATTACCCTGTTTTTCCTGTTGCTGTTTTTTGCCGGCCTCTGGGGCATTTTCGAAAAAGCAGGTCAAAAAGGATGGAAAATCCTTATCCCTTTTTATAACTTTTTTATCTGGCTGAAGATTATTAAAAAGCCATTGTGGTGGTACCTCTTCATTCTGGTTCCTTTCATCAATGTCTTTGTACTTCTGCTAATGGTCGTGGAAGTACTGAAATGCTTCAGAAAACATGGTTTGCTGGAACAAGCGCTGGGGGTGCTTTTCCCGTTTTTCTACCTGCCTTATCTCGCCTTCTCACCACACGAACACTATTCCGATCCTGAAAAACAACCTCCTGTCAAAAAGAGCGCCCTCCGCGAATGGGTCGATGCGATCATCTTTGCCGTGATCGCCGCCAGCATCATCCGCATCTTCCTGATTGAAGCCTACACCATCCCCACCTCCTCTATGGAAAAAACACTCCTGGTGGGAGATTACCTGTTCGTCAGCAAAATCAGCTATGGACCAAAAGTTCCCAACACACCCATCGCTTTCCCCTTTGTTCACCATACCCTGCCCTTGACACGGGAAACCAAATCGTACCTCGAATGGATCAAACTTCCCTATTACCGATTTCCCGGTATGTCGGATATTAAAAACATGGATGTCGTCGTATTCAACTATCCCGACGGAGATACTTTATCCACTAAACTTCAGAGCAATATCAGTTATTACCAGTTGTGCCGGCTATATGGCCGTAACACGGTATGGAACAACCGGGAATACTTCGGGGAGATCATCGCCCGGCCGGTAGATAAACGCGAAAACTTTATCAAACGTTGCATCGGCATCCCTGGTGATACCATTACCATCATCGATTCAAAAGTGCTGATCAATGGTAAACCCGAACAAAACCCCGGGAAACGACAATTTAAATACCTCATCATGACGGATGGGACACCAATCAACCAAAAAAATCTCCAAAAACTTGACATTACTGAAAATATTGCCACCGACAACAACGAGGCCTATGAAATGACCCTTTCTGAAGAAGCACGCGTGAAACTGAGCCAATATCCCAACATTCGCTCCATCGAACCCGTCATTCTTCCGAAAAACGAAAGGGATCCCAACATCTTTCCCTTCGATTCGGCTTTTCCCTGGAATGTGGACAATTTCGGCCCTGTGTGGGTTCCCAAAAAAGGAATCACCATTCCACTCACGGTTCATAATCTCCCCCTCTATTCGCGAATTATCGATGTTTTTGAAGGAAATGACCTGGCTGTCAGGGATGGTAAAATCTATATTAATGGCAAAGAAACCAACACCTATACTTTTAAAATGAATTATTACTGGATGATGGGCGACAACCGCCATAACTCAGCCGATTCGAGGTACTGGGGCTTTGTCCCTGAAGACCATGTCGTCGGTAAAGCAGTCTTTGTCTGGCTCTCACTCGACCCCGCCAGAACATTGTTAGACGGAAAAATCCGGTGGAAAAAACTCCTCAGAACAGTAAAATAAGTACCTTTACAATCCCTAACTGATAACCCGATAAAACCATGAAAAAAACCTGCTTAGCAGTGACCATCCTGCTGATTGCCTTCCTGATCATCGATATCCATGCATTGGGAGGGAAACCATTCGAAGGGATCATCACCTTTAAAATTACTTACCCCGACAGCAAATTCTCGGAAAGCCAAATGGCTATGTTCCCCAAACTGCTCACCGTTTCGATCAAAGGAATGAAATCACGTACAGAATTGCAGATGAGCGGAATGAATACCGTGGAAATAACCGATTACGATACCAAATCCAAAGTCTCCCTGCTCAATATGATGGGCCAAAAATACGCCATCAAACAATCAACCGCCGAGATCCTGAAAGAACTGGAAAAAGAAGGAACACCCACCGTCGAACTGTCAAACGAAACCAAAATGATAGCCGGCTATACCTGCAAAAAAGCCATCGTTACAGTTAATAACGATGGAATAAAAACTGTCTTCGAAGCCTACTATTCAAGTGAACTCGGTTCAAAAATATCCAATTTCGATAACCCGATTTATAAAGACATCGACGGCGTTCTGCTTGAATTCACGGTTCAGAACAGGAATATGAACATGAAATTGACTGCTACCTCGGTCGAAAAAAAGAACATACCGGCTAAGGAATTCGAGATCCCATCCGACTATGTTCAAACCACCCAGGAAGAACTCAAAAGCAAGTTCGGTGGCGGAGGAGAATAACCATCCATGTCAAAAAAGGGTAACCCGTTAAGAACTAACACCTTCAAGGACGAGGTGCCCTCATCCGGCCCCCTTGAAAGCGCGATCTCGGAAAAAAAATCACGGGAAAGGAAAACTGTGCTCGCAGAAACTCCAACCAAACCTCCAAAAAACTCATCAAAAGAGAACAGACCAGCGACGGTAAAACATTTCCGGATTGCCGGGCTTTTCCTTATCCTCCTCTCTATCTTTTTAGCCTTTTCCTTTACCTCATACCTGCTTACCTGGGAGCGCGATTTCGACTTTCCTGACACCGTACTCAAACATTTTTCACTGAACTGGTTCCTCCAATCCGGACACCCCGTTGAAAACTGGATGGGAAAAATCGGAGCCACCACCGGCTTCCTCTTTATCTCCAAATGGTTTGGCATCGCCTCGTTTTTCTTTGTCATCATCTTTTTCAACATCGGTCTCCGACAGTTTATCCAATATACCCTCTTCCCCGGCTGGAAAACTCTCGAAACCGGCTTTTTCTTTATCCTCTGGTTACCTGTTTTCCTCGGTCTGCTCCGGCCCGGTAACGACATTCTGAGCGGCGTTTATGGATTTCAAATGAATCAATGGTTGATCGATCTGCTGGGAATGCCCGGCTTGATCCTGGCATTGATCTTTTTCTTTCTAAGTTTCATCATCCTCACCTTCAATATCCCTTTCCGATGGTTCAGAAAAAAAAGTCCGGTTGAAATTCCCATCGATGAGGCTCCCGTCGTGCCTGAAACTTCCCCACAGGAACCGATTGTTCCGGAACCCATACCGGAAATTCCCATTCAGGTAAATTTTCTTAATGAAGAACCATCTGCAAACAATCCTGAAAATATCCAGGATCCTGAAAACTATGACACACAGGAGATTGAACTGCAAATCGAAAAACCAGTCACAGAAACCACAGGGAATGGTAAAATCGACCACCAGACATTAGATACCCGCTACGACCCTACCCTCGATCTTCCCCGGTACCAATTCCCTCCTCTTGACCTTCTGAACAACTATGGCAACGATGCGATCAGCGTACTGAAAGACGAATTGGAAACCAATAAAGATAAAATTGTTCAAACCCTTTCCAATTATGATATCAGGATCCAGAAAATAAAAGCTACCATCGGTCCTGCTGTCACCCTCTATGAAATTGTACCCGAAGCCGGGATCCGGATCTCCAAGATCAAAAACCTGGAAGATGACATCGCCCTTAGCCTCGCTGCAATGGGCATCCGTATCATCGCACCAATCCCCGGAAAAGGTACCATCGGCATCGAAGTTCCCAACAAGAACCCGGAAATTGTATCCATCCGGTCGTTGCTGAGTACCGACAAATTCAAATCCACCTCCTTTGAATTGCCTTTCGTTTTAGGAAAAACAATCTCCAATGAGACTTATATCGCCGACCTGTCCCGCATGCCACACCTTCTGATGGCCGGAGCTACCGGCCAGGGAAAATCCGTCGGGCTTAACACGATCATCACTTCCCTGCTATACAAAAAACACCCGGCCCAGATCAAATTTGTTCTGATCGATCCGAAAAAAGTGGAATTGACCCTCTATACCAAAATTGAACGCCACTTCCTTGCTAAACTTCCCGATTCCGACGATGCCATCATCACCGATACTAAAAAGGTAATCCGTACCCTCAACTCTCTCAATATCGAAATGGATAGCCGTTACGACCTTCTTCGCGACGCCCAGGTCAGAAATATTAAAGAGTACAACGAAAAATTCTTCTCCCGACTGCTAAACCCCAACGAAGGTCATCATTTCCTGCCATATATCATCCTGGTAATCGATGAATTTGCAGATCTGATCATGACCGCGGGAAGAGAAATTGAAACTCCGCTGACACGCTTAGCCCAACTGGCCAGAGCCACCGGTATCCACCTGATCATCGCAACCCAACGCCCCTCGGTCAACATCATTACCGGGACCATCAAAGCAAATTTCCCGGCCCGCCTTGCCTTCCGCGTCATCTCAAAAATCGACTCCCGCACCATTCTCGACTCCTCCGGCGCCGATCAACTGATTGGCAGAGGAGATATGCTTCTCTCCACAGGGAGTGAACTGATCCGCATCCAGTGCGCTTTTGTCGACACTCCTGAAATTGAACGGCTGACTGACTTCATCGGAAGCCAGAAAGGCTATCCCGAAGCCTTCTCTTTACCTGAATATTACGATGACGACGGAGGCAATCCGAAAGACTACAACCCCGATGAAAGGGATGAATTTTTCGCCGAAGCAGCCCGCCTCGTGGTCACCCACCAGCATGGCTCCACCTCCCTGATCCAAAGAAAACTTAAACTCGGATACAACCGTGCCGGGCGCCTGATCGACCAGTTGGAAGGAGCCGGAATCGTCGGCCCCTTCGAAGGTAGCAAAGCCCGAGAAGTCAGGTACAAAGACCTCAACGCACTCGAAGAACACCTTGATATGTTAGGAATAAAATAAATTCATAAAAAGCAAAAAAATAATGAAAAAAATCATCTCCCTCCTCCTTATATCCTCGACCATGCTCAGTTTTGGCCAGAATAAAGACCAGAAAGCTGCAACCCTCCTTAACGAAGTCAGCACCAAAACCAAAGCCTATAAATCGGTCAAAGCTGATTTCTCCTACAAGATGATCAACACAAAAGCAGGTATCAATGAAGAAAAAACCGGAACCTTGCTTCTTTCGGGAGATAGATACAAGATGACCGCCTCGGGACAAACCGTGATCTGCGATGGAAAAACCATCTGGACTTACATCAAAGAATCCAATGAAGTCCAGATAAATACACTTGAAAACAAGGACGATGCCCTTACTCCTTCAAAATTACTGACCAGCTACAACACCAATTATAAATCCAGAATCGTTAAAAGCGACGACCCAACGGTAGAAGCCATCGAATTGATACCCAATACCACCAAAAACTTTACAAAAGCGATCCTTGGAATCGACAAAGTGAAAAAACAAATTAAAAGCTTCACCCTGTATGATAAAGGAGGGAATACCTTCATTTACAAGATTAAAACTTTCGTTACCGATACCCCTGTCACACCCGGTGATTTCACTTTTGATGAAAAGAAATTTCCAAACGTAGAAGTGATTGATATGCGTTGATTATGGAAAGCTTTCAGACCACTGACGGGCATCTGCTCCGTGAGCATGCGACCATCATCCGCCAACTGGTCCTGCAAAGCCTTACCGAAGCCGGATCAGGTCATCTGGGAGCTTCCCTCGGGTTAGCCGACGTTTTTACTGCCCTCTATTTTTCGGTTCTCCGGCATGATCCAGCCAAAC
Source organism: uncultured Bacteroidota bacterium (assembly GCA_937862805.1). Taxonomy (GTDB): domain Bacteria; phylum Bacteroidota; class Bacteroidia; order Bacteroidales; family FEN-979; genus CAIVAT01. The sequence continues at coordinate 6,352 of CALMDO010000161.1, forward strand.
CTCAATGGCCTGAACGCGACCGGCTGGTCCTCTCCATCGGGCATGCAGCACCTGTTTTATACGCTACCCTGGCCCATGCCGGGTATTTCAAAACTGAAGAGCTGCAATCCCTTAGAAAATTGGGAAGCCGTTTGCAGGGGCACCCTGGCAGGGACCATGGGCTTCCCGGACTGGAATTGTCGGCAGGTTCCTTGGGACAAGGTCTCTCCGTAGCAATCGGTATGGCTCTGGCTGCCCGCTTTGACGGGTTAAACCATACGGTCTTCGTGGTCATGGGTGATGGCGAACTCCAGGAAGGTTCGGTCTGGGAAGCCGCCATGGCCGCTTCACACCATCATCTTGATAACCTGGTTGCCATTGTCGATCGCAATGGAGTGCAGATTGATGGCCCGACCGAGAAAGTAATGCACCTCGAACCACTGGCCGATAAATGGAAAAGTTTCGGTTGGAATGTCGCTGAATGTGACGGGCATAATAGAGAACAACTCATAGAAACCCTTAAACATAGGAGAAATGCAACCCAACCTTTAGTGGTCCTTGCACATACCATCATGGGGAAAGGAATCCCGGCAATCGAAGGGGATTACCGATGGCATGGAAAAGTCCCCTCCCGTGAACAACTCCCCGGCTTTCTAAAAGATCTCCGGAATATGCACAAGACCTGATCCTACACTTTTTATAGTGAATCCGTATACCAACAAAGGAAACAAAGCCACCCGAACCGGTTTCGGAGAGGGTTTACTGGCAGCCGGCCAACTGAACGACAACGTCATCGCCATCGGAGCCGACATAACCTCCTCCGTCGGGGTTGATCTTTTTGCCTCTGCTTTCCCCGATCGCTTTATTTCTCTGGGTATCGCAGAACAAAATTGCGTAGCAGTGGCTGCCGGACTGGCACTGGAAGGGAAAATCCCGGTTTTTTCGACATACGGCGTTTTTGCCGCCCTCCGCGCTGCAGATCAGATCAGGGTTTCTGTCTGTTACAACAATGTACACGTTATCATTGGCGGAGCCCATGCAGGAGTATCCGTAGGGCCCGACGGAGCTACCCACCAGGCCCTCGAAGACCTCTCTATCATGCAGGCCCTGCCCAACATGACTCTCCTTTCCCCCTGCGATGCCACAGAAACAAAAAACGCCGCCTTGGCCGCCATCCTCCAATGCCGGGGACCGGTCTACATTCGATTTGGCAGGGAACCCATGCCCGATTTTACAGACCCAAACATTCCTTTTAAGATTGGGAAAGCCAGCGAAATGCTTAAAGGTGACGACCTGACCCTTATCGCTACCGGACACCTTGTCTGGGAAGCCCTCCTTGCTGCTCAAATACTTGAAAAACAAGGCATCACTGCCAGGGTGCTCAATATGTCAACCATAAAACCCATCGACCGGGAAGCCGTTATCCGGTGTGCCGCTGAAACCCGCGCCATCATTACTGTTGAGGAACACCAGATCAACGGAGGACTTGGAAGTGCGGTTGCCGGTGTGGTTGTAACAGAATGCCCGGTTCCCATGGCTTTTATCGGGATGAAAGACCAGTTCGGGGAATCAGGTCCTCCCCTTGAACTGATGAAAAAATTTGGCATGGACGCCGCCTCCATTGCCGATACGGCCCTGCATCTGTTCAGGAAAAAAATGAGCGACTAAATCCCGAAAATCGAATCAGGATAGTGAATCGATTCCAGAATCAGCCCCCGGGCAGGAGCTGATTGGCCCGCTTTTGAACGATCCAGACTTTCAATAATACCCCGCAGATCATCCGGGGAGATCTTTTTTTGCCCGACACTGATGAGGGTCCCGACAATAGCCCTGACCATGTTGCGAAGAAAACGGTCGGCTGTGATGGTGAACACAATCTCCTGGTCTTTGACCCGCCATATCGCTTCTGTTATCTGACAGATATTGGTTTTCGTATCGGTATCAACTTTTGAAAATGAAGTAAAATCCCGGTATTCCATCAGGATCCCTGCCCCTTCATTCATCCCCTGAAGGTCAAGCCGACCATGAAACGAATGTTGATAGCGGCAACAGAAAGGATCCCTTATCCGTGCAATATGATAAGTATAAGTCCGCGATTGAGCGCTAAACCTTGCATGCGCTGAGGAAACAACCCTGAAGATTCGGTAGATTACCAAATCTTCTCCGAGGTAACTGTTTAACCGGTACGTCAGCCTGTCCAATTCCAAAGAGTCCATTGCACGCGACATGTCAACATGGGCGTAATAATTGCGGGCATGTACCCCCGTGTCCGTCCTTCCTGCTCCGGTCAACACAAGAAGTTCCCCCGTCATCATCGACAACGCGTTCTCCAATACCTCCTGTACCGTGATGGCATTAGGCTGTCTCTGCCAACCGTGAAACCTGGTACCGTCATAAGCCAGATGAATGAAATACCGGTACATACTCATGAAGGAATTGGAAGGAGCAAAGATATCCAACAATCGGATGCAAAAACAATTTAGATCAGGTATAAATTGGTGCCAATACAGCAAAAAAAGCCTGTTTGTTATTTTTTTAACAAATAATATGATAAATTTGCTTAGAAATTCTGTTAATTATTTCACAATCAAAAATATTTACCCATAACTTATTTTGAATTAATAACTTAAAAGAAGTATTATGACAGATTGCCAGGAATTAATCAAGGAATTGGCCGATAAATACGGCCGCGAAAGGAGCAGTTTGCTGCCCATTTTACAGGGCATTGCCGAGAAAGAGAATTTCATTTCCGACAGTTGCATGACCGACATCGCAAAAGAGTTGGACCTTTCGGCCGCGCAAGTTTATGGTACGGCCACTTTCTACTCTTTTCTCGACACAGAACCCAGGGGAAAGTACGTCATCAGGGTTTGTAAAACCATTACCTGTGATATGCACGGTAAAAAGACGATCATCCAGACCCTGGAGGATATGCTGAAGATCAAAATCGGCGAAACCACCCCGAACAAGAAGTTTACCCTGCTTGAAACCAATTGTTTGGGATGGTGTCACGAAGGGCCCGCCATGCTGATCAACGAGAAGCCATTCAGCGGACTAACACCTGAAAAGGTACATGACATCATCAGTGAATACATTAATAAATAAACTCAAAAATTAGGAGACACCGTCATGTCAGAACAAACATTAAAAAGAGTTGACTTAATCTTCGGCGAATATTCCAATATAAAATACAAAGTTTTGGCAGATACCCTGAAAAGGTCGAATGATGAAATTCTCAAAGACCTTCTGGATTCAGGGCTGCGTGGCCGCGGGGGCGCCGGGTTCCCGACTGCCATGAAATGGAAATTCACAGCCGAATCGCCCTGCGATGAACGCTTTGTCATCTGTAACGCTGATGAAGGAGAACCCGGTACCTTCAAAGACCGCGAAATTCTGCTCAGGGTCCCGAGGAAAGTCTTTTCAGGAATGGCCATCTGTGGCAAAGTGATCGGGGCTAAAAGAGGGTTCATGTACCTGCGGGGTGAGTACCGCTTCATGATTCCCGACCTGATGAAAGAACTGGAGATTTATCATGAACATGCCCAAAAGCTGGGGCACGACTTTAAAATTGAGATCCGCCTTGGTTCCGGCGCTTATATCTGCGGAGAAGAAAGTGCGCTCTTCGAATCAATGGAAGGAGGCCGTGGTGAACCGCGTAATAAACCACCCTACCCTACCACCAGCGGATTTATGAAAAAACCTACCGTCATCAACAACGTCGAAACATTTGTCAACGTTATGATGATCATGCGTCTGGGACCCGAACAGTATAAAAAACTGGGAACAACCGACTCCCGCGGATCCAAGGTTTTCTCCGTCTCCGGAGATACTCCCATCCCGGGGATCTATGAACTTGAACTGGGCATGCCTCTTGATCGTTTCGTAGATGAGTTCGGCGATGGCGATACCAAAGCAGTCCAGGTAGGAGGCGCCTCGGGCTTCTGCGTTCCAAGAAAAAAATTCAAAGAGACAGTCATTGGTTTCGAAGGAGTACCCACCGGCGGTTCCATGATGATCTTCAACAGCTCCCGCTCTATGTACAATGTGCTTCATAACTACCTGGAATTCTTTGAAGAAGAATCCTGCGGGCAATGCACCCCGTGCCGGGTCGGCTGCCAGCAATTGCGTAAAGGGATTGTGGCTGTTAAAAAAGGAGAAAAGAAAGCCAATTATCTGGACCAATTAATGAAACTGAGCGAAAGCATGAAAATTACCGCCAAATGCGGACTGGGCCAGTCTGTAGCCAACTCCTTCTCCTCAATCGTCAATAACTTCAAAGAAGAGATGATCTACTAACAACAATTATTAACCTGAAATATCCGTCAAGAAATGGCAAAAAAAATAAACCTCACAATTGATGGCATCAACGTTTCAGTGGATGAAGGAATGACCATTCTGGAAGCCGCACGGACTTTGAACATCCATATCCCGACTCTCTGTTATCATGAAGACCTCTGCGTTGCCGGTAACTGCCGCGTATGCGTTGTCGAACAGGAAAAAGTGAAAAACCTCCCCGCCTCCTGCGCCATGCCGGTAGCCGAAGGAATGGTCATCCATACCAACAGTATGAAGGTAAGGATGGCCCGTAAACACATTGTCGAACTCCTGCTTTCCGAACACAACGCCGATTGCACCAAATGTTATAAAAACGGGAATTGTGAATTACAGGGACTGGCATCCCAGATGCTTACCGGCGACCACATGTTCCTCGACCTGGTACCCGATAAGAAATATACCATCGACATGTTCAATTCTGCCATCGTTAAAGATGACAGCCGCTGTATCCGTTGCCAACGGTGTGTGCGTACCTGCGAAGAACTACAAAGCGTAAGCGCCCTTGGCGTTGCCTACAAAGGCGATAAAATGAAGATTTCCACTTTCTTTGAGCATCCGCTGTTTGAAGTGGTTTGTACCAACTGCGGCCAGTGTGTCAACCGCTGCCCGACCGGTGCTCTGATAGAAAAGAACTACATCGACCAGGTTTGGGATGCAATCTATGATCCTTCGAAACATGTAGTGGTTCAAACTGC
>CALMDO010000162.1 GCA_937862805.1 uncultured Bacteroidota bacterium
ATCTCCGCCGATTCAATACAAATGGTCATCCGTCCCGTTGACCGCGACTTTCCCAGGTTGTCGGTCATGACCCTCTGGTCAAAGGGATTCCCCTATTCCCTGCTCCTGGAAAAGACCACCAAAATCCATTACCGTTTCACCTTTGATCCGGGAGAAAAAAAGTACAAAAGAGTCCAGATCACGGGTCAGATGAACGATTGGAACCCGGCAAAAGGTTATCTCTTTGAGAAAGAAGGGAAATGGAACATCGACCTACACCTCTTCCCAGGCAGGTACCAGTACAAACTTTTACTTGACGGGAAGATGGTTGGTGACCGGACAAATCCTGATTCCGTGTACAATAACAACGGGGGATACAATTCGTTGCTGACCATAGGGAATCTCAATCCTTCAGGCCTTCCCGTCCTTTTCACAAAAGAGGCTGATGGCAGAAAAGCGGTGATAGGAATGACGAACCAGGCTGATTCGGTATTCGTGCTTTGGGAAAACCACCTCTTAGATAAAACCTTCTGGCGTCGTGACAGTGCCGGGATCGCCATCACGATTCCCCAAAAAGCGAAGGAGTACGATCGCAGTTTTTTACGGGTTTACGCTTATAACAGCAGCGGTATCTCGAACCAGGTGTTGATCCCGGTGCAGAAAGGGAAAGTGTTGACAAATGCAGGTAAACTGACACGTTCCGATCGCGAGGCAATGATCATGTATTTTCTGATGGTCGATCGTTTCAGGAACGGAAACCCTGATAATGACAAGCCGATAAAGGATCCGGAAATTGATCCCAGGGTGAATTACCAGGGTGGTGACCTCGCCGGAATCACACTGGCTATTGAAGATGGATATTTCTCTAACCTTGGAGTTAATACCCTCTGGATCTCACCCATTACCCAGAATCCCCGGGGTGGTTACGTCGAATACCCTGCCCCTCACCGGAAATTCTCCGGTTACCATGGTTATTGGCCCATTACTTTATCAACCATTGATACCCGTTTCGGAAATCCCGAAGCGCTGCAAAGGTTGGTGGCTGAAGCACACCGGAAAGGAATCAACGTGGTTCTTGATTTCGTAGCCCATCACGTTCATCAGGAATATCCTGTATTGAAAGCCCATCCCGACTGGATCACTTCGGTGGATTTACCAGGGAACAGGAAAAATATCCGCCTTTTCGACGAACAGCGGTTGACCACTTGGTTTGATATCTTTCTTCCTACTTTCAATCTCACCGTTCCGGAAGCGGCTGCCATGGTATCCGATTCTGCCACCTTTTGGATCAAAGAATACCATATAGATGGATTCCGGCATGACGCTGCCAAACATGTTCCGGAAAGTTTCTGGAGAATGCTAACACAGAAGTTGAATCAACAAGTCACCGTTCCGGAGGGAAGGCAGATATACCAGATCGGAGAGACTTTCGGAAGCCGTGAACTCATCGGGAGTTACATCAATCCGGGTATGCTTGACGCGCAGTTCGAGTTCAACCTGTACTGGGATGCAAAAAACACTTTCGCCATCGACAATACTTCTTTCCGCGATCTGAACTATTCCCTGCAGCAATCCTTCGCCTATTTCGGGGAGCATAACCTGATGGGGAATATTACCGGGAACCAGGATATGTCGCGGTTTATCAGCTATGCCGATGGTGCCCTCAGCTTTACTGAAGACGATCATGATGCAGGCTGGAATCGTTCGATCGAAGTGAAAGACACGGTGGGTTACAGACGATTGGCCATGCTTCAGGCCTTCAATATGACCATTCCGGGAATTCCGGTTATCTATTACGGGGATGAATTCGGAATGGCCGGAGCCAATGATCCCGACAACCGCCGGATGATGAAATTCGACAGCCTGAACCCTCACGAAGTATATCTGAAATCCATCGTGTCGAAACTCACCCGACTTAGAAACCAGAATCTTGCGTTAACCTATGGGGATTTCACCACCCTGAAGGTTACCGACAGGATTTTTATTTACATGCGTTCCTATTTTGATAAGACCGTACTTATCATCTTTAACAAAGACCGTTCATCCCGGAAAATAGAATTCACCATTCCTGAGCGGTATGCCTCTTCGAGCTTCATTGCACAGTTTGGCAACGCTTTTAACAATGAAAATGGTAAGTTCTCGATGACCTTGCCCGGAAATTCATTTGAAGTAATCATCAACTAACCCTGAATCTTTGCCACATGAAACAGTTTTATATGATGATTCTGCTCCTGGCGATTCTCGGAGCCTCTTGTAAACCCGGCCCCCGTGAACTGAATAAGGGTCCGGTGGAACATCCCGACTGGAGCCGGACAGCCACCATTTATGAAGTTAACATCCGGCAGTACACTCCACAGGGAACTTTCGTAGCATTGGAAAGGGAGTTGCCCCGCCTTCAGAAAATGGGGATTGACATTTTATGGTTGATGCCCATCCATCCGATCGGTGATAAGAACCGTAAAGGCTCTTTGGGTAGTTACTATTCGGTACGCGATTATTTTGGTGTCAATCCTGAATATGGTACCATGAAGGATTTCAAGGAGCTCGTCAATAAAGCCCACAACCTGGGAATGAAAGTGATCATCGATTGGGTGGCAAACCATACCTCCTGGGACAATGAAATGCTGACGGATCATCCGGACTGGTACAAAAAAGATTCCACCGGGAAAGTCATTCCGCCTGTGGCCGACTGGACCGATGCAGCTGCATTGGATTATACACAGGAAGGGCTTCGCAAGTACATGATTAAAGCGCTGGAATTCTGGATCCGAGAGGCCGATATCGACGGGTACCGCTGTGATGTTGCGGGAATGCTTCCTGTCGATTTCTGGAATCAGGCCATTCCCGATCTGAAAAAGATAAAACCCGTGTTCATGCTGGCAGAAGAGGAAACCCCGCTGATCCATGATACGGGTTTGTTCGACGCCAGCTATTCATGGCAGCTGTTTCGCATGATGAACCAGATAGCCAAAGGAACGCAATCTGCAGATAAAATCGACTCGCTCTTCGCTGCTGAGAAAAAAGTGTACAATGCCGATGCTTACCGGATGCGGTTTACTTCCAACCACGATGAAAACTCGTGGAACGGTACTGAATTTGAGCGGTTGGGCGACGGAGCGCAGGCCTTCGCGGTACTGACTTTTACCTGTCCTGGAATGCCCCTGATATACAGTGGACAGGAAGCAGCCATGAACAAACGGTTGCGTTTTTTCGAGAAGGATACCATCCCCTGGGGAAACTTTGCTCTGGAATCATTTTATAGCCGCCTGACTTCATTGAAGAAAAAGGATTCCCGATTGTTTTCAGCCGGGAAGGAAGGAGGCGATTTCCTTAAGGTGCCCACCTCCAACGACCGGCAAGTCTATGCTTTTCTAAGAAAAAATGATTCCGGAAAAGTATTTGTCCTCCTGAACCTTTCACCCGAGGCAGTAACGGTTCAATTGACAGGTAATGCTTATTCCGGACGATACAGGGAGCTGTTTTCCGGGATTGAGCGGGAATGGAAAGCCGGCGCCACCGTGGAGCTGCTTCCCTGGGAATACCAGGTTTACGATAACCGGTAAACTTACAGTTTTTTCAGGATTACCGCACTCCCCGGAGACAGTGGGAAGGCGCCTTCTACCGTCTCTCCTTCGGATAAGAGGTTCGTGTACCGGCCTTTGGAGGGAAGTTGAAAGGTCAGGGTCTCGTTTTCAAGGTTGAAGAAGACTGCTATTTCTTGTTGATCATCATAGCGGAGATAACTCAGGGTTTTCCCTTCCGCTCTTAAGAAGCGGATTTTTCCTGTAGCCAGTACCGGATTTTCTTTCCGGATACGGATCAGTTTCTTGTAAAAATCATAATGTTCCTTGTCGAAACCGACCGGATCAGTAGCTTTATTGTCCGTAAAAGGAGCGTGGGTTTCCGGTGCAAACGAGTACTCCGGCCACCAAAGGGGTTTCCGGCAATCGGGGTCATCTCCTCCCCACATTCCCATCTCATCCCCATTCCAGATATGGGGCGCACCAGGGGAGGTAAACTGGTGGATGAGGTATAATCTGACCCTCTGGTAGGTTTCATGTTGTGGTTTTCCGGAGTGGTACTTCGGATCATCTGCTGGTTTGGCGCGGAACTTATATTTTCCCGGATTGTCGAAACAGGTCAGCAGCCGCGGACTGTCGTGGGTGGCAGAAACATTCATCATCACTGCCCGGTTGGCTTCGGGAATCCGGTTCCACTGGTATTGCAGACTGTCCTTTAGTTGGCTGGCATCCAGCGGAAATAAGGTTTCTGAGAAGAAGTATTTGGCAGGCCGGTAAACCTGATAAAACATTACGGCATCAAAAATGCTGTCGTTGACATACGGTGCAGGATTCATGAGGGTGTCGGGCCAGTTGACCCACCAGATTTCACCCACGAGGTATGCGTCGGGTTTGATGGATTTGACCTCCCGGCTAAAATCACGCCAGAAGCCCATGGGTACCTGGTCGGCCACATCCAGGCGGAAACCGTCGATTCCACGGGTGGTATCGCCGTCGGGGGCCAACCAGCGCCGGGCTACATCAAAGATGTGTTTTTTTGCTCCCGGGTCCAGGTTTCCCTCATAAGGATGACCATT
>CALMDO010000163.1 GCA_937862805.1 uncultured Bacteroidota bacterium
TATGGAATCATCGGGCTGGCCTATGATGTAACGGAAAGCCGACGAACTGAAAAGGAATTGGTTGAAAGTCGCAGCCGGTATAAATCCATGTACAATATGTTACGGCTGATGACTGATAACATGCCGGATATGCTTTGGGCCAAAGACCTGAATAAAAAGTACATTTTCGCTAACAAAGCCGTTTGCGAAAAGTTGCTCAACGCTCGGGATACAGATGAACCAATCGGAAAAACTGACCTCTTTTTTGCCCAGCGTGAATGTCAATCACATCCGGAAAACACTGAATGGCATACATTTGGAAAAATCTGCCAGGATTCTGATGATCTTACCATGCAACAAAAAAAGGCGGGTTGTTATATCGAACAAGGTAATGTAAAAGGGGAGTTTCTTCATTTGGATGTCCGGAAAGCCCCCATCCTCGATGAGGAAGGGAAGATGATCGGTACGGTGGGCAGTGGCAGAGACATTACCAAACAGAAACTGATGGAACAGGAATTCCACGCTTTGTACCAGCGGAACCGTGCCATCATCGAAGCCCTTCCCGACCTGATGTTTTTGTTTGATGACCAGGCAAAATTCCTGGAGTGTTACATTTCGAATACCAGGGAACTGGCCGTTCAGGTATCTGAAATCATTGGCTGCTATGTTGATGATTTTTTTGAGCCATCCATCTCCCTTAAGACACGCGAAATGATCAATCGCTGCATTCAGACAAAATCCATTCAAACATTTGATTATAAAATGATTAAAGAAGGAAAGCGGTTTTATTATGAAGCCCGGTTGGTTCATGTTGAAGGGAATAAAGTCTTGTGTATTTCGAGGAATATTACCGAACGGAAAAACCTTCAGTCGGAACTGGTTCTTCAAAAAGAACGTGCAGAAGAATCTTCACGGCTGAAATCCAGCCTGTTAAACAACATGAGCCATGAATTGCGAACTCCTTTAAACGGAATCCTGGGTTTTTCAGAGATTCTTGCCAATGAACTAAATGATAATGAGTTTATTGATATGGCTCGGTACATCAATAAAAGCGGGAAACGATTGATGAAAACCCTCGAATCCGTGATGCAGTTGTCACAACTGGAATCGGGGATCAAAGTGGTGCACCCTGTACCAGTAGATATATACAAGAATCTTGAAAACCTGATCAATACCTTCAATTCTTCTGCCCATGAGAAGGGTTTGGTGCTCGAACTCCGTGGAAAACCCTTACAAAAAGGGTACATCGATCCCTATTTTTTGGTGCACGCGGTCTCCGACATTCTGGAAAACGCGGTGAAGTTTACCAGGAAAGGGCGGGTGACCCTCGAAATGGAAGCTTGTCAACGGGAAGATGCCCGATGGCTAACGATCCGCATCAGCGATACGGGAATTGGCATAGCGGAAGACAAGCTCAAGCTGATCTTTGAGGAATTCAGGCAAGCGAGTGAAGGCCAAAACCGAAGTTTTGAAGGAACCGGTCTTGGACTGACCATTGCAAAAAAGATGATCCGTCTGCTGGGTGGCGAGATTTCTGTTGAAAGCCGCCTGGGAGAAGGATCTTCCTTCATCATTTCGATTCCCTTTCCTGAAGAGACGGCGAAACATGATCTACGGCAAAAGGAGAAAAATTCGAATTCAACTGAAACCACACTTCCAGTGAAACCTCCCAAGGAGAAACCGCTTCTCCTTCTGGTAGAGGACAATGAGGTTAACTTCAGGCTCACCCTGACTTACCTCAAAGATCATTACGAACTGGACTGGGCACAAGATGGACTTGTAGCGCTTCAAAAAATCAAAGAAAAACAATATACTGTCATCCTGATGGATATTAATCTGGGTCCGGGGATGGATGGCGTTGAGGTGATTCGTGAAATACGGCAAATCAGGGAATACCGGGATACTCCGATTATTGCACTCACCGGTTATACCTTGTTCGGTGACCGTGAGCGCTTGTTGGAGAGCGGTTGCGATGCCTACCTGCCCAAACCTTATACCCGTTCGGATATCCACCTCGTTTTGAAGGAAACTTTACAGGGCCATTCTGAAAGACCTATTTCGCCCTCGAAACCTGAATAAAGGAAACCTCCACGTCTCCTCCCTGTGGATAAAGACTGATCCAGTTGTTGTCAGCCCTGTACCAGAGATCCTGGTCCTTCACGCTGACAAGGCGCTCATTGATTTTACCGTCGCCCGAAACGTTCCTGATGACAACCCCGCCATTGGGCTGTTTGTCCTTACCATAACGCATCATGACGTTGAAGGGCTTTCCGGATAAATTCCTCAATTTCAGATAAATGAAGTTATTTTTCCGGGCTGCTATATTGACGGGGGTAAAAGTAAACTGCTTTTCCGCACCTGATACGATAACCACGGGTGTTTTCAAAACATCAGCGATGGTGTTCTCAGCAATGGTTCTTCTGATTTTAACGATCATCTCACGGGGATAGTTTTCCCCCGGTAGCAGTTCTGAGGCCTGTGTGAAAGCATCGATCGCTTTATCAAACTCAAAACCCGTATAGTACCTGTCGCCGTTGGCAACTGCTTTATCATACAAAGCTTTATTTGCGCGAAAAATGCTATCGAGGCGGTAAGTAATGAAGTTGAGGCGATCCCTGGGATATTTTTCTTCCGGGAAAAGGGTTTGCGCCTGGGTAAAAGTCTCCTTTGCTCTTATGAAATCTTTGTCCAGGATCTGTCCATCCCCACTGGTCAGTAAGTTTTCGTACAATTTTTGTTTTCCTAACAATTCTTCAAGGGCTTTGGAAATAACGAGCAATTTTTCCTTGGGATAAGTAGCATCCGGTTTGATGGTCAGGGCGTTTTGATAAGCCGTGCGTGCCTCTTCATACTTCTTTTGGGCCAGTAATCCATCTGCCGTTAAAAGTGTTGTATTATAATGATTTTCACGAATTTTAATCTCCTCCAGGATTCCGTTGATCTCCGCGATTTTATCTGCAGGATATTTTTCCTGGGGTTTTAATTTCAGGGCGTTCTCATATTCCACCAAGGCTTGGTCATAACTGCTCTTGGTAAAGTTTTGATCTCCCCTGTTGATCGTAGCGGTATATTTTTCATCCAGCTCTTTTTGCAGGGCCAGTTCTTTGAGTTTTGCACTAATGGCTTTCAATTGATCCTGTGGATATTGTTCGGCAGGTTTGATCTTTCCTGCTTCCTGATATGCAGTCACCGCCAGGTCATATTGTTTTTCAGCAAAAAGCTTGTCTGCATTTTGAACAGCACTCCGGTACCGGTTATCGAGTTCTTTTGACTTGGTGGCGGCTGCAATGAAACCGTCAACTTCAGAGATTTTGGTCTTCGGATAGGTTTCTGTGGGCTTTAAGTTGCTGGCAGTTACAAATTCCGCTTTAGCCTGTTCGAACAATTTTGCACCGAATAAGCTGTCGCCTTTTCTGATTGCCGCTGTGTACTGTTCATTTAACCTCTTTTGCAAAGCAATCTCTTCCAACAATTTGTCTATCGCGGTTATTTTCGTCTTGGGATACGCTTCCGAAGGTTTCAGTCC
>CALMDO010000164.1 GCA_937862805.1 uncultured Bacteroidota bacterium
CGTTTGCTGTGTGATTCCCTGCCGTTGCTTGAACTTCCGGCTCCTTTTTTGTGTGCCATAATATATTAGATATCGCAGTGAGGAATGCTGATTGATTTTTCTCTGTTATATTATACGTGGATCTCTTCGATCAGGATTTTGCTGAAGTCCTGCCGGTGTCCGGTTTCTTTCTGAAAGCCTTTGCGGCGTTTTTTCTTGAATACCACCACTTTATCGCCTCTCACGTGGTCCAGGATTTTGGCAGAGATCCGGGTATTTTCGACCAGGGGTTGACCAACGGCGATTTTTCCATCGTTGTCGAGCAGCAGTACCTGGGTGAATTCAAGGGAGGTTCCGGGTTCACCTTCAAGCCGGTGGACGAAGATTTCGCTGTTTTTTTCTACTTTGAATTGTTGTCCGGCTATTTCTACAATTGCATACATGGCATCAATATTATAAAGCGAAGGTCAATAAATTTGGGAGTGCAAAGATATAAATTTTTTCAAAATCCAAGCGGGTGGGACTAAAAAATGTTTAAACTTTTTACCCACTGAGGAAAATGGGAAGAGAGACCCTCTGTTTTGCGCGGTATTCCTTGAATTTATTTACATTGAAATTGTTAACAACAATAATGGAAAAAAGTTTAATGGAAATTGAAATTAATTTTGAATTTTTCGTAAAAAGATTATACATTTACCCCGTCGAAATGACCCGAGTTTGTTAATAAAAACGTGCAATTAAGCCGATTTGTCATATTAAATGCTTAATATGCAAGTTATTGTACTTATATATATATGAATTCGCGATTTTTTTATTAACCTAAAAAAAGGAGGGCCCCGGCAAAAGTTATCCACACGTCACAACCGGAGCTGACCGACCAGGGTCAGGTTCCCAAGGGTTGCATTTACAATGCATTTTATTACCTTTAATCCCTATATTATTAATTCACCCAATTACTAACTAAATTAATTATTTATGAAACCAAACCTACGTTCATTTAAGATCTTTCTGATCTTAATTGCCTTCATGGTGGGTAATTTTGCGTTTGCCCAGCAAAAGGCACTGACAGAAAAGGACAAATTGGCGAAGGAGTTACAGGTTCAGAAGGCTGGCGAGAATGCCCAGGATATTGCCCCGGGTCCCATTGCCAAATTCAACTACAACAAACCTGTGACCGGAACGCTTGATTTTTCCAAGAAGGGTGGCCGGGGGCTGTTGATTGACAATGGTCCTTTTGTTACTCATCCGGGTGGTGGTGTCGGCGGTGCCGATGTCAGCCTGCTTGAGTCGCCCAACACCTCTTATGGTTCCAACATGAACTCCGCCGCCGGTTACCGGATGGCGGATGATTTCACTGCTACGGCTGATTGGTCGGTTGACTCATTGGTTTTTTACGGTTATCAAACCAACTCCACGTTGGCTTCGACCTTTACCGGACTCTTCATTCAGATCTGGGACGGCGATCCCAGTCTGGCTACCAGTTCAGTGATCTGGGGTGATTTGACGACAAACCGGATGACTGCTACCTATTGGACAGGTTGTTACCGTGCCACGGATTTCGTGACCACAGCCCGTCCGGTCATGGCCATTAAAGCCGCTACTACCGGACTGGTACTTCCTGCCGGTAACTACTGGATCGATTATTGCACTACCGGTTCCTTGAGTTCCGGTCCGTGGGCCAACCCCATCACCATCGTAGGTGAGATCAACACGGGGAATGCTCTCCAATGGACCGGTACAGCCTGGCAAGCCGTCGTTGACGGAGGTAGCGCAGGCACCTTAGGCGAACCGTTCAAAATTTACGGAACAGAAGCCGTAAATCCTGACATTCTTTATGCTACTGATTTCGAAGCTTTCACAGCCGGCGTTCAGGTTGCCTGCCAGGACAACGTCAACTGGACCACATGGAGCAATGCTCCCTG
>CALMDO010000165.1 GCA_937862805.1 uncultured Bacteroidota bacterium
CTACCGGGATCCAGTACATCAGTTTATTGGAACCGGTCAGCACGATGGAATCCCATTTCCCGTAAGTGGGTGAATTTTTCCGGATATCGACTGCTACATCCATCACTGCTCCCCTCATGACGCGTACCAGTTTCCCCTGGGCAAAAGGGGGTGCCTGGAAATGTAACCCGCGCAAAACACCTTTTTTCGAGCGGGACTCATTGTCCTGAACGAAATCCAGTTCCAGCCCCGAACGGAGAAATTTGTCCCGGTTGAAAGATTCAAAGAAGTAACCCCTTTCATCTTCAAAAACATCCGGTTTAATTACAAGAAGTCCTTCAAGGGGTGTTTTAATGATTTCCATAGTCGTGATTTCAGAAACTGGTTTTTACAAATGAACGCACTCCCCGTATGCTTGTGCTACCGCTTCCATCACGGCCTCGCTAAGGGTGGGGTGGGGGTGTACTGCTTCAATGATCTCCTTTCCGGTAGTTTCCAACTTTCTGGCTACCACGATCCCTGCGATCATCTCGGTTACATTTTCGCCAATCAGGTGGGCACCGAGCCACTCCCCGTATTGTGCGTCAAAAATGACCTTTACAAACCCTTCCCGGTTGCCCGATGCAGTGGCCTTACCGGAAGCTGTAAAGGGAAATTTCCCGATTTTGATCGTGTAACCCGCTTCTGTCGCCGCTTTTTCTGTCATCCCCACTGAAGCGATTTCAGGGTGCGTGTAGGTGCATCCGGGAATGTTGCCGTAATCAAGCGGTTCGACACTTTTTCCGGCGATCTTTTCAACACAAATGATGCCTTCATGCGAAGCCACATGGGCCAGGGCGGGACCCTTGACGATATCGCCAATGGCATAATAACCCGGGATATTGGTCCGGTAAAACTCATCTGTCAGGACTTTACCCCGTTCTGTCTGAATACCGGTTTCTTCAAGCCCGATCCCTTCGATGTTGGTTGTCACTCCCACTGCAGAAAGGATGATGTCACATTCGATCACCTCTTCCCCTTTTTTAGTTTTCACCGTAACCTTACATCCGGTCCCCGAAATGTCAGCCGATTCCACTGAAACGCCTGTCATCACTTTCATTCCTGATTTTTTGAATGAACGTTCAAGGGCTTTGGAGACCTCTTCATCCTCCACCGGAACAACATTGGGGAGAACTTCAATCAAGGTAACACGGGTGCCGATCGACTGATAAAACCAGGCAAATTCTGATCCGATAGCTCCCGATCCTACGACCACCATGGTGGCCGGTTGCTCTGGCAGTGTCATCGCTTCCCGGTACCCGATGATCTTCTTTCCATCCTGCGGTAGGTTGGGCAGTTCCTTTGAACGGGCGCCCGTGGCAAGAATGATGTGGTCGGCTTCAAAAACGGATTCCCGGCCTTCAGGGTCGGTAACCAAGACTTTTTTCCCTCGTTGTACCTTACCGGTACCGATGATGGTGTCGATGTTGTTTTTCTTCAGGAGGAACTGGATGCCTTTGCTCATGGTTTCAGCCACGCCGCGGCTGCGTTTTACCATGGCCGTGAAATCGGGTTGCACATCACCGGCAGTAATCCCATATTCCCCGGCATGTTTAAGGTATTGAAATACGGATGCGCTCTTCAGTAAAGCTTTCGTGGGGATACAGCCCCAGTTGAGACAAATGCCTCCCAATTCGGATCGTTCCACAACACCCACTTTGAAACCGAGCTGTGCAGCCCGGATAGCGGCTACATACCCACCCGGACCGCTGCCGATCACGATAATATCATATTTCATATCAATTGCTGTTTAAG
>CALMDO010000166.1 GCA_937862805.1 uncultured Bacteroidota bacterium
CAGGTCTTTCTGCACTTTGGAGCTGTGAAATCATTTTGCTATATCTACCTCAACGACAAACAGATAGGAATGGGAAAGGATGGAAAGACACCCATTGAGCTCAACATCACACCCTACCTTCGTGAAGGGAAAAACAACCTGGGTATTGAGGTTTTCAGATGGTCTGACGGTACTTACCTTGAATGTCAGGATATGTGGCGGATGAGCGGGATCAACCGGGATGTTTTTCTTTATTCAACACCCGTGACAAGAATCCGGGATTTCTTTGCCAAAGGAGAGCTGTTCGATAACTATACCCACGGATGGCTGAAGGTGACGACCTGCATCCGCCATCTTCTGCCAGATGCCGCAAAACAGCCTGACCATGAACTCTCCCTTGAGATTGCACTGTATGCTCCGGGTCATGGCGATCAGGCGGAATTCCGTCTATCAATGCCGCTGTATCTGTCAGAAAAAGAGGAGGATACCTTGTATTTCGAAAAAGCCATCCCGTTTCCAACAAAATGGAGCGCCGAGATCCCGGCCCTTTATCAACTTGTATTGACCTTGCGCCAGGGTGACGGTAAGATACTGGAAACCACCGGCTGCAAAGTGGGGTTCCGGACTTCGGAGGTGAAGGACGGACAATTCCTCATAAACGGGAAACCGGTTCTGATCAAAGGGGTGAACCGTCATGAAGCAGATCCCGTCACGGGTCATTTCATCAGCCGTGAAAGCATGATAAAGGACATCAAGCTGATGAAGGAGGCCAATATCAACACCGTGCGAACCTGCCACTACCCCGACGATCCTTACTGGTATGATCTCTGCGACGAATACGGTCTGTACGTGATCGACGAAGCCAACATCGAATCGCATGGCATGGGCTATCATCCCGACCGGACCCTTGGGAACAACCCGCTTTGGAAAGAAGCGCACCTGAACAGAACCGAACGGATGGTTGAACGCGATAAGAACCATCCCAGCGTGGTGATCTGGTCATTGGGCAACGAAGCAGGATACGGATGCAATTTCGAAGCTACTTACGATTGGGTCAAGCACCGCGACAACAGCCGGCCGGTATGGTACGAGCGGGCTGAAACAGGCGCCTGTACTGACATTTTCTGCCCGATGTACTGGAGCCCCCAGGATCTGAAATGGTATGGTTATGCACGCCAGTCACGCCCGCTGATCCTTTGCGAATATGCCCATTCCATGGGGAACAGTACAGGGAATTTCCAGGATTACTGGGATGTGATCGAAAGGTATCCGCAACTCCAGGGCGGTTGCATCTGGGACTGGGTTGACCAGGGGCTGAAGGCGTTGGATCTGACCGGCAGAACTTACTGGACTTACGGCGGAGACTATGGTCCTGAGAATGTGCCCGGCGACGGCAACTTTATGTGCAACGGTATCGTATTTCCCGACCGGACTCCCCATCCTGCCTACTACGAAGTTAAGAAGGTCTATCAATACGTTCAATTCATCCCTTCCGGGCCATCTAACCTGATCATTGAGGTGAAAAACCGTTATGATTTCTACGATCTGGCCAACACTTTTATTGAATGGGAGATCACTGCCAATGGCGCCCGTATTGATCAGGGAAAAGTAACCCCTTTCACCCTGCTGCCTTCTGCCTCCAAAATAGTCGATCTCTCTCCCCGGATGCCCATGATGAAACCCGGAACCGAATACTTTCTGAACCTTTACCTCAAAACGACGGCTCCTTATGGTTTGCTTGAAACAGGGCATATCCTGGCTTCAGAACAGATCGCG
The DNA here is from genome assembly GCA_937862805.1 of uncultured Bacteroidota bacterium. Lineage (GTDB taxonomy): Bacteria > Bacteroidota > Bacteroidia > Bacteroidales > FEN-979 > CAIVAT01. Next base: position 1,756 of record CALMDO010000166.1, read on the forward strand.
ATCCCTGTGAAATCCCTGCCCGGTGTGGAAGGAAGACCGGTCAGTGTTACCGCAGAACCGGTGACCGGCAAATTTCCCGTACTTCGCCCCGATTCTGTCAGTAACCCTGGCAAAATCAGCCTTTCGGGTAAAGATTTTTCGGTACAATTCGATCGCTCCACCGGCACCCTCTCCTCTTTGGTATATGGAGGAACGGAAATGATCCATCGCGGTCCCCTGCCTAACTTTCGCAGGGCCCCGACAGATAATGACGTCGGTAACCGACTGGCAGAACGTTCCAAGGTATGGTTCAATGCTTCAGAACAACGTACCGTGCTTTCTTCCGGGCTTGTGATGGTTGACCCGCGCACTGTGGAATTCCGGGTTACTTACAACTTCGCGGAGTTGACGGCCACCATGGAGGTCGTTTATAAAGTTTATTCCAATGGTGAAATCAAAGTTACGACAACGCTTTCCGGGGTAGATCCCAAACTGCCGGAGTTGCCGCGCTTTGGGATGAACCTTGAGATCAACCCGGACTTAAATAAGCTCCGTTGGTTTGGAAGAGGCCCCTGGGAAAACTACGAGGACCGCAAAACTTCTGCTTTTGTGGGTCTCTGGTCAGGTACTGTGAAAGAACAATTCACCCCTTATGTACGGCCTCAGGAAAACGGGTACAAAACCGAAGTGCGCTGGCTGACGCTTGGCAACGGAAAAACCGGAATGACCATTTCAGGCGAGCCGTTGGTCTGTTTCAGCGCTTTGCCTTATACTTACGATGATATGAAAGGGTTCAGGCAAGGGGGCAAACACCTCAACGACCTGCATGAAAATCCTTTCATCGATCTGAATGTTGATCTGCGGCAAATGGGGGTCGGGGGTGATGACAGTTGGGGCGCCCGCACCCATGCTGAATACACCCTGCCGGCAAAGGATTATACTTATACTTTCCGCATCCATCCCTTTAAAGAGGAACATTGATCAGGAACCTCGCAGGATCATTTTTTCCGGGGTGCCAGAAAATGGTTGTAGAGCAACAGACCGATGATAGTCAGAACCCCTATCATGCTGAATGTCAACCATAACATGGAAGGTTGGTTCAATTTTTCGACATAGAGTACATAAAGCCAAGCGCCTAAGATCCCTCCTACGCCGCTGCCAATCACGCCGTACAAGAAGGAATAGCCCTGGTAAAGCGCTTTTTTATCATCGGGGGCGATCATCCCGATGTAAGCAATAAACTTTGGGTGAGCGGTCATTTCGCCCAGGGTGAACACAAACATGGAAGCCACGAAGATCCATCCTTCGGGAGCGATGGCCAGCATGGCCATTCCGGCTGATCCCAAGGCAATTCCTGCAATCATGGTCGGCAAAGGTTTGGTGTTCCTGACCAGTCCCGAAACCAACAGTTGCAACAGGATGATCGCTCCCGCGTTCATCGCGGTGACATGTTCCGCTTCAAACTTCCATTGCGGGTTGCTGACAAACAAAGATAAAAAGGAATTCACGACCTTGTTGATGGGCGACATATCCACCTTTTCCGTCAGGTACCAGAGTACCGAATCATAGACCTGGAAGTACATGATCCAGAAACCCGAATAGATCACGATCATGAGAATGAACCGATAATCTTTGAGAACGCTGACCATTTCACCCAGGACCTGTCCAACCGGCTTCGATGTACCTGTACCCCGTGGTTCGCGGAAAACAAAAAAATTGAGTAGCAACAGCCATCCTGTACCAAGCGCTGCCATGAAAAAAATGTAATGATAGGCGATGGATTTAAGCCAGGGCACCAAAATGAGGGGGAATAAAAAAGCTCCCAGGTTGATCGACCAGTAATAGATACCAAAACCCAGAGAGGAGGTGGATTCATCCGTTACCCTGGACACGGTACCCACGATGAGCGGCTTGAAAAAACCGGCTCCCAGGGCCACCAGGATCATGCTGCTGAAGACGGTGACCCAGGTTTCGGAAAAACCTGCAAACAGGTAGCCCAGGCTCATGGTAAAAAAAGCAAAAAACAGCACTTTCCTGTAGCCATACCGGTCACCGATCGCGCCGGAAAGGATGGGCAGGAAATAAAGCAACGGGGTGATGGTGCTTTTGATGATCCCGACACCCTCTTTGGTGAAGCCCAATCCCCCGTTATCCTTAGATAAAACCAGGTAAACCGACAAGACCGACATCACGCCGTAATAGGATCCCCTTTCGAAAAATTCCATGGTCACCGCGGTCCGGAAATTTCGGGGAAAGGAGGTGAACCCTGTGCGGGTTGAAGTGTGCGACATAACATCCGATTTGGGTAACTGTGCGAAAGTACCGAAAAAACTTGTAATTTTGATCAGGATTAAGAACATGCCCAACATCGAGGAGATCACCGCACGTTTCAGAATTGAAGGCCGGTTTGTTTCAGCCAGGTTGCTGGGATC
>CALMDO010000167.1 GCA_937862805.1 uncultured Bacteroidota bacterium
GGCAGACCGGGGTCGGGATTGACGAACCTTATCAACTGCAAACTATCATGGTAAATATTACCCAGGGGATTGACACAAACCACCCGGTAAAGGGTTGTTACTTTGGATGAAACGACCGGGTTATAAATGGTCCGGTTGGAGATGGTAGAATCATAAGGGTCAGAACTCCATTGGATAATGTCATTGCTCAACGTATCCAGCAGCGTGATCTGAACAGGAGTTCCACCGCAGGTTACAGGTATCGGCTGTGAAATATATTTCATCAGACAACTATCGCGGAGACCGTCAGGACTGAGCGCCACAGCATATAAACTGTCCTCTCCTTCCCAAAAAGAAACGGGTTTACGTATTTTCAGGATGTTGTCCTGAAGGACGGCGGCCTGGAGGATTGTGTTTCCCCGGACTGTCCAGGACAGGGTTGAAGGAGCATACAAAGAACTGTCAACCAGTGTATTCAGTTTAAAGTTTTGGAAAGGTTCGTTGGCTGTAATTACCTGGGGTGGTGCTTTAGACAGGGTCAGGAAACCTGAGGACCTCAGCTCCATTCCACTGATCTTCAGGGTATCATCAACCGGTGATGGGCTTCTGATAACGATATTGGCCAGTGTTACTGATGGCGGGATATTGACAACCTGCATCTGTTTTACCCAAAAAGTTGAATCGACGGGTATGGTAAGCAATCGTGATTCCCCGGTTTCAGGAAAGGTGAAGATAACTTCGATCTGTCCGGAAGAAGGGATGGTTCTTTTGACCCACAGTGAGAATTTGTTGTCGCCTTTTTCAAGACCAGCTAAAAGGGAGATCTGGCAGATGGTTCCTGACCCCTGGAGTTGAAAGGAGCAATTACCGCTTTCCGGTACACCATCCTTCTTATTATAAATTCCGGGGATACTGAGGTTTTGGTCGAAACCATCAGGGAATCCGTCACCATCCAAATCGACATTTAATTTGGGGAAAACATTGACCAGTTTTCCAGGCAGGCTGTCGTAAAGAATGTCACTCCATTTTCTGTAAGTCTGGACAGGAATATTCTTGGTATAGCACCATTTGAGCAGGCTGTCGAGCCGTTGAAGATAAGCGTTCCATTGGCCCGGATCTTCGGAAAAATAAGAGAGGTCAACCTTTACATAATGTTTGGCGAAGAAATTGGCTATGCGGTTTTTGTTCCACTGAAATGAGTAATTCTCAATAGAAATATCTCCTGTGGGGATGGCAAATTGCTTGACACCGACAGGGTTGTATTCGTTGTAGCAGAAAAAAGCCTGGTTCGCCGGGGTGGAACCTGCCGTAAATCCGAGTGAATCACCAAGAAAACTCTTCATGTTATAGGCTGTGATCCAGGGCATTTGTCCGGTGGGTTGCACCCAGGTCGTGGGTCGGGGAATGTTGATGGCGTCGTAAATCCTTAAACTTTCTCTGCCGAGGAGTTCAATGGCTTCAGGGTGCATATATACATCCCTCGGGGTCAGTTTGTGGTATTTTACATTACCATAAAAGGCAAAGTTAACAGGTTCTGCCCAGAAAGATTTGATTTTTAAGGTATCCGGATCAAAGGGGTTGATATTTTTAAGGTCATACCATAGAAAAGGTCTGCCAAGGGGGTTCAGGTACAGGGCAAAATAATAAGGAGTGCCATTGAGGTCTCCGAATTCACCATTGGCGTGGCTGATGATGGTGTTTCCTTCCAGGGTGACCAATCCCTCGTTGTGATTTTTAGTCGTATCGATTGCCGTATATTTCAAACAAACTTGTTGTCCTGTGAAATGGTCGACCCCCCAGTTACCGGCGTACAAAACTGTATCCTGGATATTGAGGAGATTAAAAAAATGAGTCTGATGAGTGGGGGTATTATCCATGATTTCATGTCCCTGCGAGGAGAAATAGCGCAAAGTACTGATATAGGGAGCATTGATAGGCAGAGACCAGGAAGAGATACTCAAACAGAATTTTTTCTGATATTTTTGAAAAACAGCGTAATACTGATTTAATTTTTCGATTGAAGGATTGTTATCAACCCGGAAACAGACCCCACCTGATTTTGAATTTTGTTGTGCGGCAGCCGGGGTTTGAAGCACGAATAAAAGCAGGAGGAGGAAAAGGCAATCTCTCCATGGCTTTCTCCCGAAGTCGAAACGGGTTGAGGTCCTATGGCTTTTACCTGGCATAATCCCTGATTTGGTAATTCTTTT